>JAITHE010000070.1 GCA_031280125.1 Treponema sp.
TTCGACAACGGGATCATCTGTTCCGGAACCCAGACGATCATCGCCGGCAAAAAAAACTACCAAAGGGTGATCGAAGCCTTTGTCAAAAACGGTGCGTACTATGTGGATGATCCCGCCAAAGTGGCGGCTTTTCGGGAAGCGCTTTTCCCCGGCGGACAGATCAACAAAGATTCGGTGGGTCAGAGTGCCGTGGCCGTCGCCAAACTTGCGGGGGTGGAAATCCCCGGGGAGACCAAACTCATCATCCTTAAACCGGAACAATACGGCGCAGGCGAATTCCTTTCCAGAGAAAAAATGTGCCCCGTGATGACCGCCTACGAGTACAATACCTGGGAAGAGGCGGTGGATATTGCCTATGCCAACCTCATGGTGGAAGGGGCGGGCCACTCGGTGGACATACAGTCCAACAACAGGGACCATATCGAATACGCCGCGTTAAGGCTTCCGGTGTCCCGGATTTTGGTCAACCAGATCTGTACTTCCATGAACGGCGGGGCCTTCCAGAATTCCCTTTCTCCCACCACTACCCTGGGCTGCGGAAGCTGGGGAAACAATTCGATCAGCGAAAACCTGTCGTACTATCACCTCTTTAACAAGTCCCGGATAGCCGCAGTCAAGCCGTCCTGGAATCAGCCTGAAGACGAAGCGATTTTCGCGTAAGCGGGGCTCCATGAAACTGCTGGAATATCAGGCCAAGGAGATTTTTGCCCAGTACGGCCTCCCCATACAAAAGGGCGTGGTGGTAAGCGCCGCCGGCGGGGCGGAAGAAAAGATCCGCACTGCGGGCCTTTCGTTCCCGGCGGTGTTGAAGGCCCAGGTTCAGATCGGCGGCCGGGGCAAGGCCGGGGGCGTGAAGTTTGCCGATACGGTGGAAGAGGCGGTGTCGCTCTCCAAGGCCATGCTGGGCATGGACATCCGGGGCCTTAGGGCCAACGAGATCCTGGTACTGGAAAAAAAAGACATCGACGTGGAATGGTATCTTTCGATCATGCTGGACCGCTACTCCAAGGCGCCGCTCCTCATCTTTTCTCCCCTGGGGGGCATGGATATCGAAGAGACCGCCAAAACCAGCCCGGATAAAATCGCCAAGGTTCCCATCGATCCCCTCCGGGGAGTCCAGGATTATACCATCGCGTACGCCCTGGACAAGACCGGGGCGGACAAGCGGTATGCGGCCCCGCTCAAGGACATAATCGAGAAACTCTACCGCATGTTTTTCGATTACTATACCATGCTGGTGGAGATAAACCCCCTGGCTATTGACCCGGCGGGAAACCTTATCGCCCTGGACGGAAAAGTGGAGGTGGACGACAACGCCCTCCCCTATCTGCCGGACATTGCCGCCTGCCGGGACAAACTCCAGGAAGATCCCCAGGTGATCGAAGCCCGGAAGGTGAATTTTCTCTTTATCCCCGTGGAAGAAACCGGGGATATCGCCGTCATGTCCAACGGTTCGGGGATGTTGATGAGCTGCATCGATCTTATCACCCAAAAGGGAATGTCTATCCACGCCGCCCTGGATCTGGGCGGGGGCGCCACGGCGGACCGGATCGCCGAGGCGGTGCGGATCATGCTGGGCCGCCCCCGGATCAGCATTGTCTTTATTTGTATTTTCGGCGGTATTACCCGCTGCGACGAAGTTGCCAAGGGAGCCGTGGCGGCGATGCAAAAACCGGAAGCGGCGAGCAAACATTTAATCCTCCGCATGGAAGGCACCAACAAGGACGAAGCGGCGCGGATCGTGGCCGCTTCGGGTCTTCCCATCACCGTAGCCGAAGGTATTCCCAATTCGGTGGAAGCGATCTGCCGGATCAAAAATGCGGGCTAAAGAAGGTCAAACATGAGTATCATCATTGATGAAAATACGAGGCTTTTGGTTCAGGGGATCACCGGCCGGGAGGGAAACTTCCACACGCAGACCATGCTGGAATACGGAACCACTGTGGCCGCCGGCGTTACCCCCGGCAAGGGCGGCCAGGACGCAATCTTTGAGATAAACGGGAAAGAGATACGGGTACCGGTGTTTAACACTGTCCGGGAAGCGGCGGACAAGACAGGATGCAACGCCACGGTGATCTTTGTGCCGGCGAAATTTACCCCCGAGGGGGTGTACGAAGCCGCCGATGCGGGGCTCCCCGTCATTATAACGATCTCCGAACATACGCCGGTCCACGAAATGATGAAGTGTTACTATGCGGCCCGGCAAAGGGGACTCAGGCTCTTTGGCCCCAATTCTTTCGGGATTATTTCGCCGGGAAAGTGCAAGGCCGGGTTCATGGCCCATAAATACTACATTCCCGGCCCCGTGGGAATCATGAGCCGGAGCGCCACCAACTGTTATGAAACGGTGATGATGATGACCGAACGGGGCATCGGTCAAAGTACCTGTATCGGCGTGGGGGGAGACATGATCCCCGGCTCAACCTTTGCGGACCTGCTCCCGGATTTCCAGGCCGACCCGGAAACAAAGGCCATCGTCCTTATCGGCGAAATCGGCGGCAGTGAGGAAGAGATTGCCGCGGAGTATATCAAGGCCCATGTAACGAAACCCGTCATAGCCCTTATCGCCGGGAAAAACGCGCCCAAGGGAAAAAACATGGGCCACGCCGGGGCCATCGTGGCCGCCGACGGTACAGGGAGTGCGGAAAATAAAGAAAAGGCCCTCCGCGCCGCGGGGGTCCATGTTGCCGAAAGCACCACGCATATTGTGGACATTCTTAAGACGCTGGATGGGCTTGTTTGACGGCGCATCCAGGCATGGGCGGGGAGTTATTATACGGGGAGTTATTATAATGGATACGTTTGATGCGGCGGTGATTGGCGGCGGTCCCGGCGGCTATATTGCGGCCATACGCTGCGCCCAACTGGGAAAAAAAACGGCCCTCATTGAATAGGCCGATCTGGGTGGAACCTGCCTTAACCGGGGCTGTATTCCCACCAAAGCCCTGCTCCATACGGTGGAATTGTATGGCGAAGTAAAAAACCACGGCAAAGAACTGGGGCTTGTGAGTGAAGGGCTGGCCATCGACTATGCCGCCCTGGCCGCCCGGAAGGATGCGGTCGTAGGCCGCCTTCGCCGCGGCATTGAGGGCCTCGTCAAAGGAAAAAAGATAACCCTCATCAGGGGGAGCGCCGCCTTTTCCGGCGCAAAAACGCTCAACGTCCGCGGGGCGGATGGGGCCGCCGTACAGTACGGGACGGAAAACATTATCATTGCCACGGGGTCCGAGCCCGCCTCCATTCCCGTCCCCGGCGCGGAACTGCCTTTGGTCCTTAACTCCGACGCGGTTCTCTCCCTTACCAAAGCGCCGGATTCGGCGATCATCGTAGGCGGCGGGGTCATAGGAATTGAATTCGCTACTCTGCTGAACGGCATGGGGAAAAAGATCACCATTATTGAAATGCTTCCCCGTATTCTCAACGGCATGGACCGGAGTATCTGTGAAGGCATGACAAAGATTCTGGAAAAACGGGGCGTGGAAATTCATACCGGAGCAAAACTGCTGGAGATTAAACATACGCCCCAGGGCGTCCTGGGGGAAATGACCTGCGTCTACGAGGAAGGTACAAAGAAAGAAGCCGGGGGCGGCATTGTTATTATGGCGGTGGGACGAAGGCCGGTAAGCCGGGACCTCAACCTGGCCGCCGCGG
>JAITHE010000090.1 GCA_031280125.1 Treponema sp.
TCGGGACAGTTCCCCGCTTCTACCGCCCGGATCGTGGAAGGCGGCGGGGCCTGGACCTTTACGGACATCAGCTCCGCCCTCCGGGAAGGAACGGCGGAAAATCCGGCGCCAACGGCGCGGCCTGAAAACGGCCCCGGAGACGCCGCCCTTCCCCCCGTTTTTGCCTGTTATGAAAAATGTTTCGCCCTCCTCAGAATCTCCCTGGTGATGCAGACCCTCACCGCCCTGGAACGGGCCGGTATAAAGAAAGGCAGCGAAGTGTACACCGAAGGGGGATTCAGAAAGGATGAATCCTACGGCCGCCTCCTCGCCTCGGCCCTGCCGGACAACAGGGTGTTCCTTACCGACATCGCCGAAGCCAGCGCCCTGGGGGCTGCCATGACCGCCACGATGGCCCTTTCGGGAAAAAGCCTCGCGGACCTGGCGGGGGATTTTGAAACCGAATACCGGGAAGTGGAAAAGAGCGGCATCGGAGAAGACCTTATCGGCCCCTACCGGGCGGCCTGGACCGCCCTGGCGGAGGCGGGATGAACCGCTTTGATACGGCACATACCGGTTTGTTAAACCGGATAAAACTATTGTCAAGGAGAGAAGGAAAATGAAAAAACTCGCATTGGTCTTGATGATTCTGGTGGCTTTTGCCCTCGTGTTTACCGGCTGTAAAAAACCGGAAGCGGGCAAGACACAAATCGCCCTCCTCATGCGGAACATGGACGAACAGTTCCTCAAGGACTATTCGGACAACGTAAAAAAACTGGCGGCGGAAAAGGGCGTGGAACTGAACGTTCAGGACGCCCGCAGCGACGGACAGACCCAGCTTACCCAGCTTGATACCCTCTTGAACCAGGGTTACAAATGGTTTGTCATCGTACCCTGCGTGTCGGAACTGTCGGAACAGATGAACCAGAAAATACAGGAAAAGGGAGGGGCCGCGGCCTACTCCAACATCCAGCCCACGGTGGAATCCCTCAAGGTCGGAACGAACTTCTTCTTCGCGTCGTCCCCGGAATTTGTGGGCGGCCGTTACCAGGGCCAGCTTATCGCCGACTACTTTGACGCCAACGCCGACAAGGCCCCCGGCAAGGCGGTGAATATGCTCCTTATCCTGGGACAGCTGGGCCATCCCGCCCAGATTAACCGGAAGGCGGGGCTCCTGGCCGAACTGGCTACCCGGGGTTATACCGTCAACATCGTGGCGGAAGATACCGCCAACTGGACCCCCGATCAGTCCCAGCAGAAGATGGACGCGTGGATCGCCGCCCACCGGGGCAAGTTTAACGTGGTGGCCGCCCAGAACGACGGCATGGCCCTGGGCGCGGTGGAATCCCTCATCCAGAACGGCTTTACCAAGGACAACGCCGACGACGGCACGAGCCTGACCATTCCGGTGCTGGGCATCGACGCCACCCAGGACGCGATCAACTCCATGAAGGAAAACAAGCTCTACGCCACGGTCCTTCAGGACGCGGTGGGCCAGTCGGCGGCGGCCTTTGATGTGATCTTCCAGTGCGCCACCGGTGCCTACAAGCCGGGGAATCCCGCCGGGGGAACCCCCGCGGCTACTTCGCCGATTGATGAAGCGCCGGCCAACGACGCGGCCATCATCGGCCAGTGCTACCTGGTTCCCTTTGTGCCGGTAGACAAGGCTTCGGACTATTACAAGACCCATTAAGACCGTTTAACACGTCCGGGGCGGCGGTTTTGTCCGCCCCGGATGTGTGTTTTTACGGCGTTATTTTTGGAGTAACCATGGCGGATTCTATTCTTGAGATGCGGGAAGTGACCAAACGCTTTCCCGGCGTACTGGCCCTGGACGGCGTGAATTTCCAGGTAAAGCCCGGCACCGTTCACGCCCTCATGGGGGAAAACGGCGCGGGGAAATCCACCCTCATGAAGTGTCTTTTCGGCATCTATCAGATGGACAGGGGCAGCATTGTTTTGAACGGGGAGGAACGGCATTTTAACAGCGCCGCCGACGCCATGCACGCCGGGGTGTCGATGATCCACCAGGAACTGTCCAACGTTCCCGAACGTTCGGTGGCCCAGAATATTTGGCTTGGCCGGGAACCCCTTAACGCCCTGCGCCTTATCAACCACCGGAAAATGCTCGACGACACCCGGAAACTCCTCGAAGACCTTAACTTTGATTTTGATCCCGCCGCCCGGATGTCAAGCCTTTCCATCAGCCGCCAGCAGGGCTGCGAAATAGCCAGGGCGGTTTCGTATAACTCGTCCATCGTGGTCATGGACGAACCGACCAGCTCTTTAACCGAGAACGAAGTAGCCCACCTCTTTGCCATTATCCGGGACCTCCGGGCCAGGGGGGTGGCGATCATTTATATATCCCACAAGATGGAAGAGATATTCCAGATCGCCGATGACGTAACGGTCATGCGGGACGGCAAGGTGATCGGCACCTTTCCCGTGAAGACTCTTACCGGCGACAAGCTTATTTCCCTCATGGTGGGCCGGGACATCACCCACCGCTTTCCCCCGGTGGAATCTTCCATTGGCGAACGGTGCCTGGAGGTAAGGAACCTTACGGCGGCCAATCCCCGGTCCTTTCGGAATATCAGCTTTGAACTGCGGAAGGGGGAGATTCTGGGCATCGGGGGCCTCGTGGGGGCCCAGCGGACCGAACTGGTGGAGGCGATCTTCGGCGTCCGCCCGGCGGCATCGGGCGAAATTCTCGTCCACGGCAAACTCCTTAAACGGATCCGGCCCCAGGACGCCATTGAGGCGGGAATCGGCCTTGTTACCGAAGACCGCCGGAGTTCGGGGATCTTTCCCCTCCTTAACATCACGGTGAACACCGCCATCGCCTCCCTGGGAAAGTACAAAACCAAAATCGGCATGCTGGATCACCGAAAGCTCACCTCCGAGGCGGTCAAGCAAAACAAACAGCTTAAAACCAAAACCCCCTCCATGGGAACTTTGGTGCAGAACCTTTCCGGGGGAAACCAGCAGAAGGTGATCTTAAGCCGCTGGCTTATGACCATGCCGGATATTCTTATCATGGACGAACCCACCCGGGGCATCGATGTGGGGGCCAAGTATGAAATTTACATGATCATGGCGGAACTGGTAAAACAGGGCAAGGCCATCATCATGGTATCCAGCGAAATGCCCGAACTTATCGGCATGAGCCACCGGGTGCTGGTGCTCTGCGCGGGGGTCCTCACGGGAACCCTGGAAAAAAGCGAGCTCACCCAGGAATCGATCATGCGGTACGCCACCCAATTTTCGTAATCAAACAAACGGTGTGAACAAACCAAACGGATAGGAGAGAACATGAAAAGTATCAGAATAAAAGATTTTTTTAGCAAATACACTACCCTGGTAACCTTTGTGGTGATGGTCTTTGTCCTGGCGATCCTTACCCAGGGCCGGGCCCTTACCTGGGATTCCATGCGGACCCTGATCATCGCCGAAGCGGTCCGGGCCTTCGCCTCCCTGGGGGTGGGGATGATCATCATCACCAAGGGGATAGACCTTTCCATAGGCTACGTGGTCTGTCTTACCGCGTCGGTGTCCGCCTCCTTTGCCCAGATCCCCACCTACGAAACGGCGATCTACCACGGGGTTTCGTTCCCCATTGTGGTTCCGATTATCGCCGGCATCGCGGCGGGGGGGCTCTTTGGGCTTTTTAACGGAGTCCTGGTGGCCTATGGA
>JAITHE010000093.1 GCA_031280125.1 Treponema sp.
GTCGTCGCCCAAAAAACACAGGAAAAGGACGGCTATTCCGCCGTGATCCTCGGGGTGGACGACATGAAGCCCCAGCGGGTGTCCAGGCCCTACAAGGGCCAGTTCCCCGAAAACATCACGCCGAAAAAGCGGATCCGGGAATTTCGGGATTTTGAGAAAGAGGTGGCGGTGGGGGATTCCCTGGGGGCGGACCTGTTCGAGGATGTCCGCTACGTGGACGTTACCGGGATTTCCAAGGGCAAGGGCTTTCAGGGCGTGGTCAAGCGCTGGGGCTTCGGCGGCGGGCGGAAAACCCACGGTTCCAAGTTTCACCGGGAACCGGGTTCCACCGGCCAGAGTACCTATCCGGGGAAGACCTTCAAGAACATGAAACTTCCGGGCCGCATGGGCCGGGAGCGGGTAACGGTTCTGAGCCTCCGCCTTGTCCAGGTGGACGCGGAAAAGCGGCTCCTCATGATCCGGGGCGCGGTTCCGGGGGTCAACAAGAGCCTCGTGGTCGTCAGAGCCGCGGTGAAAAAGTAGCGGCGGGAAAGGAACGGTAAACGATGAATCGGACAGTGTATTCCATTGACGGCAAGGAACTGCGGAGCATAGAGCTGGACGAAACCGTCTTCGGCCTCCCGGTGAACGAGGACGTGATATGGTACGCCATCAACAACGAGCTTGCCAATAAACGGCAGGGCAACGCCAGCACCAAAGACCGGGGGGAAGTCCACGGCTCCAACGCCAAGCCCTACAAGCAGAAGGGCACCGGCCGGGCCCGCCGGGGGGATAAAAAGTCCCCCCTCATGGTGGGGGGGGGCACGATCTTCGGGCCCAAACCCCGGGACTATTCCTATTCTATGCCGAAAAAGGCCAAACGGCTGGCGATGAAAGTTATTTTGAGTTTGAAAATCCAGAGCGACACCTTGAAAATCGTGGAGGATTTTTCCATAGAATCGGGGAAGACCCGGGATTTGGCGGGGATCCTCAAGAACTTCGGCGGGCCGGAGCGGACGGTCATCGTCCTCAAGGATGACGACCCCCGGGTAAAGCGGGCCGCCGCCAACATCCCCTGGCTGAGCTACCTTTCCTACAACCGGCTGCGGGCCCACGACCTGTTTTACGGCCGCCGGGTGCTGCTCCTGGAGACCGCCGCCAAAAACCTCAACGCCTTTTACGGCCCCGAAGCGGCCCGGGCGGGGGCATCAGAGGAGGCCGGTAAATGACCAGCCACGAACAGATTCTCATCGAGCCGGTGCTTTCCGAAAAGGCCAACGTGCTGCGGGAGGAGGGGAAATACGTGTTCAAGGTTGACCCCGCCGCCACCAAGATCCAGATCAAAGAGGCGGTCCGCCAGCTCTTCAAGGTCCACCCCATAGCCTGCACGGTGATGCGGGTGGGGGGCAAGCCCAAGCGGCAGCGTAACCGCGCCGGTTATACCTCCTCCTGGAAAAAGGCCATTGTCCGCCTTCCCAAGGACGAGAAAATCAGCATCTTCGAGGGCGTATAAGGAGTTCTTATGACTGAAAGTATGCGGAATATGCTGATAGGCGCGGTAAAGGGCAGTATACGAAGCGGCAGCCCCCAGGAGATAAGGGATGAGTTGACCGGTTTGTTTGAATATGCCAAAATTTCCGATGACTTTGACGCGCGGAGCGACATTCTCGTTAGCGCAATGGGGAATCCCAAGGTGGGTTTTTGCGGCCGGCCTACGCCGGAGGACCGGTATGAAACCCTTCTGAGTGTTTATTTGTCCGGTACCTGGCAGGAATTTCCGGAGGAAGCGTAGAAGATGGCCATTTTTCAACTGGATGACAATCAAATTAGGGTTATCTCCGAACGCTTTGGCCTGCCTCCGGTGAATGTGCGGCAGATTTATAATGAGTATAATGAAAAAATCAACAGCCTGATGGCTAAACAGTATCTGGGACATTCTATCCGCGCCATGGAACAGTTTGTGTATGCTGAAAAGGGGAAGCGTTCTTTCCATGTCAGGTGTATGGATTTGCCCGGATGCCGCGTTCCGGTATACATTGATTTTATTTCGTATTTTCTTGTTTGTTATCCTCCTGATTTGAATGAAATGGAAGTGCGTATGGCCATTGCCCACGAACTGGGGCATCTGTTTTTTAATACCAAGGAACGGCAGAATGCTTATGACGAGGGGACCAAGGAAAAGCTGGAAGCGGTGGCCAATGTTTTTGGTTATTTTCTGTTGATGGGGAGGAACACTTTTTATTCCGGCAAGGAGGACCCTTTTCAGAATTCCGCCTGGCAGACTACAATGGCGGAATACGAGCGGTTTTGTAAATAATGAGTGGGGATATGGTGATTTTTAATATTGATGATATGAACAGAAGTTTTGAACCGGCTTTAGCGTTACGCCGGGCAGAGGTTAATTATGGGAATTAGGACATACAAACCTATCACCGCGGGGATGCGGCAGTGGGTAAGCCTCGATTACTCGGAGCTTTCCAAAAAGACCGCGCCGGAAAAGTCCCTCACCCGGGGGCGGGCCGAGCGGGCGGGCCGGGATTCTAACGGCCGTATCAGCGTCCGGCACAAGGGGGGCGGCCACAAGCGGCTCTACCGGACCATCGACTTTAGGCGGGACAAGATCGGCATCCCCGGCACGGTGGCCACCATCGAGTACGATCCCAACCGGAGCGCTAACATCGCCCTGGTCAAGTACGTTGACGGGGAGAAACGCTACATCCTCGCCCCCAAGGGCCTGGAGATCAAGGCCAAGGTCCTGGCCGGTCCCGGCGCTCCCATCGAGCCGGGGAACGCCTTGCCCCTGGAAAACATTCCCCTGGGCTTCACGGTCCACAATATCGAGCTGACCCTGGGACGGGGCGGGCAGATGGCCCGGTCCGCCGGGTCCGGCGCCCTGATCGCCGCCAAGGAGGGGGACTACGTTACCTTGAAGCTCCCCTCCGGCGAAATGCGGATGGTCTTCAAGAAGTGTTACGCCACCGTCGGTACCGTGGGGAACGAAGACCACATGAACACCCAGTACGGCAAGGCGGGCCGCAAGCGCTGGCTGGGGGTCCGGCCCTCGGTGCGGGGCATGGCGATGAACCCCGTCGATCACCCCCACGGGGGCGGCGAGGGCAAGAACAAGGGTATTCACCCGGTTACCCCCTGGGGGCAGCCGACCAAGGGATACAAGACCCGGAGCAAGCATAAGCCGTCTTCCCGGTTTATTGTCAGCCGCGGCAAGAAAAAGTAGGAGCGCAGGGTGTCAAGGTC
>JAITHE010000118.1 GCA_031280125.1 Treponema sp.
TTGTTCGTCGGATAATGGATGTTTGTTTCTATCACCGTACTGTCCTGCCGGAATTGCGATACGTCTTCTATCCCCTCCGCCACCGCCACGGTGTTGATCGTTACCAGTATTTTTTCCAGGCTCTCCGCGCTTATCCGCGATATATAGTTTTGCCACGTCTGAAAACTGAACGCGTCCATCGGATTTATTTTACAAAACCGCCCGCACAATCTTGAATCCCCTTGCGCCGGCGCCGGTTCCCGGTAATCAAGATTTTTTAGTTCCTTGAAAACCGCCGTCCGTACTACCCGCTCAACACTTGGCGTATCGCCGCGTCCCAGCCCGTTGTTTTTCAAGTCTTTCCTTATATCTGTTTCGGCTATCGTTATTATCTCAGGATGTTTTTCCAGCACTACATCCATAACCGCAAACATAAATCTTCAAATACTTTCATGGTTCTTATTCTATATCTTTTTTTCCACTTGGTACATCTTTTTCTGCTTTTTCAAATTTATTCGACTTTATAGACAGACACTAATTAGCCCCGCAAGGGGCTGACCTTCCCTGGCCCCGTCAGACCAGAGTACCACTTCCTCCCGATAATCTAAATCATAGATTCTCTGCGGTTTCATCGGAAGCGGAAATCCAGGGGGCCAAGGCCCCGTTATGGGGACAAACTGGGAATTTCCGGTTGCCTGCCCTGGTATAACCTGTTTACTATTCTGGTCCCGGTGGAATAGGGGATAAACGCCGTATACTTGTTCAGAATTTTCTGCTAGTATAACTTATGGCGCTGTATAGAATTAGGCGGGTTATCCACATTTTAGAAGGCCCTATTACTATTATTACTAATTATATATATAATAAGAAAGAGAGGACAAGCGTATGAAATTTACCTGCGAGCGAAGCATGCTTCTTAAAGAAATAGCCATCGCTCAAGAAATTATCTTATCCAAGAACGCCATATCTATCCTGTCTAATATCTATTTGGAGGCAATACAGGATACCCTGATCATCAAGTCTACCGATATAAAGGTAAATTTTGAAACCAAAGCGCCGGTTACGGTGCTGGAAGAGGGAAGCGCCACGGTTTTCGGGGATAAATTTCTGGGGATACTGAATTCCCTCCCGGATGGGGAGATCGAATTCGAGCGGCAGGACCTGAAAATCCTTATAAGGCCCGTCAATAAAAAGGTAAAATTCCAGCTCAAGAGCATAGCCTCTGATAAATTCCCCGAATTTCCTGAGCCGGACAAGGACTTTTTTGAAATACCCGTCAAGGACTTCAAAGAAATGATACTGCAAACCGTTTTTGCCGTGTCGGATGACGAGACCCGGTACTTTATGAACGGGGTGTACTGCGAAAAGCAGGAGGGCAGCATCATCATGGTGGGAACCGACGGGCGGCGGCTTGCCTTTATTGCCTGCCAGGTCGACGGCGCTGTCAAGGATTTTGATGGTATTATCATCCCCCCAAAGATACTCAATATCGTGCTGCGCCGGGCGGGGGACGAGGGGCTGATCGCCATTTCCATCACCGAAAAACTCATTTTTATTAAATTCGGGTCCTATCTGCTTTCATCGGTCCTTATTGACGGGCAGTTCCCCAATTACCGGCGGGTTATCCCCGAAGGCCAGTCGAAGTTTTTTACCATAAAGCGCCAGGATATGCTGGACGCCCTCAAGCGGGTTTCCATACTGGTGGAACAGAAGTCCCGGCGTATCTATCTGGGGATAAGCGACGAGGGCGTCTCCATCGCCTCTGAGGAAAGCGACATTGGAACCGCCCATGAGGAAATACCCTGCGTCTATGAGGGGGAACCGGTGTCCATAGCCTTGAACTACCGGTATATCGAAGAACCCTTTAAGATCATGGCCGAGGAAGAGGTAATCATTTATTTTTCCGAGGCCAACCGGGCTATCACGGTTAAGCCGGTGCCGGAAAAGAACTTTTTCCATGTGGTTATGCCCATGCAGGTGGACTAACCTTGGGCGGGAAGGCCGGTTTGCATCCCATGCCGCCTGGTTCTGCTTGAGATTCCGCTCCCTGAAAACCAGGGCCTTTAGAAACCTGGCGGACGGTGAAATTGACACCCTGGGGAAGGATGTCTTTCTGGTTGGAGAAAACGGCCAGGGAAAGACCAATGTGCTTGAGGCCCTGTATTTTTGTTCCTACGGATCGTCCTTCCGGGGCGCGGCGGACCGGGAATTGGTCCGTTTGGGTGAAAAGAGTTGTTCAGCCCTGGCAGCCCTGGATGATCCTTTGGCTGGCCGCATACTGATCCGCCTAGAGGGAAACAAAAAAGCCATAGAGGTGGATGGAAAGGCCGCCCAAGACCGGCGGGAGCTCCTTTCGGTAATTCCCTGCATAGTATTCTGCCATGAGGACCTGGTCTTTGTATCCGGCGCCCCGGAGGACCGGCGGCGTTTTTTCGATCAGACCCAAAGCCTCTCTGATCCCCTGTATCTGGATGATCTGCGGAAATACCGGCGGATACTCAAAACCCGGAACGCGGTTTTGAAGGCCCCGCCGTCCAAGCAAAACCGGTCCCTGCTGGACTCCCTGGACCCCCAATTAGCCCAGTGCGGCTTACAAATAATGGCAAAACGGGAAGAAGCGGCGCGGTATTTTTCAGCAATCTTTGGCCCCCTGTACCAGGCGGTTGCCGGTACGCCGGGGATAGGGGTCCGTTACGCCCCCTCCTGGAAGGAACAAACCCTTGAGGGTATAGGGCGCCGCCTGGAGGAATGCCGGGAACAGGAGGAAGCCCTGGGCGCGTCCCTTTCGGGTCCCCACCGGGACCGTTATCTCTTTGTCCAAGGGGGAAGCGATTTTATTAAGACAGCCTCCACCGGCCAGCGCCGGCTGCTTGCCCTGCTGCTCCGCACCGCCCAGGCAAGCCGCTATTCCCGGATAACCGGAAAAAACCCGGTGCTGCTCCTGGATGATGTGCTCCTGGAACTGGACCCGGAAAAAAAGCGGCGCTTCCTCGATTGCATGCCCTCCTACGATCAGGCGTTTTATACCTTTCTTCCTGATGAACCCTTTGAACAGTACCGGCAATCCGATACCCTGGTATATCAGGTACAAAACGGCGTTCTTATGCAATAGCCATAGTACAGCCCGTGATGCCTAAAAACAAAACCTAGCCGAAAAAGCGGATGCCTAAAAACTAAAAACCTAGCCCAAAGTACACTGGTTGCTGAGAGGTAACCAAGTGAAACACAAAGGACTAGGCATG
>JAITHE010000156.1 GCA_031280125.1 Treponema sp.
CTTATCCGGGAGGGGTTGTCATGGATACGCTCATTTCTTATGGTACAACGAATTACCCCCCCCCCCCCCCCCCATGTATGGTGTGATTGTTACCGTTTTAACCCGCAGCTAACACTAGATATAGCGTATCTCCGCCGAAACAAGCTGTTCCAGCTTCAGACCGGGGATTTCCTGACCGCATACAGCTTATTCTTGACCGGATCCGCCGCGGCATTGATCAGATCCGCCGCGGATCTGACTAGATTCGCCATAAAATTGATCAGATCCGTCGGGGATCTGAATGGATTCACCGTAGAATTGACCGGATCCGGCGTGGATCTGGATAGATTCACCGTGGATTGGACTGGATATGGTTCATAACACCCAAGGAGGACGACGATGGGGGAATACAAAAACTGGCTGCCCGCAGGCAGAACCGGGCAGCTTGCCATGAGCCGGGACTGGATGAACGTCCTGGGACCGGGGGGCAAAGCGGCGGCGTGGAACGTTCCCGCGGAGGCGCTCACGAACCTGGGATCCTCGTGGGCCGCCGCGCAGGCCGCCCTGGACGCGGCCCAGAACGAAACCACCCGTGCCAAAAGGCTGCGCCTTTTGGCTGGGAGTTTGGCGGCATAGGAATGTTGTATGTATACCGCAACTAATGTTGGAGCCGCCAAACTCCATACAATAATTGGCTGGAGTTTTGCCAGAGGCAAAACTCCTATGCTGTCCGGCGCAGCCGGACAGCAAACGGCCCAGTGCAGAACCGCCTTTGGGGCGCTTATCGAAAAGATGCGGGACATGAAAAGGCGGTATTTCCTTACCCCGCCCCTGGAAGATGCGGACTACGTGAGCCTGGGCCTCAAGCCCCACGATACCACCCCCACCCCCAGCGGAACCCCCACGGCGCAAGTAACCATAGAAACCTACCTGGTGGGGCGGCACGAACTGGGGATCAAGATCCTGTATGTTGCCGGGGATCCCCACGATAAAGCAAACAGGGGCTTCCGGATCTGGTTCACCGTGGCCGCGCCGGGGGAGACCCCGCCCGCGGACCCCGGCGATCTCCACGGGTCCTTTTATACCAAGCGGAAGAAGGATCTAATGGAGTTTAACTTTGGGGATTCGGGGAAGACCGTGTACTTTGCCGTGCAGATAGAGAACGAAGGCAGGAAGGGCCCTTGGGGGCCGTTAGTTTCTGCGCTTATTCCATAAGAGCGGACACTAACAAGGAGTGTTGTATGAAGAAAAAAAAGAACCCTCCCTTTTTCCGCGCCGCGGAGGGTCTGTGCCTCGGTGCAGCTCACCACAGCGGCGGAGCAGGCATTATCTTTACTACCCCGGCGGAGTACCGGGAAATGGTGGATCTTGCCGGGGGGCTTATCCCCGGTTCCGGGACGGCGGGCGTATTTATCGCGGACCGCGGTGTAACCCTAAGCCCTTTTAGGATGGCCAAATACGAGACCACCTACCAGTTGTGGCAGGAGGTCTACGGCTGGGCGGTAGTGCACGGGTATACCTTTGCCAATCCGGGGAAAGAAGGATATCCCTATGCGGGAACAGATGATGATGCGGGAAAGGGGACCGGCGGCGGCGGGTGGACGGCGGCGGAAAAGAAGAACCGTCCGGTAACCGGGATAAACTGGCGGGATGCGGTGGTGTGGTGCAACGCGTACAGCGAGATGAGCGGAGAAGCGCCGGTGTACTACACCGATGCTGCCTATACGGCGCTGTTAAAGACAGCGACCAATGAAGAAGGAACCGCTGCAGCGGCGGATACTGCAGTGATGAAGAGCGGCGCCAACGGCTACCGGCTGCCCACGGAGGCAGAGTGGGAATATGCGGCCCGGGGGGGAGACACCTCCGCCGGGGCGTGGAACTATACCTATGCGGGGACCAGCACCGCTGGAACCGGCGTCGGAGAATTGGGGGATTACGCCTGGTATGATGGCAACGCGGACTATATGGGGCAGGGAAGTTCGCAGAAAGATAATACAAATTACGGTGTGCATCCCGTGGGGACCAAAGCCGCTAACGGCGCGGGGCTTCATGACATGGGCGGGAACTTGTGGGAATGGTGCTGGGACTGGTATGCAGGCACGGTTGACACCACCGCGGTAACGGATCCTGTATGGGCCGGCGCTCCCCCGGGACCCGTTTCGGGTTCGTACCGTGTGTTGCGAGGGGGCAGTTGGAGCAGCAGCGCGGGCAGCTGCGGGGTCTTGATTCGGCTCGGCGGCACCCCGAATGCCGGGGGAGACGATCAAGGGTTCCGGGTTATTTCGCGATAAACTGCCCCGCCGCAGGCGGCGGGGAGGCGCATTGTGCAAGACCTGTTCGATCGGGGCGTTGCAGCCTCGAAACCTGCCGGGTTATCGAACAAGTCCACTGTTTTCCAGGGGGACAAACCGCGCGGGATCGGTCCGGTACTCCGCCATGCCTTCGTCAATCATGGCGATTTTTTTATGCCATAAAGAATTAAACCATTAGCAGGGAGAGGACTCGAACCTCTGACCTCCGGGTTATGAGCCCGACGAGCTGCCAACTGCTCTACCCTGCGTCGTTATAGCTAAAATAACATAGTTTGGCAGAAGTGTCAATATGCAGAAGCGGAGAAGTGTCATTTTATAGACAAAAAAGCATTGGACTTATTCGCTAACCCGGTTGGTTATCGAACAAGTCTATTAAACCTGGCGGTGGATAAACTCCAAATATGCCGGAAGCGCCCTCCGTACCGAATCAAAGGCCAGTTCTTCCGGATCCAGGTCTTCTGGCTGTACAAACCGGACCCCGGCAATTTCCGCCTCTTCAAGTTTCAAGTCCGCCCCGGTTAGCTCCGGGGCATCCAGGACAAAAAACAGATCGCAGGTATTGTAGATGATGCCTTTATAGGGATACCTGTTGGGAAAGGAGGCAAAAAGCCTGATCTGTAGACCCGGCGTATCCCTTCGGGGCCAGCCCAGTTCTTCAAACAGTTCCCGGCGCAGCCCTTCAAAGATCCCTTCGCCGGGATCCACAAAGCCGCCGGGCAAATCCAGCCTGCCCCGGGCGGGGTCCCTGTTCCGCACCTGAAACAGAATGCCCCGGCGGGTGTTAATAAAACAGGCGGTGGCGGCGGCGGTATTGTGATAATAGGTAAAACCACAGGCAGGACACCGGAAAACCTTATCCTGCTCAAAACGGATTGTTTGGGAAGCGCAGGATGGACAGTAACGAAACATGGCTCCTCCGGATGGTTGAGTATAAACAAAAAATCCTTTATGGTGAAGATGATGGTTACGGAATGTACATTGACCGTTCGTACCTACGAGTGCGACAGTTATGGCCATGTGAACAATGCCAATTACCTTAACTACCTTGAATTCGCCCGCTATGAATTCCTTAAAGAGGTAGGGTTTGATTATCCGGCGGCGATCAGGGCGGGTTACGGGGTCCTGGTGGCCCGGATCGAGATTGATTACAAGAAACCTGCCCTGGCGGACGAAACGCTGACCATCCGTTCCTGGCCGGTAAAAAAGGGCGCTGTCAGCGGCGTTATCGCCCAGGAAATAAACCGGGGGGACAGCCTTATTGCCCAGGCAAAAGTTACCTGGGCGTTTATAGACAGCAGGGGCCAGCCCGTCAAAATTCCCCGGGAATGGGACCTGCCGGGCCTAAAGCCAGATCCCCGTTAAAATGCCGCCCCGCGGCCCGCTTCTGCACGGCGATCAGGCGGGCCTACAGGCGGCGCAGTTCTTGCTGTACTTCTTCAAGCCGCCTGGTTAAGGTGGTAATGGTTTTTTCCAGGCGGTTTTTTTCTTTTTCCAGCCGCTGTTTTGGATCTTCCCCTTCGCCGGCGGAAAAATTCCGCAGGGCGATCTTGACCGAATCGGGGCTTTTACCTCCCAGCAGGGACTGTTCCGCGCCGGACCGGGCATCTTCGTTTCTGATTCCCGCCAGGTAGCGCATATTATCAGGCCCGGTCCGGGGGTCCAGATCGTACTGGTACATTCGTATCGCCGCGTGGGCAGCCGGCTTGGGAATACGCAGTACCCGGTCCAGATAGTCTTCAAAGCGTCCGCCGATCTTTTCGCACAGTTCGCTGGCCAGAAGAAGCTGGCGGCCCAGTTCCTTGACCAAAGCGCCGTTTTCTTCCAGAAATTTCTTTTTGATAGCTTCGGTAAGCTTTTCCAGATCCCTGGAAGAGGCAAACACATTCCGGTGAATCCCCTTTGCTTCGGCCTTTTCCAGAAGACCGTGAAAGAGTGCCCAGAATTCCGAAGTATGGGCCCTGGCGGACAACGTTCCGCCCCGGGCGCAGGCGTGGAGATGGTGGGCGTATTCATGGATCGCCGTGTACAGGAGAAGATTGTCCCCCTCCGGATCCCCTGAAAAGTTACGGTTATGAAGGATAATCTCCCTGGTTTCTGGCTTGTAAAGACCGTTAACCTTGCCGCTCTTTTTCCCGGAAAAGATAACGGAAAATTCCGCAGGCGCATCTTCCACGGCCAAAAGAGATTCCTTAACCTGATCCTGGTTCATGGATCATCCTACCCTGTATTGTGTTTTTTTACATCCCGCCGGTGCTCAAACCGGGAATGTTCCGGTTTTCCAGGGTACCCGTATGTGCGGCGAAGGCCGCCCCGCCCCCGGAACTTACCGCCGTCTGCCTCCGGTACGCATCCATTCGATCACCCGGGCGGTAATATCCACCTCCGGGCTGTACCAGAGAATTCCCGACCCCTCCTGCTTGCTCAACACCATACTAAAGCCCTCGTTCTGGGCCACCGACCGCAGTATAGTACTCAGCCGGGTTAGCTGTTCGCTGGTCAAGGCCAGGGAGGCCTTTTCCTGCTCCAGTTCCGCCAGGGCCTTTCTGTAGTAGACCTGGATTTCCTGCTTCTTGGCCTGGACGCTTTTCTCTATTGTCTTAATGCCGCTGTGTTTGCCCTCTTCCTGGGTCTGGGCAAACTGGGCCTCCAGTTCCTTAAGCTCCTCCCCTAGGCGGAGAAGCTCCGTCTGGATAGCGGCCTTCTTTTCTTCCAGGGCCGCCGCCGCATCCTGGCCGGTAAAGGCCCGGGTAACCCTTTCCATATCCACCACCGCAAAGCGGGTAATGCTTTTTTGGGCCGCCAGAGACACCGCCAGGGCCGCCAGCAGAACCACACACAAAACCGGGCGTTTCATCCGTTTCTCCTTTGAAAAAAGCCCCCAAACCGCAGACCGCCCTCCGGGGCAGGAGCGCCTTCCAGAGAAGGCGGCCTGTGGTTATGGGGGATTAGGGCTGCTGGTGGATGTCCACCCCTTCGCCGTCCCCGGCGCTGTTGCCGCTGAGGGTTCCCTTGCCTTGGGAGAAGACCGATGCCCCGCCCTTAACGTAGATCCCGCCCCCGATAAACTGGGCGGCGTTTCCGGTAACGCTGCCCCCCGCCAGAACAAACGCCGGACCGCTTACCTTTTTTGTTTTAGGCAG
>JAITHE010000171.1 GCA_031280125.1 Treponema sp.
CGAACACTGGTCCATCTATCCCATAATGAATCAACGGGGTTCTGATGTCTTTGGCGCCGACGGATCGGTTACGCTGGATAACAGCATCAACACCGAAATTCTTCAGTACATGCTGGATAATATTCGAGGCGGTATTGCGGTAAAATGCCCTGGGGGCTTTATGCACGCCGAAGAATGGTATGCCTATATGAATCAGGGGAATGTCGCCGCTATTCTTATGCCCGCCTGGTACATGGGCCGCTTTACCGATTATATGCCCGATCTAAAAGGCAAGATCGTAATCCGCCCTATGCCCGTTTTTAGGGCCGGCGACAAGCGTTCCGCCGGCATGGGAGGAACCGGTACTGCGGCAACAAGTCAGGCCAGGGATAAACAGCTGGTTAAGGAATTTCTGGCCTTTGCGAAACTGGACCGGGATCAGAGCATCAAAACCTGGACCATCCTGGGCTTTGATCCGCTGCGCTGGGATGTATGGGACGATCCTGTGATGAAGCAGCCCAACAAATACATCGACTATTTTGGGGATGATGTTTTTGACATCCTTTACACCATCAAGGATGAATTTAACCCGCTTCATATTACCCCGCATTATCCGCAGGGGATGACGGTTCTCCAGAAAACGGTGATGCCCCCGGCGCTGGAAAGCGAAACCAAAACGCCGCAGCAGGCTCTTAAAGACGGGGCGGACGAACTGCGCTCGCTCTAGCCGCCCGCCGGTGGAACGTAACGCCGGGAGGCCCGGAAGGTCTCCCGGCTGTTCCGGGAGTATTGGAGTATTGCCATGGAAAAGCGTGTAAAAAAATTGAATGCCCAGGCAGCGGCGCCGTATTTATTTATCCTGCCCTTTTTGGTTACGTTCCTTCTGTTTTTCTTTTATCCGCTGGTAAGTTCCTTTTTAATGAGTTTTCAGCAAATAAGCGGTTTTTCCGACATGAAATTTGTTGGTTTAAAAAATTATCAAAAACTGTTCAATCCCCATTATTATACGGCGATTATCAACAGTCTGCGCTATACCTTTTGGACCATTTTTGTCCTGATCCCGGTTCCGCTGGTGCTGGCGGTATTTTTGAACAGTAAACTTACTTTTGGGCGCATGTTTTTCCGCTCCGCCTTTTTTATGCCTGCCCTTACGTCGGTCGTCGTGGCGGGCATGTTTTTCCGTTTTGCCTTCGGTTCCCAGGAAAGTACCTTTGTTAATTCGTTCTTCGGCCTTTTTGGAATTCCTGCCCGGAAGTGGCTCATGGAATCGGGAACCGGCATGTTTGCCCTGGTGGTCCTCTGTACCTGGAGGTGGCTTGGGGTCAACATTGTGTATTTTCTGTCGGGCCTGCAGAATATTCCCCCCGAATTATATGAGTCGTCAAAAGTTGACGGGGCAAATGTACTCCAGCGGTTTTTTCATATAACCGTTCCCTGCCTCAAGCCGGTTGTCATTTATGTGGTAACCATCAGCGTCTACGGCGGTCTTTCCATGTTTGTCGAATCCTTTACCTATTGGACAGCCCGTTCGCCGGAGGACATAGGCTTAACGCTGGTGGGTTACATTTATTCAGCCGGTTTTACCAATAATGATCTGGGCTTTGCGTCGGCCATCGGCGTTACGCTTATTTTGATCATTTTGCTTATTACCGTACTTCAGCTTTCGGTATTTGGATTCTTCAAAAAGGAGAACAGCTGATGAAAAAACAAAAGGATCTGCCCCAGCGTGTGGTGATCTTTGTTATCTGTACGCTGACGGCTGCTTTTGCCCTGGTGCCATTTTTCTTTATGCTCATTTCGTCGTTTAAGCCGGGGCAGGAACTTATGAGGTTCGGCATCAATCTTAAAATTGATACCGGAGTCATGAACATCAATAACTACCGTCTGCTCTTTACCGAAGCGGAGGGCATCTATTTTCGCTGGTATTTGAATTCGGCGCTTATTGCTTTTGTCCAAACCGTACTTTCCATTGGTTTTTCCTCCATGGTAGGCTACGGCCTGGCGGTTTACCGTTTCAGAATGAGGGGGCTGGTCTTTGCCCTGGTCATGATCGTCATGATGGTGCCGGTGGAAATTCTCCTCTTGCCTCTTTACAAGTTGATGATAAATTTGCGTCTGTACAATACCTATGCCGGCATTATTCTTCCCTATGCCGTTTCTCCCTTTGCGGTTTTCTTTTTCAGGCAGTACCTGGCGGGGATACCCAGGGATTATGTGGATGCCGCCCGTATAGACGGCTGCGGCGAGTTTAGAATCTATGGGCGGATTATGCTGCCCTTGATGACTCCGGCCATTGGGGCCATGACCATCCTGCAGGCCATGGGAAGCTGGAACGCCTTTGTATGGCCCATGATTGTTACCGGCGCCAGGGAGATGATGACCTTGCCGGTGGGACTTCAGACCATGATAACGCCCTATGGAAACAACTACAATATGCTTATGCCCGGAGCGGTGCTGGCGGTTATTCCCATTGCGGTTATTTTTCTCTGCAAGCAGAGTTCGTTTATTGACGGCATGACCATAGGCGGCGTAAAGGGATAAGGAGCGAATATGTCAAATACCACCGTATTGCTGCTGGACAAGGATTATGTGATAGGGCAGGTCGGCAAGCGGCTCTATTCTACCTTTGTCGAACATCTGGGCCGCTGTGTCTATGAGGGAATTTATGAACCCGGTCATCCCACCGCCGACAAGGAAGGCTTTCGGGGAGATGTGCGGGAACTTGTGAGGGAGCTCAATTTTGGCGCGCTCCGCTACCCCGGCGGCAATTTTGTTTCCGGCTACAATTGGCTTGACGGCATAGGCCCCCGGGATAAACGTCCGGTACGGCTTGATTATGCCTGGACTTCTATCGAGTCAAATCAGGTAGGTATCGACGAATTTTGCGATTATGCCGCTTCCGTGGGCAGCGAAGTTATGTATGCGGTGAACATGGGAACCGGTACGCCCCAGGATGCGGGCTACATCGTGGAATACGCCAATTTCCCCGGGGGTACCTACTATTCCGATTTGCGAATTAAGAATGGGCACCGGGAACCCCATAACATCAAACTTTGGTGTGTGGGCAACGAAATGGACGGCCCCTGGCAAACCTGCCAGCTGGAGGCCTCCGATTATGGCAAGAAGGCCCTGGAAGCGGCAAAAATCATGAAGTGGGTGGACCCCTCCATCGAACTGTGCGTCTGCGGCAGCGCCACCTCCCGTCAGCCAAGCTATCCGGAATGGGACCGTATCGTACTGGAATATACCTACGACAAGGTGGATTATCTTTCGCTCCACCGGTATTATGAAAATCTCGGAGATGAAACGGATTTTCTAGCATCCTATCATGAGATGGACGGCTTTATAAAAGCGGTGGCGGCCACTGCCGATTATGTCAAAGCTCTCAAACGTTCAAAACGAACCATGATGCTTTCTTTTGATGAATGGAATATCTGGTACCAGGCCAAGACCCAGCTTAAATCCTGGGAAACCGCTCCCCATATTCTGGAAGACCGGTATACCCTGTTGGACGCCATTGCTTTTGGGGGACTCCTTTGTACGTTGATCAATAATGCCGACCGGGTACGTATAGCCTGCCTTGCCCAGATGGTTAATGTCATAGCGCCCATATTTACCGAAAAGGGGGGCGCCGCAATCAGACAGACGATTTTTTATCCCTTTGCCATGGCGGCCCAAAACTGTACCGGTACGGTCCTCCGCAGCATCGGAAAAACGCCTCTGATAGAAAGCGCTGCCTACGGATCAGTCTCCGCAATTCCCCACACGGCAACCTGGAACGAAGAAAAGAAGGAACTTTGTTTTATGTGCGCCAATATTTCCGGGGAAGAACAGCACGTTACGCTGGATACCCGTTCCATGGGAAAAGTTATCCTGGCCCGCCACGAGGCGCTGTCGGGGAATCTTTCGGCGGCCAATACGCTGGAAAATCCGGACAAGGTTACGCCCCGCCGCCGCGCATGTCCGTCCGAAGCCGTCGAAAAGCCGTGCTTTACGCTGGAACCCAAGTCCTTTCATTTGTTTAGATACGCCATTACAAAATAGCGGACAATGGAGATAAAGGTGGTACATCGTAAAAAATCCAACCGAAAACCGTAAAAAACCCGCCTTTTTTTGCCATAAGGACGGCCTTCTTCCGGGAAGGGCGGTTTCCGGGTGGTTTTTCAGAAAAAAACCAATAAAAATCCATAAGAAAAATCATGTACGGCCGGGGGACCCGGCGCTATCATGGCCCATATTTAGTGTTTGTCTATAATGTGGACACATTATAGACAAACTTCCTTAAAAACCGCATTTTCGTAGCCTGCGCAATCCAAAGGATTGCGGCGGCGCGAAAATGCAAGGTCTGGCCGCAAAGTAACCGGCTTTGTGGCCAGATACCATTTACTTCGCAGGAGGAAGAAATGAAAAAGTTACTGGTTTGTCTTTTGGCGGTGAGCGTCCTGGTCCTGGGGGCCTGCGGCGGCGGAAAGCCCAAGGCCGATCCCAACGACCTGACCCGGGGCATGGACCGGAAGATCGTCATGGGCTATTCCCAAATCGGCGCCGAATCGGAATGGCGGACCGCCTGTACCAACAGCGTCAAGGCCGCCGCCGAAGAATGGAACATCGAGCTTATCTTCTCCGACGCCCAGCAGAAGCAGGAGAACCAGCTCCAGGCCATCAGGTCCTTTATTCAGCAGAAGGTGGACATCATCGCCTTTACCCCCGTGGTCGAAACCGGCTGGGAAGCGATTCTCAAGGAATGTCTTGACGCCAAGATTCCCACGATCTGCGTGGACCGCAGTATTCAGGGGTCGGACCGTCAGGCCGCCAACCCCGGCGACATGAATGACCCCGACAACTGGTTTACCGCCTTTATCGGTTCCGACATGGAACAGGAAGGAAACCGGGCTGCCCAGTGGATGATCAACAACGTCCCTAACCTGCTGCCCGGCAAGAGCGTCTACAATATCGCCGAACTTCAGGGCACCGTCGGTTCCTCCGCCCAGACCGGCCGGTTCAAGGGATTCCGGGATACCCTGGGGATCCCCTCGGCGGACGCCACGGGTACCAGCTCCGACGGCAAGTACAAGATCATCCTGAGCCAGACCGGAAACTTTACCCGGGCCGAAGGCAACCAGGTTATGGAGGCGTTCATGAAGTCCGACGGCGCCAGCATTGACGTCCTCTTTGCCCACAACGACGACATGGCCATCGGCGCTATCGGGGCCATTCAGGAAGCGGGCCGCGTCCCCGGCAAGGATATCGTTATCATCGGCATCGACGCCGTCAAGGGCGCCTTTGAAGCGATGATCGCGGGTACCATGAACGCCTCCATTGAATGTAACCCCCTGCTTGGCCCCCAGGTTATGGACACCGCCGTAAAACTGCTTACCGGCCAGACCGTTCCCAAATGGGTTGTATCCCAGGAGTCCGATTACGATCAGGCCAACGCCGCCGAAGCCTATCCTTCCCGGCAGTACTAATCCACCCGGGGGAAGTAAAACCTAAGGGTCCGCGCTTCCCCTGGCAAACCGGACCGCAAAAGGCGCACATAAGGAAAATGCTTTCCTTTTTGCGCCTTTTGCGGTTAAAATAGACTTGTTCATACTGCTTCGGTGGAGGAGGCGTATATGCCGAAAGGCAATGTTATACTGCAAATGACGGGCATCGGCATGTATTTTCCCGGCGTCCGCGCCCTGGACGGGGTGGATTTTACCCTGCGCAAAAAGGAAATTCATTCCCTCATGGGAGAAAACGGCGCTGGAAAATCTACCCTTATCAAGGTTCTAACGGGGGTTTACAAGCGGAACCAGGGAAACATCTTTCTGAACGGATTGGAGTTTAATCCCGCAAGCCCTTTGGAAGCCCGTCAGTACGGGGTCAATTCGGTATACCAGGAAATCAACCTCTGCGACAACCTTTCGGTGGCGGAGAACATTTATGCGGGCCGGCAGAACACCCGCTTTGGAAAAATCAACTGGAAAACCATCAAATCCGGCGCCGGAAACGCCCTGGAACGGCTGAACATGAACATAGACGTTAACCGGCTTTTGGGTTCCTATTCGGTGGCGGTGAAGCAAATGGTGGCCATTGCCCGGGCGGTGGACATGAATTCAAAGATCCTCATCCTGGATGAACCTACCTCAAGCCTTGACCGGCCCGAGGTGGAACAGCTCTTTGCCACCATCCGTAAACTCCGGGACGAAGGGCTTTCGGTTATTTTTATTTCCCACTTCCTCAACCAGGTTTACGAGATCTGCGACCGGGTAACGGTGTTGAGGAACGGAAAATTGATTGGTGAATACGAATTAAAGGAACTGCCCAAACTGGATCTGGTGTCCAAAATGGTGGGCAGGGATTTTTCGATCCTGAAACAGAGGGACAAGGAAGGGAAAAGCCGCGGGGCCAGCGAAATTTTTATAGAGGCGAAAAAACTGGGGAAAAAACGTACCGTGGAACCCTTTGATCTCCGGATCCGCCGGGGCGAAGCCCTGGGATTCGCCGGACTTCTTGGTTCGGGCCGGACCGAGGCGGCAAATCTCTTTTTTGGCATCGACGAAGCGGACACGGGGGAAATGCTGCTGAAAAATCAGAAGAAGATCTTCAAAAAGCCCAACGATGCGATTAGCCAGCTTATCGCCTTTTGTCCGGAGGATCGCAAGAAAAACGGCATTATCTACGATCTGTCTGTGGAAGACAATATTATTCTGGCCATGCAGGCCAAGGAAAGCGTCTTTAAGTACCTGTCTCCCAAAAAGAAGGCGGAGATTGCCGCCAATTACATTAACAAGCTGGGGATTGTAACCGCTGGACCAGATGTTTCCGCTGGTACCCTTTCGGGGGGCAACCAGCAGAAGGTAATCCTGGCCCGGTGGCTCGTAACCAGCCCCGCCCTGCTTATTTTGGACGAACCTACCCGGGGCATCGACGTTCACGCCAAGGCGGAAATTATGAACCTGGCCATGTCCCTTTGCGACGAAGGGATGAGCCTGATATTTATTTCTTCCGAACTGGAAGAGGTGGTCCGCTGTTCCGACCGGATCGTGGTCATGAGGGATCGGAAGAAGATCGCCGAAATGTCCGGGGAGGATCTGGACGAGGAAAAGATCCTTAAAACCATTGCGGAGGCGTGATCATGGGGGAGGAAAGACCGAAATTTCAAAATGCCGCCGGGAGCAAGGTATTCAGCGCTCTCATTGTGCTGGCCCTGCTGCTCCTCTTTAACCTGTTTTTTACGAAAAACTTTTTTGTCATCACCATCCACGACGGGCACCTGTTCGGAACCCTCATCGACATCCTGAACAGGGGGGCCCCGCTGATGCTCCTTTCCATGGGCATGACATTGGTCATCGCCAGTACCGGCGGAACCGACCTTTCCGTGGGGGCGATCATCGCCATCACCGCCGCCATGGTTTCAAAACTTATCGGCGGCAACCTTGTTATGGACACGGCCGCAGGGGTACAGACCTATGTAACCGAAACCCCCATGATCCTGGCGATCATCATTGCCCTGGGTACGGCCATGCTCCTGGGACTCTGGAACGGAATTCTCGTGGCCTACGGCAGGATCCAGCCCATCGTGGCAACCCTGGTGCTGATGGTTGCGGGCCGGGGCATCGCCCAGCTTATTACCAACGGCCAGATCATTACCATTTATTACAGGCCCTTTTTCTTTATCGGCGGCGGCTGGTTTCTGGGCCTGCCATTTGCGATTTTTATAGCTATCCTGGTGTTTATCTTCGCCCAGATCCTGACCCGTAAGACATCCCTGGGGCTTTTTATTACCTCCGTGGGGGGAAACACCAGCGCCAGTTGGTATGCGGGGATCAATGAAAAGGCGGTAAAGCTGTTCAGTTTTATCTTCTGTGGTTTCTGCGCCGGCGTGGCGGGGCTGATCATCTGTTCCAACATAAAATCCGCCGATGCCAACAATGCAGGGCTCAATACGGAGCTGGACGCCATCCTGGCGGCGGTTATCGGGGGAACCAGCATGAGCGGAGGTAAGTTCAGCCTGTCGGGAAGCCTGGTGGGGGCGCTCCTGATCCAAACCTTAACCACCACGATCTATGCCTTTGGGGTTCCCCCCGAGGTATCCCTGGTGGTAAAATCCCTGGTGGTGGTGCTGGTCTGCTTCCTCCAGTCCAGCGTGGCTTCCGGTTTCTTCGGATCCTTAAGCGGGAGGGCCAAGGTATGAAAATGCCTGACATCCGGGGGCTTAAAATAGCGAATCCCAAGTATCTTTCGGTGGCGGCCGCCACGGCGCTGTTCTTTGCTGCCTTTATCTACGGTTCCGCTTCGTACCGGGGGTTCTTCAGCCTCCAGACTTTTTTAAACCTTTTTATCGATAAATCCTTTCTTCTGGTTTCCGCCGTCGGCATGAGTCTGGTGATCCTTTCAGGGGGCATCGATCTCTCGGTGGGATCCGTGCTGGCTTTTACCACCATGGTTATCGCCGCACTTACCGAATTCGCCCACGTAAACCCGGCCCTGGCGGTTTTGGCGGCCCTGGCGGCGGGGAGCCTTATGGGGCTGGGCATGGGGCTTATGATCTCCTGCTGGAACGTTCCCCCCTTCATCGCCACCCTGGCGGGGATGTTCTTTGCCCGGGGAGCGTGTTACCTTATCAGCATCCAGTCCATTGCCATGCGGGACAAAACCCTCCAGGCCCTGGCCCTGTGGAAACTCCGCTTCGGGGGCGCGGGGTTTATTTCCTTTAACGTGATCATCGCGGCGTTGATCATACTGGCGGGAATCTACATATCCCTCTATACCAAATTCGGCAGAAACATTTATGCCATCGGGGGCAACGAAAGTTCGGCCCTGCTCATGGGGATCCCGATCAAACAGACCAAAATTCTCATCTACACGATCAACGGTTTTTGTTCCGCCGTTTCCGGGGTAGTGTTTACCCTCTACATGCTTTCAGGCTATGGACTCCACGCCCAGGGCATGGAACTGGACGTGATCGCCGCGGTGGTTATCGGCGGTACCCTCCTGGCCGGGGGAACGGGCTATGTGTTCGGCTCCGTCTTCGGAGTACTGACATTGGGGATCATCCAGGCGTTGATCATGTTCAACGGCAAGATCAACTCTTGGTGGACCAAGATCACCGTTGGGGTTCTCCTGCTCCTCTTCATCGGTCTCCAGCGGCTCATCGTGGCCCTGGGAGACAGAAAAAACACCTAGGGGGCGCCGGTTAACCCGGCGCCCCCGGATATTGTCCGAGGAAACTTTTGCGTAAACACAGCGCCGGTAAGAAAAGCGCCCAAGTTATCGAACAAGCCTATTGCTTACCTTCGGAAATCCGGGCCAGCTCGTTCATGGCTCCCCGGAGTTTCTCCGTCATGGTAAGCATTTCGGCGTAGCTCTGCCGCACCGCGGCGGAAAGGTCCTTGAGGGAGGCCAGGGCGGCGGTGATTCCGTGGCTCCCGGCGGACAGTTCCGCCAGGGTACGGATCAACTCCGCCATGGTGGATCCGAACCCGTTGATCTCTTCGGACATACTGTTGATGAGGCCGCCGGTGCCGGTGGATCGTTTCGCGGTTACCGTGATCCCCGCGATGATGTTGGACAGGGTGGCGGAGATGTTCCGGGAATTTTCCCGGGTACTTTCCGAAAGGCGGCGGATTTCGTTGGCCACCACGGAAAAGCCCCGGCCCGCCTCCCCGGCGTGGGCGGCCTCGATGGCGGCGTTCATGGAAAGAAGGTTGGTGTTGGCGGCGATGGCGCTGATGATCTTGATCGCCTGGGCCACCCCGTCCATGGACTCGGCGATCCCCTTCACCGCCTCGATGGTTTCCCGCATGGACTCTTGGCCCCGGCCCGCATTGTCGATGAGGCCCTGGATGGAATCCCGCTTCTGCTGGGACAGTTCCGAAGTAACCCGGAGGGAGTTGACCATCTTCTCTGTAGCCGCCGAGGATTCTTCCACCGCCGCAGCCTGGGAACCGACCTTGTGTTCCAGGTCTTTCACCGTGGCGTCGATTCCCTCGATGAGCCGGAGGGACTGGCCGATATGTTCCCGGAGGACCCGGTTGAGCTGTTCCACCCCTTCCCCTTCTTTAAGGAGGTTCAGGGCGTAATGGTGGCAGTTTTCCGGACGGTTAAGCCCGTTGAAGATCGCCGCCGCCATGGCCCGGCAGCTTCCGTAGCCGCAGGTGGTACAGTCGTACATATCCCCGGGGCCATATTTTTTCATCCGCTTGAATACTTCGGCCAACTGCGCCTCATTGGGCTGTTTAATGGTGTTGTTGTCCGAAAGGTCCCGGTAGATCCGGCCATAAAGTCCCTTTTTCCAGTATTGAGAAAGAACCCGGCGGAGTTTTTTGTGGGCCCTGTCCTTTTCCCGGGGGTTGTAGAGCCTTTCCATTTCCATGCTCCGCCGGAGGACCGGCCCCTCAAGCTCGTCCAGGGGCTTGTTCCCGTTTCCCGTGCCGGGGCCGCCGTTGCAGCCCTTTTCGCAGTTGAGGCAGTCCACCAGGAGCGGCAGGGTGAGGCCCTTTTTCCCCGCCAGGGCGGCAAGCTCCTCCAGGTAGGGGTAAATCGTGTGGACCCCCTCGATCTTCCGGGTCCGCCGGCCAATGCCCGGGGCCTCCCGTTCCGCGGTGGCCAGAAG
>JAITHE010000010.1 GCA_031280125.1 Treponema sp.
CATAGGCCAGAAAGTATTTTGGAGTTACTTCAACCTTATCCTTGCCCAGATACTCAAACGCGAATATTTTCATACCAAGGACCACAAGAACCGTTACTATCGCTATTTTCTTCATCATACAACTCCTTTGCGGCGCATGGCAAATCCCGCATATCTTTTATATGAGCGCCTTCATACGAAAGCGCTCCAATCACCAGATGAATCCGGCACATTTGGCATTATGAAGGCCGCATTCATTATGTATCTCTCGCCACACTTATTATGTGTGGGCTGCCACATAACTTATGTGCGCCTTGCCACACTTATTATGTGTAAATCGCCACATAACACAGGTGCGCCTTACCACATAAGTTATGTGTGAACTGCCACATACTACATGTGCGGCTTTGCACGCTACGCCACGGTTAAAACCACCGGCAGGGTAACCGTGCGTGGATCTTTGAGCACAAACGAGCCGGAACTAAACTGTGTTACTACTTCCAGCTTGTAGTTTCCCGCCGTGAGCGGGGGAATGAGGCCGAACAGTTCCGAACTCCGGTTGATCCCCAGGTGTTCGGTAATCTTTGTCCGGCTGTTGTCCGCCTGGTTTATAAACCACACCCCCACATCAGGGCTTTCCCCTTCCACTTTTATCTTGTGTCCCAGAATATGAACCATGTTCCCCGGGGTCAGGACGCTGTTCAGAGCTTCGCTGTGTACATCCTGGATCTCGTCAATATACGCGCCGTCTCCGGCAATCCCCTCATTCTCGATTTTGACTTTGAGGAGGAGTTCTTTGAGATGCCGGAGGGTTCTAAAGGCTACATGGAGGTTTTCCGCGCCGATGTGGTCGTTGGCACCGTGATAGGTGCCTGAAATGCGCGTATGCAGGGAGCAGAACGCGCCTAACTGGACGGAAAAGCCGTCCAAAAGCTGATAGATGATCTCGTTGATAAAGACATGGGCGTGTTCTACCAGGTCTTCGTACTGCCCGGTAAAGCCGCCCCGGTTCTTCGCCGCGGCGCAGACGTCCTCGATAGCGAGGGGAGCTTCGGCCTTTGCCCGGGCTACATACGCGCCCTCACCCTTTCCCAGGTAGTTGGGATAGAGCTTTGCCTCGATTTTGTGCAGAACTTCGGTAATTTCGTTAATAAGCGCCATACCGGCCTCCTTTATGGCAGCGGCGCCCGCCGGGGCCAGCTCCGGTAATCCCGTTGATTACGGCCATAGGGCGTTCCTGTAGGGGTGGTTATGGGAAGAAGGGGCCTCTGTGAAGCCCGCAGGGCGGCCCGCAGGGCGGCCCGCAGGGCGGATCTATCCCCTAAAAAGATGACGGTGAGTATATGAGAGAGAGAGAGAGAGAGAGAGCAAGATCCGTGCCAAGTTAGGCGATTTTGGAGAAAAAAGTGAAATTATTTTCAGGGCCCTGTCAGCCGTAAATACCATAGCGTCTACTATGGGCCTTTTTTTCAGAAATGTCAAGGGATAAATGAGAGAAAACGGAAAAAACTCATCCGCCGGGCCTGTCCATCCTTTTCCTCCCTCCCCGGAATATGGTCCGTATCTTGCCTCCTTTGCCGCAAAGTACATACAGGAGTCCTGGCCTTCAGGGCGGGAACTATAGCAGTTATCCCTGTTTTTTCTTATACTTAAAGCAGGCAAATCAAATACCTCGCCTTAAAGGACGAGGCATGGTGGTTCTCCCGGAGTGGCTGTACGCAGGGGTTTAATACTTTTTTAACCTCCCTCAGGCTTCCCTGCGCAAGCGGGTTCGTGGGTATTAAACCCCTTCGGTACGAATAAAAAACAGGCGGATCGATGGATCATGACAGGGGGCCAAAACCCCTCATCGTACAAAGTGATAAAACCCTCCTTTTGGACGTACACGCGCCGGAAGCGGAGGAAGCCCGGGCGGCGATACTTCCCTTTGCGGAGCTGGAAAAATCTCCTGAACATATCCATACTTACCGCATCACACCCCTTTCGCTGTGGAACGCCGCCAGCGCCGGTTTCTGCCCCCAGGACCTTGACAGAACCCTCAACAGATTCAGCCGTTACGAAGTACCTCCGGGGATTAGCGGCGGTTTTGCCGATACCATGTCCCGGTATGGAAAGATCCGGCTGCGTGCCCTGGATCCGGCGGAAACTTCCGGTCCCGGAGAGGAATTGCTCCTGACGGCGGCGGAGGAACCGGTGGAAAGGGAAATCGCCGCCGCCCGGGTCCTGGACGAATACCTTACCAGAACCAAAGGAGGGTTCCGCCTGAAACTGACCGACCGGGGTACGGTGAAGCAGGAACTGATCAAGCTGGGCTGGCCCGTACAGGATGAAGCTCCCCTGCGGGAGGGGGAACCCCTGGAGATGCATCTCCGGGAACAGACCCTTTCGGGGCGGCCCTTTGCTTTGCGGGATTACCAGGCGGAGGCGGCCCGGTCCGTTTTGGGGCGGGGCGGACCCGGAACGGGTTTCGGGGTGGTGGTGCTTCCCTGCGGTTCGGGTAAAACCGTGGTGGGTATGGCGGTAATGGGCATCCTTAAAACCAGTACCCTGATCCTTTCCGCCAATGTGGCCGCGGTTCACCAGTGGATCGATGAACTTCTAGACAAGACAAGCCTGGACCGGGATCAAATTGCCGAGTATTCGGGGGATTCTAAATCCGTGGCCCCCGTAACCATCGCCACCTATCAGATCCTTACCTGGCGGCCCGGCAGGGGAGGGGAGTTTCCCCATTTTTCCCTTTTTCGCCGGTATCCCTGGGGACTTATTATTTACGATGAGGTACACCTCCTCCCCGCGCCGGTTTTCCGGGTTACCGCGGAACTCCAGGCGGTTAGGCGGCTGGGACTTACGGCTACCCTGGTTAGGGAAGACGAAGCGGAGGATGCCGTGTTCAGCCTGGTGGGGCCCAAGCGCTACGACGTACCCTGGAAGGATTTGGAACGGAAAGGATGGATTGCTGAGGCTGTTTGTGTGGAGATCCGGCTCGATCTGCCGGACAGCCTCAAAGTACCCTATGCGGTGGCGGGCAAGCGGGAAAAGTACCGCATTGCGGCGGAGAATCCCCTTAAGGAAGAAGCGGCCCTGGAACTTGTCGCCAATCACCGGGAAGACAGGATCCTGGTGATTGGCCAGTACATTTCCCAGTTGGAAGCCCTGGCCCGCCGCCTCAAGGCCCCCCTGGTAACGGGAAAGACCCCCAATCCTGAACGGGAAGCGGTTTATGGCGCCTTCAAACGGGGGGAGATCCCCGTAATGGTGGTTTCCAAGGTGGCAAATTTTGCCCTGGATCTGCCGGACGCTTCCATGGCAGTCCAAGTATCCGGGTCCTTTGGTTCCCGGCAGGAAGAAGCCCAGCGGCTGGGACGGATACTGCGGCCCAAGAAAAACAGGAATTCCTGCTTTTATACCATTGTATCCCGTTCCACCGTGGAAGAGGATTTTGCCGCCAATCGTCAGAAATTCCTTGCGGAACAGGGGTACCGTTATTCCCTCCAGCACTGGCGTCAGGCGGAGGAATCCTGATGCCTCCTCCCTTCCGGTCCGCCGCCTTTTGGCAGTCCGCCCTGATGACCCTTCCCGACGATGCCTTTTTTGAACTGATGCGGAGTTCCCTGGGAGCAATTAAAACCCCCTTCAACAAACAAAAACTTTTGGAGGATCTTTCCTCCTTTGTGTCCCGTCCTGAAATCCAAAAAACCATGGCTGCCTATATCAACGGCAATGACCGCCGGATCATCGCGGCGGTGGCTCTGCTGGGAGAACCCGTTCCCGGGGAACTGGAGAGTTTTTTTAGCGGTGATTTTTCCTATGCCGAGCTTCAGGGGATGCTCCTCAACCTTGAGGAAAGGCTTATCCTCTACCGTTTCCGGGAGGGGGATACCCTCAGGCTTGCCCTGAATCCCCGGCTTGAGGGAATCCTTGCTCCTATTGCCGCCGCCAGGGGAGAGCTTTTTTCTTCCTCCGAATTACCCGAAGCGGCGGAGTTTCCCTCCGGTCCTCCTCCGGTGGACAGCAGGGTCCTCGCGGCCCTCTTTGCCTTTCTGTTTAAGGGCGTTCCCCTTTTGCGGGGGGATCCCCGTGAAGCCGGCGAGGAAAGGCCGGACCTCTCTTTTCGGAAGAAAGCGCTGGATGAGGGAAGCCGTCTATTTCCCTCCCTTGATCTGGAAGCTTTGACAGGGGGGATCCTCTGCCTGGGCCTTTTTGTTCCCGAAGGGGAGTATCTTGTGCCGGAGGAGGCGAAACTGGCCGCCTTTCGCTCCCTTTCGGAAGGGGATCGCCTTGAATACCTGGCGGCGGGGATCGCCCTGTTTCTGGTCCGGGGCTTTTCCGTATGTCCGGCCCGCTCCATCCTTAAAAGTACCGTCCGCTTAATCCACCTGATCCTTCAGAGTGCGGCAGCCCCGGAAGAAAAAAGGGTTTTAAGCGAATCCACGATAATTAAACTGGCCGAAATCCTCCGGCGGACGGAGGAAAAGGGCTGGGGCTTTATGGGGGCCGGATCCTCTTCCGGCGGTATTCCCCCGGCGCCGGTTCTTTGCCGTTCCCTGGTTTTGGCAGGACTTTTTTCGGTACATCCTGCGGAGGGGAAGAATTACTATCTGCCGGTACAACGGAGGGAGGCAAAGGCCGGAGGGGATCAGATTCCTCTGGCCATGGATTCAGGGCTGTCCTTTATTCTCTATCCTGAAATAGACTTTACCGATGCCCTGGATCTGGCGGCCTTTTCTTCGGTGGAAGAAACGGGCGCCGCCGTCCGCTTTACCCTTTCCCGGGAATCCGCAGTCAAGGGCTTTGACCGGGGCTATACGGCGGAATTTATGTGGCGGCTTTTGGAAAGGCTTTCCGGGGGCAGGAGCGGCGGCGCCCTTAGGTGGAATCTGGAGGACTGGGAAAAACGCTGGAAGGAGGTATCCCTAAGCAGCGGAACCGTGCTGGTTCTGGGGGGAGAACGGGCTTACCTTGCCCAGACCGGAGCCTTGGCAGGTTTGATAAAAGAAACCCTGGGGCCGGGAATTTACCTTCTTTCCGTAGATACCGGTGAAGCCGCCGCCGCTCTCCGGAATGCCGGGGTGGATATTGTAGCCCGGCCCCAGGAAAAAGCCCGGAGGGAAACGGTTTCCCCGGCCTTTCCGCCGCTGGCGGATCTTTCGCCGCCGGTCCTTTCCGTTCCGGTTCCCCCTCCAGCTTCTCCCCAGGAAAAAAGACAGGATCCGGGTGCGGAGGAAAGTGCCGCGGAGATCCAGGAAACGTTCCGTGGTTTTTTAAGGGGAATGAAACTAACCAGGCAGGAGCAGGATGAATTGGAAGCCAGGATAGAACGGCGGGTAGTGGTCAGCGAAGGCCAACTCAAGGATACCACCCTGCGCTACGAAAAACTGGAGGCCCGATCCCTGGACTATGTGGGGAAGGCCGGGGTCGCAAGGCAGGCCCTTGCCTCCGGGTCCCTTCTGGAAGTAAACTTCATCATCGTCGGTTCCTCCGGGCAGAATACGATCCTGGGAATTCCCGAAGGACTGGAGAAAAAGGGGGCCGATATGATTTTGACCGTGAAACCCCGGGAGGGGGGGGAATCCCTCAGGATACCCCTGGGAAAGATCAGCCTTTTGAGGCGGATAAAACAGTCCATCTTTGGAGAATGATATGCCATTGCTTCCATTTTCAAATCAGGCGGCGGAGACCAGAACCGACAAGCTGGCGGTCCTCATCGATGCGGACAATACGCAGGCGGTGATCATCGAAGGGCTTCTGGCGGAGGTGGCCAAATACGGGGTGGCCAGCGTCAAGCGGATCTACGGCGACTGGACCAGCAGTAACCTTCGTTCCTGGAAAGACAAACTGCTGGATTACGCTATTCAGCCTATTCAGCAATTTTCCTACACCACCGGAAAAAATGCCACCGACTCGGCGATGATCATCGACGCCATGGATCTCCTCTACAGCGAAAAGCTGGACGGTTTCTGCATCGTTTCCAGCGATTCCGATTTTACCCGCCTGGCGTCGAGGATCCGGGAAAGCGGACGGAAGGTTTACGGCTTTGGGGAAAAGAAAACCCCCCGGGCCTTTGTTTCGGTCTGTGATAAATTTATCTATACGGAGATCCTGCGGGACAGGGAAGATGATGAAGACGACGCCAAGCCTGCGGCGAAGACCCGCCGGGATTTCAAGGGAGACCGGCGGCTCCTCAAATTGCTCCGGGAAACGGTGGACGATCTGGCCGATGATTCCGGCTGGGCTTATCTGGGCGGGGTGGGGCAGAAGATCACCCTCCGGTCAAGCGAATTCGACCCCCGGAACTACGGCTTCCGTAAGCTGGCGGATCTATTCAGGGCCATCCCCCAGTTTGAAACCGAAGAGAGACCGCAGGAAAACGGAACGGGCCGGCAAATTTATATCCGCTGGAAGAAGCGTTCCCGCCAGGGCTGATTTGCCGGATTACCTGGTGTACTTTTCGAGCCGGGGGACCCCTTCCCCGGTCCAGGTGATAAAAACCGGATCCCGGCCTATTTCCAGGACCGTTTTCGCCGGCAGGGGAATGTCTTCCCCGCCGTATATGCTGCGGCGGTGCGCTGCAGCCTCTCCTTCAAAATAGAGCCGCAGCTTCCGCTTTCCTGCGCCGTCCTGCCACAGGAGGAGGATTGCGGTTCCGTCCTTTTTCCTGAAACAGAGGCTGGTGACCCGCCGGGAAACGCCCTCCCGCAGGGGAAGTTCCGGGCGGTATTCCGATCCGGCAAGATGCCGGGATGTAAGCATAAACGCCTCCGCCCCGGGTTTGAGGGTTCTGTCGGGATAGATCAGCCCGAAGAAGTGTTCAAAATTCCAGTGATCCGGCTCCTCCCCTTGGTTGAATTCATCCATAAACTCATACCAGATAAGGTTCCGGACTTCCCGGGCGGCCAGGCCGCTTAAGGTTTTAACGATGTACTCCGGATAACGGTTAAGCCTGACAAAAGAAATCCCCCCGGTGGCGTAGCCCACTTCGGTTACCCAAACGGGTTTACTGTAGCCGTATTCGTCCAGAACCTTTCTTAGCCGGTCGATCTGCCTCATCGTGTCCCGGGGGTTTATCCCGTAGGGGTGGATAGAAAAACCGTCGGTATATTCCATGGCCCCCGATTTAAACATCCCCCTGGTAAAACTCCTGTCAAAGCGGGAAGTGGATCCCGCCAGGATCACCGCGTTTGGATCCGTTTCCCGTATTTTTTTTACCGCCGCCGCGGCCAGGGTAAAAAAACGCCGGTCCGATCCTTTCCAAAAAACCCAGTTGGGCTCATTCCATATTTCATAGGCCGCCACTTTTCCCCGAAAATGACCTGCAACCTGTTCCACGTATTTTAAAAAATAGGGGAGTTCCCGCTCCCCCAGATTCCGGTGTTCCCTGTGGTCGCCGTAAAGCCATTTACTGTCAAAACCCAGGATGTATACCAGTTTTTTTCCCGCCGCCCTGGTTTTTTCCACATAGGCATCCCGTCCTTCAAAAAGCCATACCCCTTCCTGTGGTTCAAGATTGGACCAGCGTATGGTGGTCCTGATCCACACCGCTCCGAACCGGTCGAGCAGTTCAAAATCTTCCCGCTCCAGGGGGGAACGGTCGGGGGAGATGCCGAAAAAATCCTCCGGTACAATCCGGGGCCGGGACGGGGCAAAGGAGGAACAGGAAAAGAGGACCACCAGGGGAAGGAATGTAAGGATTCCGCATTTTATCCGCCGGAGGCTCATTTAAAGATTTCCGTTAAGGGCCGGCCTGTCCATTCCCGGGGTATCTCCAGTCCCAGGATCAGCGCCATGGTGGGGGCCAGATCGCAGATGCTTACAGGGGAAGAAAGAACGTATCCTTCCCGGATGCCGCCGCCATAGACAACCAGGGGAATTTCCCGCTGTTTGCGTATATTGTAGCCGTGGCCCCAGAATGTACCGCCGTGATCCGAAGAAACCATGAACACCGTGCTGTCGTAGATCCCCGCTTCCCGTACCGCCTCTTCAATGGCTGCGATAAAACCGTCCAATTCGGCAAGGACACCGTAGTAGGCCCTGGATCCCCAGCGCTTTGAGTGACCCGTACCATCGGGTTCGTTAAACACCACGGCGGTCAGGGAGGGCTTTTTTTCCCTGATGTATGCGGCGACTTTCCGGGCCGATTCTTCGTTTGAAAGTATGCGTCCCTTGTCCGCCTCTTCGCCGCCGCAAAGATCCTCCAGGGGACCCCATTCATAAAAAAGCGCCGCTCCGCCGCCGGGCTTCTGTTTCTTGAGGAGGGTAAAGATTGAAGGAAAGTCTTTGGCAGTTCTGAGTTCCGGGGGGGCGCCGCTGAAAAGGGAAGACCAGTTGGGCCAGCTTACGGTGGGAAGCACCGCCCTGGCGTTCATGGCGGAAGACCCCTGGGCGATCATCCGCTTTACTGTGGGCATCTTTGCCCTGGGCACATAGGCGGCGCCCCAGCCGTCTAAGCCGATAAATACCAGATGTTGCGCCGCCGGTCCGCCGCGGCGAAACTCCCGGAGGTCCCTTTCTTCCGGGGCGCTCACAAGCCGGAGGTTTTCCCGGGGATCCCCTGCACAGGCCGCAAGCGAGGCAGCGGCAAAGAGACTTGCCGCCAGAAGGATGTAAAATACCGCTGTTCCCGGTATCCCCAGGGGGGAATGTTGTTTGGGGTACGCCATGTAAATTAGTTTACCCTTTTTTTCCCCCTGCCGATATAGTAGGTCTCGAAGGAAGAATCGCGGCAGGCGGCGGGTTTGAAACTTCTGGCCGTGGTAAAACCGGCTTTCATGCGGCTCAGCAGCGCCGCCGTTCCGGCGCCCTGGAAGACCTTAACCGCCAGGCTGCCGCCGGGGGCCAGACAGAGATCCCCATAGGCCAGAGCTTCTTCCGCCAGGGCCAGGGAACGAAGGGTGTCCACGGTTCTGGAACCGGTGGTACCGGGCGCGGCGTCGCAGATGATTGCCGTATAGGGCCCCTGGCGGCAGAGTTCCCCCCGGACTTCCGGGGTGGTAAAGTCTCCCTGGATAAAGAAAAAATTCCCGCTGTCAAAAAACCCTCCGCCGCAGTTCCGGGTAAGGGGAAGGAGATCCGCCGCCGCCAGAAAAAGCGGGGAATCCGCCGCGGCGGCTTCTGCCGGGATGGTTTCCGCGAAGGTTTCCTTTTTTTGCGCTGTTTCCGCCGCCGGTTCGGCTTTTTTTCCGGGGGAACGTTTTTTTACGCCGTAGCGCCGCAGAACGTAGAGGCTCCAGCTTCCAGGGGCGGCCCCCAGGTCCAATACTCGCAGCCGTTCTGGCGCTCCGGCCCTGCGGAGGAGTCCGAACTTTTCATCCATTTCTATAAGTTTATAAACCGACCGGGCGGGGTAGCCCTCTTTTTTGGCCTTCAAGGACCAAAAATCCGGTTTTTCGTATAGGCCCATGGCGTACTTTAAGCCTATAGGATTGGACCAGTTTTTTCCAGACCGTCCGGGGCTTTAGGGGGAACCGGCATTAGGGCGCGGCCATCCGCCATGAAGCCGGATCGAAAATATTTCCTTGAACATGAAGCCATTCGTCTTTCTTGATATCGAAGGTATACCGGGGGTGTTTGCCCACTTCCCAAAGCTGCGATGTGGTAAGGGTTATGCCGTTTTCCTTATCGCTTTCCAGGCGCTTCCCGGTCCAGGGGTTGACGGGATTTTCAACCAGGCCAGACAAGGCCAAAAGCGGCGTGTCGGCGTTGGTCATAAATGAGTCATCGACAGAGAAGCCCTCTGCATTAAAGTCCTTTACCAGAAAGAGGGCGGTATAGAATTCAAGGCAGTGTCCGTTGGGGAGCGTAATATTGCCGGGAAAATCAGTGTAGAGGTTGCGGCCGTGATCGGAGACGATGATGATTCTCGTATTATCGTAAACGCCCTCTGCCCGCAGATGATCAAACCATTTTCCCAAGAGGATTAGGGCGGCGGTGTTGACGTGGTAGTGGTCTTCATGGGCGAAGGGGCCGCCGCCTCTGTTGACCGGCTTCGCAGAGAGTGTATACCCGGGTACTTCTAGAAAGGAAGGCTCGTGGGTCAGATCATTGGTAAGGGCCGTGTAGGTGTTGACCGGTTCGGCGGTAACTGACGTAAGAGAGGGCAGCATATCAAGGATAGCGTAATTAACAAATGTTGCCGTGGGGATAGGGGGCTCTCTCGGGTAGAGCCAGTTTCCGTCATCATAGATAAAACGCCTAAACAGGGACGGGGCAAACTTAAAAAACGAAAAACGGATCAGCCGTTCTTTGAGGATATTTGCCGTTTTTGCCGCCATCGCCAGATTTTGCGTCTGCCACTGGACGGTGTATTTTTCATCAAGATTCTCCGCGCGGATCTGCGGCCAGGGGGCAAAGATGCTCAAGTCGGCAATCCACTGGTAATTGGCATAGGGGGGATTGGTTACGGTTACCTCAAAGCCGCGATCCAAAAACAGCCGGGGCAGCAGCAGCAGCGCCTCGTTGTGTTTTTCTGCCAGGGGAACCGTGTCCCGTTTCTGCATTTCCAGCGGCGCATACTCGTATCCGCCAAAAATGCCGGGGGCGCCGAAATTGGTAAATCCCCCAAAGGAAATAGTATTTTTGTACCAGGTAAAGCCGTCAAAGGAATCCTTGAGACCGGGGGTCTCATCGAAAATATACGGAACGTACCCGCTGATGGCCCGGTCGAGCATGATGACCAGCATGTTCCGCCCCGTTTTTGAAAACCGGTACACAGGTTTGCTCAGGTCTGCCGGCCCGTCAAGGGCCGTGTATGAACGGAAGTGTTTATATTCCCGGTACATTTTTACGCCGTTCATGCCGCCGTAGATCGCAAAGGCAAAAACCGCAACGGTCAAAATGATAGGAAGTAATTTTTTTTGAAACCGGAACAGCGCCGCCATCATCACCGATACCGCGAAAATGGCGGCGATGTTGAGCAGGATCGTTCTCTGGTCCGCGGCAACCTTTTGTGAAAACGTCATGAGGGGCGTTAAATAACCGTAGTCGCCGGGAAACAGAAAGGTGTTGACCCCGGCGAGGACGGCTAGGATTACCGCAAAAATCGTTGCGCCGCTTTTTCCAATGCCTCCAAAGAGGCGGTAGAAAGAGAGCGGCCAAAATAGAAAAAAGCCCGCCGACTGGAAGATGGTGTGTACGATAAACGGAAACGGCGAATTCCCGGCAAATGAAAATTCCTGTACCGATGAGGCGATCAACGCCGAAGGGATCACCAACCCGCTCAGGAAAAAAAGTGTGCCCAGGGAAAGGACAAAGATCCGGGTGTTTTTGTCATCTTCACCAGGGTTTTCGGAAAAAAGGCCGTTCTTTTTAAGTGATGCTAAAAGCCGGGACAAAACCGGAAAAAAGGGGATGCCCAGAAGAACCAGCGCCAGGGCCGCCCGTTTCAAGAACAAGCCGGAGTGGAAGAACAACAAAAAACAATCGAGGATAATGGCGGCGGTGGAAAGAATATCATACGTGGTCTTGCCCGGATACTTTGTTTTTTGCAGTATGTTTTTTGCCAGGGAAAATACATTGTTCCCCGTCCAATACAGCACCAGGCCCGAAGGAGAATTGTACAGTAAAACCAAAAAAACCGCCGCCATGCCGTAAAGCTGCACCTTGTCCCGCAGGGGGAAACCCCTGGTGTAGAGGGCGGCGGAAAGACAGTTGGCCGCCGTCATGGCCAGGGGCAGGATATGCACTGTAAATCCACCAAAGGCAAATAGGCCGTCGGGTTTTGCCAAATCAGCAATGGGACCAAAGGAAACGCCGTCCAGCGCGGAAAGGTTTGAAAGAAAATGGTAGGCGGCTATAAAAAAAGGAATCTGGATGATGAGGGAAATACTGTTTCTAAGAGCATAAACGGGATGGTAGTTATTCTCCCGGTAATATGTTGCAAGACGCATAAAACGTTCATCCCCGGAAAAAACCGCCTTGATATTTTTTACCACCGGCTCCATTTTTTGCTGTATGTCCCGTTCCGCCTCCTTGAGTTTTTCCGCCATCAGATAGAGGGGCAGGGTAAAAACGCCAACCGCAAACGAGATCCCCAAAACGGCCATGACGGGATTATCAAAAACCCGGTAGAAAAAAACATAGGCCGTTTCCATGATCTGTTCCAGGGGGAAAATAATAATCGTGTAAAGAATATTGCGCACATTACCCTTCCGTATCAGGCGCAATCAGGCGCAGAATTTTTCATGTAAAAAGGAGCGCAGTTCTTTTAATTCCTTTGAAAAAAACTCATGTCCGGTGGAAACGATCCAGGCTGTCCAATAATCACACAAAAGCATGGTTGCCAGGCCCGCAAGCTTCACATCGGAGGTTTCTAAAACCTTTTCCCGTATCTGTTCGAGGTCATGGTGCTGGTATATGTAAAGCGAAGCCAAAAAACACCCCAAATCCCAATACTTGACGGAATAACACAAAAATTCCCAGTCGATAGGGGTTAATCCGTTCTGCCCTTTCACCATATTGGTATAAGCCATGTCGCCGTGGCTGACATAATTGATATCTGAAAGAAGCGGCGCATAGAGTTCTTTGTCGGGGTAAAAATCATATTTTCTGAACACATCCATAATTGAAATGATCGGTTTAAGGCCGGACTTGTTGATCCGTTCAGACAAGTCGATAACTTCCTGTACAGTTATATTGTGGGTAACGCTGCCCTCGATAAACGGAATAAAAACCAGATCGTCAAAACGCTGGTAAGTGGTTATGCCAAACAGTTTTTTCTCCAGTAGTTTGCTGTAGGCATCGTCAATAAAACTGGTCGATCCATGGACAATCTTTTTGATTACCATGTTGCCGATTTTAAGGTTAAAATTGGTATCCCCGCCAAGTTTGGTTACCCTGGACGGGGCAAGGCGGTTGATCAGTTCCGTGGTAGACATTAAAGAGCTTCGTCCCATCACATGAAAGCCGTTTTTTGATTTTATGTATGCATACACCGAAGGGTTTTCGTCAAAATCGGCCCCCTGGCAGTGATCGCTTATGTTGTATTGGTCGTAAAAGGGCTGCTCGTAGTTTTCCGTATAATCCTCCAGGGGATCCCGGATTACGGTTACCCTGCTGTTGGCGGCAAATACGGTTTTTATCGTATGCATCCGTTCTTCCATGGTCTGCACGGGAGTTCTTTTAAAGGATTCCGTGTATTTGTCGGATGCTACCCCGATAATCAGATTCTGATCGGGGAACTGGTTAAGTATTTTTATGATACTCTCCATGTGTCCGGCATGAAAAAGGTCAAAGACCCCTGCGGTAAATGTTTTTCCTTTCATAATTAACCCGCCTCCTTTGCGGTGGTGAACATAAAATCAGCGATGCGTTTTCCCGATTCTCCCCGGAAATGCCACATCATCTCCCTGGTTTCCCGCCTGCCTTCCTGAAGCCCGGCGTTTCCGGCAAGGCCTGATATACATTTTCCAATGGAATCAAAATTCGAGACATCCAGTTCCATTCCTATTTTTTTGAGCATTTGCAAATAACAAGGTTCCCGTTCCAGGTTGTACGCTTCGTTGGGCCTCATATCCATGCTTTTGGTGGTCCACAAGACCGGTTTGTCGAACAGAAATACGTAATCGTAAATTATCCCGGAAAAATCGGAAATCATCACATCGGATTTTGCCAGGGAGTAGATGTTCTCGTTGTTATCGTCCCATTCCAGATTGGCGGTGTTTTTGTATCTTTCGGCAAGCCGCTCCAGGGTTGTCCGTTCCGCCGTTCTTGACTGGGGGTGGGGGCGCAGGATAATGCGCCAGCCGGTTTTTACCAGCGGGTCCAGAAGTTTTTCTCCATAAAGGCGAAGCAGGGAAGACGCTCCCCATGACGGTGAAACAAGAACGGTAAAGGGATGATGGCCTTCCGCCGGGGTTGACCTGGCTTTTTTGCGATACATATCAAGGTAGGGATTACCAGCAATAACCAACTGTTTCTCTGGAAGTTTTCGGAGCTCTTCAATAAAACGTATTTCTTCTGTTTCACTTTCCCCCGAAAGAAGAATCGAGTCATAATAGTCAAGGGCAAAAATCCGGTACAGCGACGCTCCGCCAGCGGCATGGATAATGTGGCTGTAGTGCCGTACCGTTTTGGATCGTTTCCATTGCAGTACGCCAAGATCCGGCGTGGTGGACAAAACGACATTGGCGGTTAAAAAATTAAGACGCGCAAAGGCTTTGTTTCCCTGGCCTATATATTCACCCTTTATGTGCTTGAATCCCGAAGAAAAAACCGGATCGTCCGTCGAAGAGGTTAAGTACAAAAGTTCCGTTTGCCGCCGTTCAAATTCATCCAGGATGGGCTTAAAAAACATCCAGTACCGTTTGTCTTCGGCATAAATGACAAAGGTGTTTTTTGCCATTCCGGTTTTTTTATTTCCGTGGAAAAATGTTTTGAACCGCAGCAGAAGCACCCGCAAGAAAAAGTAAAGCGCCGCCGCGAGGCCGATGGCGATGGAAAAAAGCGCGCTCCCCGTGCCGGGATCGATGTAAAGCGGAAAAAGATTCATGCGGCCCCCGGCGCTTTTCCGCGAAGGAAGCCGAAACTAAAACTACTTAACGGATGATGGGGGGGGGGGGGGGGTAGGAGTGATATTACCGGTAATGCCGAAAAGCGAAAACCCAAACATTACCCGTTCCTTAGGAAGAATTAAAACCATGGGGAACTATAATACAGGCGGGATGGAGAGTCAAGGTGAACATAGGCAGGCGGGGTCTTTCCTGATATTCTTGAGTTCATGGACAGGGAATACACCCGGCGGATTGAAACCATCGAAGCCGCACTGGAAAAATATCTGCCCCCCCTCCCCGGTCAGGATTGGCTGGCCGGGATTTTCCCCGGGCTGGATCTGAACGGCGGTCTTTGCGAGGACCTGCTTGCCCCTGGGCGGGATCTCCTTTGCCGGGGGGGCAAGCGCTGGCGGCCCCTTCTTTCGTTGTTGGTCTGCCAGGCTCTAGGCGGCGGGGAAGCGGCGCTACCCCTGCTCCCCCTAGTGGAATTCCCCCACAACGCCAGTCTTATCCACGATGATTTGGAGGATCAATCCGAAGAAAGACGGGGCAGTCCCGCGGTGCATCTTCTCTATGGAAACGATACGGCCGTCAATTCCGGGAGTTTTCTCTACTTCCTTCCTCTGGCTGCTCTGGAAAACTGGGAAGCCGGGGATAAGGCAAAAACCCGGGTGTGGAAGCTTTGGGGGGAGCACATGCGCCGGCTCCACCTGGGACAGTCCCTGGATATAGCCTGGCACCGGGATCCCGCTCTTGTCCCTTCCCGGGAAGCCTATATGCTGATGTGCCGGTTAAAAACAGGCTGCCTGGCCCGTTTTGCAGCGCTCCTGGGGGTGGAGGCAGCCCGCAGCGTCCGCGGGGAGGCGGAACAGGCCGGAGGCGGTCCCGGCGGAGCTCTGGGGGAGGCGGCGGAAAAAATCGGGGTTGGTTTCCAGATCCTGGACGATGTAAAAAACGTAAGCGCCGGTACGCCGGGTAAAAAACGGGGGGATGACGTGGTGGAAGGGAAAAAGAGCCTGCCGGTGATCCTCTTTTTGCGGGACCAGATCCTTTCCCCGCGGGAGAGGGAAGGGCGGTCTGCCCTGATCCGGCGTTGTTTTGAGGCTGCCCGGAAAGGAGGGGCCGGGGTTCCGGAGGTGGAAGAATGTACCGGCGCCCTTGCCCGGGCAGGGGTTTTGGAGGCGGCGGCGGAGCAGGGCAGGGTCTTGATCCGTGAAGCCGCGGAGACCTTCGCATCCCTTCCGGCGCTTGATCCTGAGGCCGGCGGGCTCCTGGCCCGTTTTGCGGAACTTTTGTCATAATTAGGGTTATTTCATCACTGAAGTTATGAAATAACCGCCGCCGGTACGAATCGACAACCCCAGGGCCTGCCCCGGGGTATGTTGTTCCCTTATGGTGTTGGACCCGGGTTTAATCCCTTTATCACCGCGGCAGGGCCGCGGGGTATTAAACCCCCACGGCGAATAAAACGGAGAACCATGCAGGAAGCGGAAATCTGGGGAATTGCCGAAACCGGAGACGGAAACATCGTCTTTATCAAACCCCTGAATTCGGAATATGCGGTCCCCATATTTATAGGCCGGCTTGAAGCCCAGGCCATCCTGATCGGCTTTGGGGGCGCCGCCGTTCCCCGGCCTTTAACAGCGGATCTCTTCCTTAGCTTGACCCGGGAGGCGCAATGTTCTCTGGTCCGGGTGGAAATCTGCGATCTTAAGGACAATACCTTCCATGCCCGCCTGGTTTTTTCCCGCACCCCGGGGAAAAACCAGGAAATAGTCCGGGAAGAAACCGCTTTCGCCAGGGGTGATTTTGTTCTGGATGCCCGGCCTTCGGATGCCCTGGCCCTGGCCGTCCGGTGCAAATGCCCCCTATACGTTGCCGAACCGGTGGTAAAAGAAGCGGGAATTCCTGCGGAAGAGCTGATCCACCCGGGGGTGGACAGGGAACTGCAGAAGGAGCTTCTCCAGGCGGAACTGGGTGAGGCCGTTGCGGTAGAAAACTATGAAAAGGCGGCGGAAATACGGGATATGCTGTACCGGATGGAGGCTGCCGGATCCGGCGGGGACAGGGGGGATAATCCGGAGGGGCCTTCATGGGTGTAACGGCTTTTCAGAGTATTGCAAAATTTTTATAAATTTGATACAGTAAAACAGGATTGTTACCGAAAATTAAGTAAAACCCTGGATATGCGGCGGATTTGTGGTATGGTGAATATCAGGGGCTGATACGGAGTCTGGAAAATGCTGATTTTTCTGCGAAGATTTGCGCTTACCGGCAAAGCCCTTAAGGCTTTGGCGGGTGCATTATTGACGCTGTGCCTGGTGCTTTTGCTGTTCGCCGGCCGGGGCAGGAGCGGAAATTCCCCTGCCGAGGAGAGCATGGGCGGCCGGGAAAGCGCCGTTTCCATGGAAATTCCCTCCCTGGAAGAGGAGGGTTTATCCGAACCGGAAGAATTGGCCCGGCCCAAGATGCTGCTTTTTTCACCCTACAAAATTAAGAAAGGTGATGTTTTGGGGGAACTGGCAAAAAGTTCCGGCCTTTCCATCGGCACCCTTATTTCCGTTAACAACATAAAGAATACCAGGGCCCTCCAAATTGGCCTTACCATAAGAATTCCCAACCAGGACGGCGTTTTTTATACCGTCAAAAAGGGCGATACCCTGGGGAGCATCGCCGCAAAATACAAGACGGAAGCGGATAAAGTACAGGTGGTGAACGAACTGTTTTCCGACCGGATAAATCCCAATACAACCCTTTTTCTTCCGGGAGCGATTATTCCATGGGAGGAGGAACGGCAGATTAACGGTGATCTTTTCCTCTGGCCTATTCGGGGGCGTCTTACTTCTTATTATGGTTACCGTCGTAGCCCCTTTTCCGGGGGCCGTTCCTTCCACGACGGCCTGGATATAGCAGCCTTTGAGGGGACCCCCATAAAAGCAGCCATGGCCGGACGGGTTACCGCTGCGGGCTGGGACAATACCTACGGTAATTTTGTGGTTATAACCCATGCCGCGGGGTATAAGACCCTCTATGGGCACATGAATTCTATCAGTACCAAATCGGGGGTTTCCGTCAGCGCGGGAACCGTAATCGGTACGGTAGGAAATACAGGTCTTAGTACGGGGCCCCATCTGCACTTTACGGTTTATAAAAACGGGTCCTCCGTTAATCCCCGGACTTTGCTGCGTTAGCCGTCTGCCGGTCTTCTATGGGAAGACTTCCACCGTCAGGGCAAGACCCTTTTCTTTCAGGGCGGCGCGGAGCCGTTCCGCCCTTTTTTCCAGCACCGCCCCTTCCGCCGCCTCCGCCAAGGGATCCTCAGGGGCGGGCCGGGCCTTTCCGTAGATCTGTACCGCCTCTAATCCTCCCTTTTCCCCTTTCCGGCCCATTTCGGCCAGTTCCGTTACCAGCGCGATCCAGGTATCTTCTTCCTCCGGCGGGGGAAGAGCGCCCTTTACCCTGCAGACCATGGTTTGCAGGGTAAAGGGCGCCCCGGAAAGGGCAAAATCCCGGATACAGGAAACAAGGTTCCCGTGGACAATGTCCGGCCTGTTTATGATCTTGTACCAGGATTCGGTGGCGCCGTCCAGTTTGATCCATATCCGGAGGCCCCTTTCCGCTCTGGTTTTTAGAAATTCAAACAGGGCCGGATTCAAAAGGCCCGTTCCATTGGTGATAAGCACCAGCTTTGATTGCCCCGCCCGTTCATCCCGGATACGACGAGCCGCTTCCAGGGCTTCTACGAAATGGGGGGACATGGAGGGTTCGCCGCTGCCCGAAAAGCAAATGTCCCTTATGGGGAGGCCCTGCTCCACCGCGCTGTCCAGGCAGGAACAGAGGCCGGTTTTCATTGTCCCCAGGTCAAAGACGGCGTTTTCCTCAAAGGGGAAAACTTCGCAGTAGGGACAGTCGAAGGAACAGATCTTGCGGCCAGGAAAGAGGTTGATCCCCACAGAAAGTCCCCCGGAACGGCGGGAGTAGACGGGGTAGATCAAGGCGCCCCCTTCCCGGTTCCGGTGATCCCCCGGCGGTCCTATTTTCATGTCCATTTCTCCAGGTCAATGCCCCTCCTAAGGGCGGCGCTTTCCCCGTGGGCCGCCAGCCCTTCGGCCCGGCCCATCCGTTCCGCCGCCTCCAGAGCCCTTTCAAGGCCGGGACCGGGAACACAGCGCAGGGTGGTGGGGGTTTTAAGAAAATGCCGTACCGAAAGGCCGCCGGTAAAACGGGCGCTCCCCGAAGTAGGCAGGGTATGGTTGATCCCCGCGCTGTAATCTCCCAGAACTTCCGCGGAAAGAGGGCCGTTAAAAAGGGATCCGTAGTTTTTTAGAAAATTCCCGGAAGAGTCTGGCTCCATCCATGGGGCGGCATTTTTTACATGCAGTTCCAGATGTTCCGGGGCAATAAGATTAGCTATGCGGATCGCCTCTTCCCTGGAATGATAGACGATGATGAGCCCTCCCTCTTCCAGGGATGCGGCTGCATTTTGCCGGGAATAGCCGGGGAGGGCGGCAAGCCTTCTTTCCAGGGCCGCGGCCGTTTTTTTCGCCGCCCCTTCACCGGGAACCATGACCCGGGCCCGGGCATCGGGATCATGTTCCGCCTGGGCCAGCATATCCGCCGCGGTCAGATCCGCCGTTTCGGCCTTCCCCGAAGGGGAAGAGTCCCGATCCTCCGTGATGATCAACACGTCCGTGGGGCCCGCCACAAAGTCTATTCCCGCTCTGCCAAAAATAAGCCGTTTAGCCGCTGCCACATACTTGTTACCGGGCCCTGTGATAACAGCCGCCCTGGGAATGGATTCCGTTCCAAAAGCCAGGGCGGCGATTGCCTGGGCTCCGCCCATGGCAAAAACCCGGAGGGATCCCTCTTCCGGGCAGGCCAGGGCGGCGGCGGCCAGAACATACCTGTCCGGGAGGCCGTCTTCCATGGGAGGCGATGCCAGGACTATTTCCTTCACTCCGGCTGTCAGGGCGGGGATAACCCCCATAAGGACCGATGAAAAAAGGGGAAACCGTCCCGCGGGGACGTAAACCGCCGCCCTCTCTACGGGAATTACCCGCTGGCCGCAGAAAAGACCCCGGTCAAGTTCCTCCTCAAAGGGGACAAGTTGTTTTTTTTGCAGTTCCGCGAAACGGCGGATATGATCCGCCGCCAGGCTTATGGAAGCGGCGAGATCCTCCTCTTCCCGGCGGAGCCTTTCCCCGGCGGCGTGGACAGTTTCGCCGCTTACTTCCAGATGTTCCGGCGAAGTTTTGTCAAAGCGGGCGGCGTAGTCCCGCAGGGCCGCATCGCCCCGCTGCCGTACCGCCCCAATAATTTCCAGCGCGGCGGCGTTAACCGCTGCTTCGGAATCCTCCCCGTCCGGAACTTCGCGGTCTTTCCAGTAAGCGTCAAAATCCGCGGCGTCTATGATCTTCATGGAGGGAGTGTACTATTAAACTCCTGCAGGCTTCAAGAAAGGCGTCCATGTCTTCGTCGGTTCCAATGCTGACCCGCAGGTAATCCGCGATCCGGGGCGTAGCAAAACGCCGCACCAGGATCCCCCGGTTCCGCAGAGCCTGGAAGAAGCCGGCTCCGCCGGTGCCTTCCGGCGGCCGGGTAAAGAGAAAATTTGCCGCCGAAGGAATAACAGTAAAACCCAGATCCTTTAGGGCCGCGGCGGTCCGTTCCCGGGTGGCGATCACCTTTTTGTTTATATCCCTGTAGTATGCTCCGTCGGAAATTGCCGCCGTTCCTCCCGCCAGGGCCAGGCGATCCATGGTATAGGAATTGAAGGAATCCCTGACCCGGAAAAGACCCTCTATGAGGGCTTCGTTCCCTATGGCATAGCCAATCCTCAGCCCCGCCAGGGCAGCCGATTTGGAAAGGGTATGAACAACAAGCAGGTTGGGGTGATCCTTGATGCGAAGGTCGAGGGATTCCGCCCCGAAGGAGACATAGGCTTCGTCCAGGATCAGTACCTGCCGCCGCTCTTCCAGAGTTTCCGCGAGGCGCCGCAAACTTTCCGGGGGAAGGACACGGCCCGTGGGTGCGTTGGGGTTGGCGATGATCACGCCCCTGGAGGGGCCCGTATAGTCTTCCAGAGCGATGGAAAAATCGTCCCGCAGGGGAGGGGTTTTATAGGGGATATCCCAAAGACCGGCGTAGACCGGATAAAAACTGTAGGTAATATCGGGAAAGAGGAGAGGGCCGCCGGCCTTTTCCCCGCTTTCAAAAAAAGCCCCAAAGGCAAAGGCCAGTACCTCGTCGGAACCATTGCCGGGAAAAACCTGCTCCGGTTTTACCCCGTGGGCGGCGGCGGCGGCGGTACGGAATTCACCGCAGAGGGGATCCGGATAGAGCCGCAGAACGCCGCCCCGGCTTTCCCCCGGCTTCTGTTCCGCCAGGATCTGTTCTATGGCGGCGGCGGCTCTGGGAGAAGGCGGGTAGGGATTTTCGTTGGTGTTGAGTTTGATAAACTTCCGGCTGCCGGGCTGTTCACCGGGGACATAGGGGGAAAGGGCGGCGGTTCTTTTATTCCAGAAAATGCTCACGTCCCATTATACGGCGGAGCCTTTTCTTTATCCAGTCTCAAAAACGCCGCCGAGCCCTTCGGCTTCGATAACCGCCCGCACGCCCGGGGACATGTTGTGCAGGGTAAGTTTTCTTTTATCCCAGGCAGTTTCCGCCGCGGCCCTTTTTAGCATGCGTCCCCCTGCGGTGGAAAGGCTTGTGAGCTTTTCCGCGTCCAGGATAATGAAGGTGGTTTCTTCCCTGGCCTGGTTTGTGTCCCTGATCTGGGAAAGTTCCCGGGCCAGATCGGGAACATTCGCCGCATCCATCTGGCCGATAAGGGAAAGCCGAATGCAGTCCGGCTCTTCCTTCCTGATGACGACAAATTTTTCTTCCTGCACCAGCAGTTTGACAAAGCCGGTCAATTCAAAAACTTCCCGGATCTGGGGGCCTATGTTTTTTATGATGAGCTTTTGTTCCTTGTCAATCATATTTTTCTGGGTCTGCAGCAACACCCGCAGTCCCATGCTGGATATGTAACTTAGTCCGGCCAAGTCCAGGATCAATTCGGTGACGTCGCCTCCCCATTGCCGGATTTTCCGTTCGAGGAGGGGGGCGGTGGCCGTATCAAGACGGCCCGAAAGCAGCATCACCACCGATGATTTTCCGTTCCGTTCGGCTTGTATGGTCATGATCCTTCCTTGACGGTAAAGTATGGAATCCCTGCCAGGATTTTTTTATCCGCAAACGGTTGATTCCATCCTCATCGTAGCTGTACTGTATGGTATCCATTGTACGTTTTACTATCAAGAGCCCCAATCCCCCGGCAGTCCGTTCTTCCAGGGGAACGTTAAGATCCGGATCCGGATGATCCAGGGGATTGAAGGGTTCCCCCCGGTCGGCGAATTCCAGGGTCATCACCGTTTCACCGTTTTCCACTTCCGTCCCGCAGCTAACCCTGACCTCTCCGGTACGGGCCCTGTAGGCGTAACTGGCGATGTTGACAAAGACCTCCTCCGCAGCCAGTTCTATCTGTCCCCGGATCCTTTCGGGACACCCCGCCTTTTCCAGCTTTTCCCCGATAAAACCGGTAAGTTTTTCCAGCTGTTCCGTGTCTGCCCTGAGGGTGATGATTTTCTCTTTCCGGGTTTCGCCGATCCGCAGGGCCAGCATGGTAATGTCATCGAACTGTTCCGCCCCGCCGGAAAAATCGCCGATGTCCCCGCAGAGGGCTGCCAGAAGTTCCCGGGGCGGGAGTTCCCCCTGGGAGTCCAAGAACCGCCGCAGCCGTTCCTCACCGTAAAAAAGGCCTCCGGGATCCACCGCCTCGGTAACGCCGTCGGTATAGAGGAAAAGGGTATCCCCCGTTTCAAGGACGATTTCCCGGTGATGGTACAGGGTGTCTTCCATGCCCGCCAGGACCAGATCCGGCGGAGAAACCAGGAAAACAAAGTCCTTTCCCCCGGTTTTAAGCAGGGGAGGATTGTGGCCCGCGTTGATATAGGAAAAGCAGCCCGTGGCAATTTCCAGAATCCCCAGCCACAGGGTAACAAACATGTTTTCGGAATTACCGCGGCAGAGCTGCCGGTTTATGTTTTCCATGGCCCACTCCGGCTCCTCCCCCCCCTGGAGGTGATTTCTTATCAGCGTCTTGGCGATTGCCATGAACAGCGCCGCGGGGACCCCCTTGCCGGAAACATCGGCGATGACCACGGCGAAGCGGCTGTCATCAATAAAGAAAAAATCGTAAAAGTCTCCTCCCACTTCCCTGGCAGGGCTCACCATCGCATACAGGCCGAAGCTGTTTTCCCGGCCGGGGAAGGGGGGGAAATCCCTGGGCAGCATGCTGATCTGTATCCGGGCGGCCACGTCAAGTTCCGTGGCGATCCGTTCTTTTTCCGCGGCCGCCCGGGAACTTTCCGCGATGTGTTCCTTAAGCCGGCCTGTCATGTCGTTGAAGGATGCCGCAAGCTGCTCAAGCTCGTCGCCGGTGCTGATCCGAACCTCCCGGTCCAGGTTTCCGCCGCTTACTTCCCGTACACCTTCATTTAAGGCCACAATTGGGGCGGTAAGGGCGGAAGCAAACCGGACCGAAAGAAAGGCGACGGCGGCCAGGGAGAAGATCAGCATGATCCCTGAAAGGCCCCCCAGAAGCAGGATCTGCCGGTCCATGCCGCGTCTGGTGGTATCCGTAAGGGTACGGATCTGTTCCTCGATGATCCACGCCGGAGCGCTGACTTCCTGGACCGGGATGGCCACTCCCAGGCTCCAGCCCAGGGCGCTGACGGGGGCGTAGGCCACATAAACCGGAACCCCCTCTATTTCCAGTTCCGTCATGCCGCTGGCTCCCAAAGTCATGCTGAGACCCAGGCTGCGGAGACGGGGATTCGGGCTTTCCAGGTAGTTTGCCCCCCGGATACTTCCGTCTTCGCCGCTTTTTACGTCAACGCTTCCGGAAGAAAAGAGCCTGAGTCCCGATTGATCCAGGATGAAAAGATACCCCGTCCGTCCTACCTTGGCCGAGTCGATGATCGCCGAAAAACCGCTGAGCATCACCGTACTCCGGGCAACCCCCCGGAGGATCCGCCTTCCCCCGGACCGGTCGTAAAAGGGTACGGCGCAGGAAACCGCCGGACCCCGGTCCCGCAAATCCCCATAAACGCCGGTCCAATAAAGGCCGCCCTTTTCCCTGGCCCCTCTGTACCAGGGGGTAAGGCGGTAATCAAAATCCACGGAGGGCCAGGGAAAGGCGTCCATGGCGATGATGTAGCCCGATTCACCCCCTATGGTGCTGGTGGCGATCCCCCTGTCTATTACGGTGATCTGCCGCAGCAGATCCCCCACGTTTCCCGCCAGATCCGTCTCACCCCGGATCCGGGCAAGATCCACCCCCGGAGCTGCATGCAGGTAGGGTTCCGGCGGGGAAAGCTCGCCGGGGAATACCCGGCGCAAGGGCTGAGGACGGTAGGCCTCCCGGCGGGTATAGATTGTCCCGGCAATGTCCGCCGTTGTCAAGGTATGATTTTCGATCATTTCGATTTTGCCATTCAGCACCAAGGCCACGTCCTGGGCGATCCGGGCGATTTTGTCCGTTACCTGTTCTTCCAGGGCGTAAAAGCTAAGTTCCGCCGCGCTGTTTCCCAGGCTGTCCGAGTTGTCCAGGGCCGTATTTCTAATCCCCGCGGTGGAAAGAAAAAACAATCCCCCCAGAAGCAGGGTAAAAGCCAGGGAGGCCGACAGGGTTTGGATAAGAACCCGGGTTTTTAGTTTCATCTGGAAGACCGGTTTAAGCCGCCTGAAAAACCGGAACCGCCGCCGGGATATTTACCTCCCGCCCTTTTCAGTTCTTCCATCCAGGGGTAGCTGCCAAAGGGGTCCTTTGCGTCCTTCCAGCCGGGTACGGTTAGGGCCATGTTGGCCATGTTGACCCCCCGGTTCAGGCCGGCGGTTTCCACCAGCCTGCCTTCAAAGCTGTAGCTTTCCGGGGCAGTTTCGCCGGCAAATTTTGCCGCCAGGATCCGCATGTTAACAGCTCCGATAAGGCCCGGATCCACCGCAGCGGTACAAAGCCACAGATCCCCATGGTCCTGCATCAGCCGGATGTCGTCGTTGGAAATATCTATGCTTATGAGTTTTATATCCTTCCGGCTCGCCGCTTCCAGGGCATCGGCGCATCCCTTGGCGAATTCGTCGTAAGGTGCCCACAGGGCGTCCACGGAGCCCGGCGGAAACAGGGGCAACACCGCCGCCAGGGCTTCTCTGGTTCCGGTACGGGAAAAGGCAAAATCCGGGGGGCCTACCAGGGCCAGTTCTTCTATTTTTCCTTCCCGGAGAAAACGGCTGTAAACTTCCAGGCGGCGGTCCAGGGGTGGAATCCCCGGGCCGAACCAGACGCGGATAATCCTGGGGGGCCTTTCTTTCCCAAACCGGGAGAGGATAGCCTCCAGGGATATTTCCGCGAGCTTTGCGTCATCCTGGGCGGTGCTGGTTACCCCAGGCGCGATGACGCCGTTTTTGTAAGGCAGGGCATCAAAGGTAACGGCCTTGATCCCCCGGTCCGCCAAAGGTTTTAGGGCGTCGTAGGTAAAGGCGCCCCCGTTGGAAAGGATAAGGCCGTCATAATCCGCTTCGGCGATCCGGGCGATAAGTTCCCGGCAGCGTTCATCGTCCCCTCCGGTAATAAAGGTATCCACCGTAAAGCCCATGGCCCTGCCCTCGGAAACACAGCTTTCCAGAAACTGCCGGGTATGATCCCCCACAGCCAGGTTACGGACAATCGCTACCTTTACAACACCGTCCTCCATCTGGAGGGGCATGCGGCGTTCCAGAGCGTTCCGCAGGGCGGGGCTTCTTTGCCGGGAGGCCGAGGAAAGCGCCGCCGGTTTTTCCGCGCCCCCGCAGGCCAGGAACAGGATCCAGAGGCAGAGGAGGACGGATCCGCGGCGGACAGCAACCGGGCCCTTTCCCGGCATTCAGACCAGCCTTTCCAGGCGCCGGCAGGCTTCTTCCACGCCGGCGCGGCCGCCGAAGGCGGAAAACCGGATAAAGGATTGTCCCGAAGGGCCAAAACCCGATCCCGGCGTGGTAACGACCCGGCACTTTTCCAGGATTTCGCCAAAGACTTCCCAACTGTCCCTGCCGGGAAAGCGGGCCCAAATATAGGGCGAATTGTCCCCTCCCGTACAGGGTACTCCAAGCTTTTCCAGCGAAGAGCGGATCAATGCGGCGTTCCCCAGGTAAAAGCTGCAGAGTTCTCGGATTTCCGCCAGCCCTCTGCCGCTCAGGGCCGCCAGTCCTCCCGCCTGGGCGATGTTGGACGCGCCGTTGAAGATTGTCCCGGCGATACGGGCCCAGTCGGCGTTGACCCTTTCCCCTCCGGCATAGCGCAGTTCCCCGGGTACCACGGTCCAGCCCAGGCGGACGCCGGTAAAGCCCGCAGGTTTGGAGAAGGAGTTGATCTCCATGGCACATTCCCGGGAGCCGGGAATTTCAAAGATCGTTTTAGGCAGCGCCGGGTCCCGGATATACTCGGCGTAGGCGGCGTCAAAGACGATAAGACAGCCCTTTTTCCTGGCCGCCCCTACCAGCTCTGTAAGCTGTTCCCTGGACACCGCTGCCCCGGTGGGGTTGTTAGGGGAACAAAAATAAAGGAGGGAATTTTCCGGCAGCGGCGACAGATCCGGAAAGTAGCCGTTTTCCGCCGTGCAGGGGAGGTAGGTAATTCCCCCATAGCCTGTCTCTGCCCAGGGCCCGGCGGCGCCGATCAGCACCGATCCGTCCACATACACCGGGTAGGACGGGTCCTGCACCGCCGCCCGGGCTCCCGCCCCAAAGAGAAGCTGCAACCGGCCTATGTCGCATTTGGCCCCGTCGGAGATAAAGACCTCGTCAATGGAAAAGGAGCCGCCGGAGGGAGCGCAGCGGGCCGGGGAGTAAAACACTTCGGCGATCTTTGCCCGCAGTTCTGGGAGCCCTTCGTCTTGGTAGCCCGAATAGCCCTCCACCGTACCCAGTTTCCGGGCCCCTTCGGCAAGCCCTGCTGTGATATGGGGCAGCAGCGGCTCAGTGGTGTTCCCCACCCCCAGGCTGATGATCCGCGTTTCCGGCCTGGCCGGATCTTCAGGGTGGGAGGCGGCAAATTCCCTTCTTCGCCGGGCGATTTCGGGAAAAAGGTAACCCGCCTTGAGAGCAGCGAGGTTTGGATTACGTTTAACCATGACGGATCCATCATACCCGAAGGGGGAGTCTGTTTCCATACCTTTTCCAGCCGGTCCGTGGAGGGATCAGGATCCTTGTTTTATCGTTCCACCGGAGGGAGGGGGGAAGCGGGCCATATGCGTTTACTTAGGGACGAGTAACCGGTAAAGCGCCGGGAGCCGGTTTCTTTTTGAATTGGCGCAGAGTTCCGCTATCCGGTGCATGGCCGCAAACACGCCGGTCACGGAGATGGTCTCCA
>JAITHE010000058.1 GCA_031280125.1 Treponema sp.
GATTAAATGGACTCTAATCAGCGTTGCCCTCTTATTTTTCTCGTTTTCCTGCGGAAAACTGCGAAAAATCACAATAAAGTAGCACTGATTTATTCCCGGTTGAATAAATCAGTGCTTCCTTAGGGGTATGTACCCTAAAGCCTTATACCTTGCCAGAACAACCGTACCTTATCTGCTCTGCGGCGGGGTTGGTTGGTTGTTCTGGGTCAATTCAACCGGCGCTTCCCCGGCGGACAGGGATCTTGTCTGGGGTTCCCCCCGCCGGGTATAATAGGGCAGGAGGATTGCCTGGTTCCCCATAGGCTGCCCATTACCCTAACCCTCGTTTTTCTGGCCGCCGGGGTTTTATCTGCCGGAGGTGCGGCCTCCGGGGTACAGGAAAGGCCGGCTCCGTATGTGAACCTCCAGGATTATCCCCTGTACCTAAAAAGGGGCTTTGATCCCGCGGATACGGCCGCGCCGGATCTGCGGGACAGCGCCTGGATCGTAAAGGAACGGTGGTCCACCGTGATCGTGGGGAAGCAGGGCCTGCCGGGACTGCCAAAACGGACCTTTCTTTCTCCCTTTGGGAAGCCGGAAGAGGAATTTACCTTTGTAATTCCCTTTATGGCGGGGGAAGAGGGGTCCTGTTCCGCCCTGCCCGGTCTGTTCCTGGCGGGGATTGGGGATAACTGGGAAGTCTACCTTAACGGAACCCTGGTGAAGAGCGAAATGCACCTGGGCCGGCCCTCGGAGGGCTTCTTTACGCCGGGGGCGAAGATCCGGGAGCACCACAGCCAGCGGAACCTGCTTTTTCCCCTGGATGCGGAACTTTTCCGGGCGGGGGAAAATATCCTGGCCTTCCGCATCCTGGGAGACCCCACGGATCCTACCCTGGGTTTTCAATATTCATCGCCCTTTTATATTGATCACTGGGCCTATCTAAGCCGGAAGCATAACGAAACGCCGGAGATGATCCTGATCGGCGGCTATCTCCTGGTCGCCCTGTACCATATTTTGCTCTTCATCAGCCGCCGGAAGGACGTGTACAACCTGTTCTGCGGGATCTTTTCGTTCCTTATGGGGCTGTACTTTCTGTTTAGAACCGCCGGCGTTTACAATTATATCCCCGATACCCTTATCGTGGTGAAGCTGGAATTTTTCTGCATCTTTCTGGTGCTTCCGGCGCTGGGGGCCTTTACCGAAACCCTCTGCCTGGGAAAACTTTCCGCCGTTACCAAAACCTACGCGGGGGTGTTTGCCTTTCTGGCGGTTTCCCAGCTTTTTCTTCCCCACCCCTACGGAAGCGATGCGCTGACAGCCTGGCAGATCATGGGGTTTGCCGCTATCCTGTGGATACTGATCCATAACGTCCTGTTTGCCTTTATCCGGGAACTGCGGTCCCGGCGCGGGAAACATCCCCCCCGGAAGGCCGGGACGGCGGGGCTGTTCCGCGCCCTCTGGGAGACCCATCCGGGGAACCTGCTGATCGCCGTGGGTATTGTGGCGGTCAGCGCCTTTGCCGATATACTCAATTCCCTGTTTTTTCATTACCCCTTTAGCCTAACCCGCTATAGTTTTTACTTTTTTGTGCTGGCGGTTACGATGATGCTGGCCCGGATCTACGGCAAGCTGAACAGCGAACTCCAGGCCAAGAGCATGTTCCTGGCCAACATCAGCCACGAGATCCGCACCCCCATGAACGTGATCCTGGGGATGACCGAGCTTATCCTTAGGGCGCGGCCCCCGGAGGATATCCGGGAAAACGCCGAGCGGATAGGCCATGCGGGGAATACCCTCCTTTCCATCATCAACGACATTCTGGATTTTACGAGGATCGAAACGGGGAAAATGGAAATTCAAAACCGGGAATACCGCGTCGGCGCGCTGGTCCGGGAGGTAACCGACATTATCCGCATGAGACTGGCCGGGAAAAACATCGCCCTGGTTACCGGGATCGATCCGGCGGTTCCCCCTGTGCTGGTGGGGGACGAACTGCGGATCCGGCAGATCCTCCTTAACATCCTGGGAAATGCGGTAAAATTTACCCAGCGGGGAAGGATTGTGTTCCAGGCCGGCCTGGCGGAGGGCAAGGATATTCCCCTGACCGCCCCCCCCGGCGCCGTAACCCTGCGGTTTTCGGTGGCCGATACGGGGATGGGGATTAGAAAAGAGGATATGGGCAGACTTTTTACCGAGTTTTCCCGGCTGGAAAACCGCCGGAACCTGAACATCGAGGGGACAGGGCTGGGGCTGGCGATCTGCAAAAACCTCTGCCGCCTGATGGACGGGGAAATCCGGGTGGAAAGCGAATTTGGCCGGGGCAGCGTCTTTACGGTGATTCTTCCCCAGCGGCAGGGGACGGGGAAGGAGACGGAGGAGGTCCTGGCGGAACCGGGGCTTTTGGAACAGGGTATTATCATGCCCGCCGCCCAGGTGCTGGTGGTGGACGATCTTCCCAGCAACCGGCAGGTACTGGCGGGCCTCCTGGAGCCCTACGGGATGCAGATCCACAGCGCCGGGAGCGGCGGGGAAGCGCTGGAACTGGCGGCGGAACACCGCTACGACCTTATTTTTATGGATCACCTGATGGAAGGAATGGACGGGGTGGAAACCGTCCGGGGGATCCGGGAGATGGAGGCCGCCCGGAAGGAAATCCCCATGCCCATTGTGGCCCTAACCGCCAATGCGGTAACGGGGATGAGGGAGTTTTTTCTGGAACGGGGGTTCGACGGCTACATCTCCAAACCCATAGAAATAGCAAAACTGGACGAGGCGGTAGCCAGGTGGATCCCGGCGGAAAAACAGCTTGTCCGGGACCGGCGGGGTTCCCGGGAGCGCCGCAGGACCGGGAACCGCCGGGGGTTTGCCGACCGGCGGCGGGGAAACGGCGACCGGCGTTCCCTTCCGGGCGGAGGAAAAACGGCGCCCTTCGTCCAGGAATTGTTTCTGCGGCGGCTGGATCTGCTTAACCACTACCGCTGGCATTTTGAAAGAGGGCTTGAAACAGACGCCGTCTACCTGGAAAAATTCCGTTCCCTGGCGCTGATCCTGAAAAAGGGGGTGGAAACGCCGGAACTGCGGGCGGAGGCGGCGGCCCTGGCGGAGGCGGCGGAACGTTCCGATATAGAAGAAATAGGGAGGATCCTGCCCGCATTTTACGGGAAGCTAAAGGAAGAGGCCGAAAATAGCGAGAAAAGCCGTATCCTGGCGGATGGGGGCAGGGAAGGGAAATGTGCGGAGGGGATCCGGCGGTTCCGGGAGGCCCTGGAAAAGGATGATCTTCCGGCGGCGGAGGGGGTGTTAAAGGATTTGAGCGCCCTCTCTCTAGGCAGGGAGGACCGGGAACTTTACTTTTTCCTCTATGATGCCATGATAATGGGGGAGACGGAGAAGGCCGCCGCAGCCGCCGCCCGCTGGCAGGAAAAAACCCGGACCTAAGGCAACGCTGATTAGACGTACCATAGAAGTACCGGACGGCCCCGCCCTCCGGTACCATTTACAGTGTTTCTGTACGGAGGAAGACTATGTTGTATGCTAAAGCAGTAGTACCC
>JAITHE010000111.1 GCA_031280125.1 Treponema sp.
GTCAACGGCTTGCCCAGGTAAACCGTAATCAGACCCAGGAGCGGCTTTAGTCTTGGTAACATTTTCTAAATGAGGCAGCCGGAGCTTTCGGTAACATTTCTATTTGAGGCATCTCGGGCCGTCCTGTTCGCCAAGCCCCTAGAGGGTGCGGCAGAGTTCTCCGATTGCCTCCGCCAGGGTCTCCATATCTTCCATGGTGGTGGACCAGCCCTGAGAAATCCGGATGCCCCCCAGGGCGGCTGCGCCGGCCCCCATGGCTTCCAGGACGGATCGTTTTTTGTTTCCCCGGGAACAGGCGGATCCGGTGGAAAGGGCGAAACCCCGCTCGTCCAGGGCGCGGACCAGGAGTTCCCCGGGGATTATTTTTTCTTCGCCATTCATAAAGGCCCCCTGAAGTATCCAGGGAGAAAAGCGGGGATCATCGTCTTCCCGGTCCGCCGGTATGGGAAGGAAGCGCCCCGTTCCACGGAGAGCTCCCATGAGGGCTTTCATGCGGGCCGCCGCTTCTTCCCGGGCCCCGGCCAGGGAAGACCCTAGCCGGGATTCCAGCGCCTCCGCCAGGGCCAGGGCACCGGCGGTATTTTCTGTACCGGGCCGAATCCCCCCCTCCTGTCCGCCTCCCCGGATCAGAGGGAAGAGGGGCCTTTTGAGCCAGAGCAGACCTATCCCCCGGGAACCGCCGATTTTATGGGCGCTGAGGGAAGCCGAATCCGCCCCTCCGCCGGGGAGGTCCAGGGGAATCTTGCCCGCCGCCTGGACCACGTCGCAGTGGAGGAAAACCAGGGGAGTTTCCGGCGCGCCGTCCCGCTCTTCCCGCGTTTTCGTCCCCTCCCCAAGAACCGCCCCCAAGGCTTTTATGTCGTTGATTGCACCGGTTTCGTTGTTCACCGCCATGATCGCCGCCATCCGGGGGGCGGGATTTTTTACCAGCGTTCTTTTGAGGGTTTCCATGCTTACCCTGCCGTCCTTTTCCACGGGGATCGCTGTGCAGGCTATTCCCAACCGGGAAAGGACGGCGGCGTTTTCTCCCACCGAAGGGTGTTCCACCGCGGAATAGAGCAGTTCTGCCCCCCTCCGTGAGCGGATCCTGGAAAGCAGGGAAAAAAGAACAATCGCGTTGGATTCGGTCCCGCCGGATGTAAAAAAAAGCTCCTCCGCCTTTACCCCCAAGACCCTGGCGCAGCGGGCCCGCGCCTCTTCCAGGGCCGTCCTGGCAGCCCTGCCTTCGGCATGGAGAGAAGAAGGATTCCCCAGGGAGTACTCCTCCGGGGAACCATGCCGTTCCGGCGGAGCGGCGGCGGCCCAGTCAAAATAACGGCGGGAGCTTGCAGGGGCCATGGGGGGATCATAACCTGATTGAAACCGGCCGGACAAGAGGAGTAGTATGGGCTATGCTGGTGCTTAAATTCGGCGGTACATCCGTGGGATCCCCCGGGGCGGTTTCCAAACTTGTTTCGATATTGAAGGATCCGGATCACCGGGGAAAAACAAAGGTGGTGGTGGTTTCGGCTTTGGCGGGGATTACAGATTCCCTTATCCAGGCGGCTCGATACGCCTCGGGGCAGACGAATCGTGGTTCTGCCGCGGCCGGCGAAGGGTTCATAGAAAAAACCCTGGGGAATATGCTGGACCGCCACCTGGAGATCGGCGCAGCCTTTCTTGACGAAGAAGAACAAAGGGCCGCCCGGGCCGGGATCGAGAGTTCCCTGACGGAACTTTCCCGCATGCTGGAGGGCGTCGGTATGCTCGGCGAGCTTTCTCTCCGAAGCCTCGACGGGATCATGAGTTTTGGGGAAAGGCTTTCCGCGCCTCTTGCCGCCCGGATCCTCCAGGCGTCGGGGATGTCCGCGGAATACCTGGACTCCCGGGACATGATCCTCACCGACGGCAATTACGGGGCCGCCCGTTTTATTCCCGCCGAAACCTTCCGCCGTATCCGGAAACGGGTGGGGGCTGCCCCGGGGCTTTTTGTGGCCTCCGGTTTTGTAGCTTCCGCTGAGGACGGTTCCGCCACTACCCTGGGACGGGGCGGCTCAGATCTTTCCGCGGCAATCTACGGCGCCGCCCTGGACGCCGAGGGGGTAGAAATCTGGACCGATGTGGACGGTTTTCTTACGGCGGATCCCAGGCTTGTAAAAAGCGCCTTCCTCATCGACTCCGTTTCCTACGAAGAGGCCATGGAGCTTACCCACTTCGGGGCAAAAGTCCTGCATCCTCCGACCATAAAGCCCGCCTTGGAAAAAAACATTCCTATCATCATCAGGAATACCTTTAACCCTTCCTGTCCGGGAACCCGCATCACCCGTAATGCGGGAAAGAGTGAATACCCCATCCGGGGGATCAGCTCCCTTTCCAGGGTAACCCTGGTCAGGCTTCAGGGATCCGGCATGGTGGGGGCGGCGGGTTTTTTCTCCCGGTTTTTCGGCGTCCTGGCCCGGCGGAAGATCAGCGTGATCCTCGTCTCCCAAGGTTCCAGTGAATACTCAATCTGCGTTGCTCTGGATCCCATCGCAGGAACCGTTGCCCTGGAAGGGCTCAGGGAAGAATTTCACCGGGAAATAGGGGAAGGGACCATTGACGATCCCCTGGCGGAGGAAGATCTTTCCATTGTGGCAGTGGTGGGCGAAAAGATGAAGCGGGTTTCGGGGATCTCCGGCAAGGTGTTTCACGCCCTGGGGCGGAACGGGATCAACGTGGCGGCCATAGCCCAGGGTTCTTCGGAGATCAACATTTCCCTGGTGGTTGCGGCCCAGGACGAGGCCAAAGCCCTGAACGCGATCCATGAAGCCTTTTTTCTTTCCGGAATCCGGTCGGTGAACCTGTTTCTTCTGGGATCGGGCCTGATCGGGGGTACCCTGCTGGATCAGCTTTCCGTACACCGGGAGATCCTCGCCGATACCCACAAGATTAGGATCAGCCTGGCGGGGGCGGGCAATTCCCGGGGGATGCTTTTCAATGCGGAGGGCCTCGATCCCCTGGAAGTCAAGTCCCTGCTGCGGCGGGGGGCCGTGGAAGCGTCCTCCGCGGAGACCCCGCCGGAAAAATCCGGCAAACCGGGGGATCCGGTTCCTTTCAGCTTGGACGGGTTTATCGAAACCATGAAGGCATACAATCTTCCCAATACGGCCTTCTGCGACTGTACCGCCAGCGGTGAAGTGGCCGCAGCCTACGAAGAAATCATCACCCATGCGATTCCCATTGTTACCCCCAACAAACGGGCCAATGCGGGAAGCTACGGGTACTACAAGACCCTGACCGCCTATTCCCGGGAGCGGGGAATTCCCTACCTGTACGAGACCACAGTCTGTGCAGGGCTTCCGGTAATATCCACCCTGCGGGATCTTTTTCTTTCGGGAGACAGGGTGCGGCGTATCGAGGCGGTACTTTCGGGGACCCTTTCGTACATCTTTAATAATTTTAACGGCGAAAAACCTTTTTCCACCCTGGTCCGGGAGGCCCGGGCCGCAGGTTATACGGAACCGGATCCCCGGGACGACCTGAACGCCATGGATGCCGCCCGGAAGGCGCTGATCCTAGCCCGGGAATGCGGCATGCAGCTTGAATTTGAAAAAGTAGAGATCGAGCCCCTCCTGGCTCCGGCCTGTTTCGAAGCCTCCGGGGTGGACGCTTTTTTCTGCGAACTGGAAAACAGCGACGCCGCCTTTGAAGAACGCCGTTTCCGGGCAGCCGCGAAAGGCCGGGCTCTCCGTTATGTGGCGGTCATCGAAGACGGCCGGGCTAAACTTGCACTTCGGGGCGAGGAAGAGGGGAGCCCCTTCAGGACCCTCAAGGATTCCGACAATATGGTGGCCATAACCAGCGACCGCTATTCCCGGCTTCCCATGGTAATCAAAGGTCCCGGTGCAGGGGCACAGGTAACTGCCGGCGGGGTTTTCGCGGACATTGTCCGCATCGCCCGGACCCTGGTGTAGCCGGCGGGGGCAGGCTGCCCCCGCCCCCTTAGACAAGGTATGTATCAGAGTTTTCCATTCGCTTTAGAACGTCCTCAAAAACGCCGGTTTCAAAGGCCAGATCCAGCACGGTAAAGCGGTTCCGCATCATCTGGGCCTTCCGGGCGGTGGCTATGACCCTTTCCCTGGTCAGGCCGGTTTCGGCGGGCGTTACCGGGCACCCCGCTTCCTTGAGGAGTTGCCGCAGTTCTCCGTAGGGCGGCAGCTTTTCAAATACCGCTTTTTTTATATTTTCCCAGTGGTCCAGAATTCCCCCGCGAAGCCGCCGGGACTGTTCCCCGTCTTCCATGAATTTTGCCCGGGAGGTTTTCAAAGCCGCCTCCATGGCCCTGTCAAGGCCGGCAAAGGCCCGGCGTACCGCCGTTTCCCGGTCCGCCCAGGAAAGGCCGCCGCCGGGTTTTGTGCCGCCCGCCGGGGGATCCGGTTTTTCCGCGAACAGACATTCGGTAAAGGCCGCCGCCGCGAGGGTGCCCAGGGCAACCTTGTGGCCGTGGGTTACGGGGGCCCCCCGGAAGGAAAGATTTTCCATTTCCCATACGTGGCTCCACATGTGCTCGCAGCCGGAAATGGCCCGGGAGTCTTTCATATACTGAAGGGCAAAACCGGTTATTCCTAGGGACTCAAAAAGGGTTTTAACCCCTTCCCGGTCTCCCCGGGCGGCCCCGGCGGAACGGGCCAGTTCGTTTTTTAGGGGGATCTGTACCATGTTCCAGGCTTTGGGATCCACCGCCGCCGTACCTGGGGCGGGCTTTTCCATGCCCCCTAAGGCAAACACGCTGTCCGCGATGATCCAGTCCGTTCCGGCAATGATCTTTCCCGCCAGATCCCCGAAGCCGGAAGAGGAAAGAAAGGCTGGGGCGGCGGTCAGGATCGCCGTATCGGCGGCCACCACCAGGGGGGCTTCGCAGGGAAGGGTCTGTTTGAATCCTTCGCAGAGCAGGGAGGCTCCGTAGGCTGTATAGCCGTCCACGGAAGCCGCCGTGGGGATGCAGAAGTAGGGGAGACCCAGTTCCGAAGCGGCCCGTTTAACCAGATCGTTGATTGTCCCCGCCCCCACGGCCAGAGGAACCAAGGAACGTGATGATTCCCGCTCCTGGTGGAATTTTTCCCGCAGGATTTCCACATGACCATATTCAGCGTGGATCCACCGGCCTGGAAACACATAGGTCCCCGCGACCGCGGCGCCCGAATCTTGTATGATCTCCAGTACGGCGGAACCGGCGGCCCTGAAGGTATTTTCGTCCGCTGCAAGAAAAACAGCGGCGCCGGGAAAATACGCTTCCAGAAGGGATGGGATTTCCGCCAGCACCCCCTCCCTGACTATCATGGCCTTTGTCTGATCCGCCGCCGCAAGACATGCTGTCACGGTTGGGACTGTTGTGTTCATCCAAGTATATCCTTGCGCCCCATACTGTAGGATACAGCGTAAAAGGTTTACCCTTCCACGGTTTTACTGTAGAGTAACCTTGGAGGACGATCATGGCAATAGCGCGGACGGTCAGGGAGGCGCTGGTCTCTTCTTCAATGATCCGGAAGCTGTTCGAGGAAGGGCGGGAGCTAAAAAAGAAATACGGCGGGGACAGGGTCTTTGACTTTTCCATCGGAAACCCCGACCTGGAACCGCCCCCGGCTTTCCACCGGGTATTGAAGAGCCTGGCCGGCAAGGACGCCGAAGGAAAAACTCCGGGATCCCACGGTTACATGCCCAATGCGGGGTACCCCGAAGTTCGGGAGATCCTCGCGCAAAAAGCTTCCCGGGAACAGGGCTGTACCGTGCCGGCCTCCCATATCATCATGTCCGTAGGCGCTGCCGGGGGCCTTAACGTGGTATTCAAGAGTATCCTAGACCCCGGGGACGAAGTGATTGTTTCCCGGCCCTTTTTTATGGAGTACCGGCCCTATACGGCAAACCACGGGGGGATCCTGGTGGAAGCGCCGGGCGGGCGGGATTTCGGCCTGGATCTGGCCGCCATTGAACAGGCCCTTTCCCCCAAAACGGCGGCGGTACTGATCAATTCACCCCACAATCCTACAGGACGGGTGTATCCCGCCGGAGACATCGCAGCCCTGGCGGATCTGCTCCGGAGGTGGGAAAAAAAATCAGGCCGCCGTCCTTGGCTGGTGGCGGACGAACCCTACCGGGAAATCGTCTACGGCGGCCTGACCGTTCCGCCGGTGCTGTCCGCCTACGAAGAATCCATCGCCGTTACTTCCTATTCCAAGAGCCTTTCCCTGCCTGGAGAGAGGATCGGGTATATCGCCCTAAGTCCCGCCGCGGAGGATGCGGAGACCGTCCTGGGGGCCCTGATCTATGCCACCAGGGTATTGGGCTATGTCAACGCCCCCGCTTTGATGCAGCGGGTTGTGGCCGCCCTGACGGAAGAACGGGTGGATGTAGAAACCTACGCCCGGCGCCGGGCCGCTTTTATGGATGTGCTGGACAGCGCAGGCATGACCTATGTAAAACCGGAGGGGGCCTTTTACATCTTCGCCCAAGTACCCTCCCCCGGCGCCGGGACGGATACCGCCAAAGCCGCTCCGGATGGTTTACAGCCCTCCTCCGGCGACAGGGCTTTTTCGGAGCTTCTTAAAAAACACCTCGTCCTGGGCGTACCGGGGAGTAGTTTCGGCGCCCCCGGCTGGATTCGCTTTGCCTATTGTGTGGACGAAGGGGTAATCCGCGCCTCGGCGCCGGCCCTGAGGGAAACCATGGATGAATGGAGGAGACCCTCCCGGCCGCATCCGTAGGAGTCTAGCCCGGACGGCGGGGGCTTGCGGCCCTTCACCGGGTGGTCATGATCCGGGCCGCCGTTTCGGCATCCAGGCCCTCCCGGTTTTCCCGGGCGGCTATGTTCCGCAGGGTAAAACGGTCAAAGCCGCCGGCATCCTCCGTGCCGGGGATAATTACCCAGGGGATTCCCTTCTTTTCCGCTAAAATAAACTGCTGGGTTTGTTTTTTTGGTTCCAGAAAGACCTCGCAGCGGATCCCCCGGCGGCGGAAACCTTCCGCCAGGGCCTGGGCTTTCCCGGAGTCTTCCGCCTTGAGGCAGGCAATGGCGGTGGCGGCGGCGGAAAAACCGGACTCCACGGAGCCCAGTTCTTCCAGGGCCGCCTGGAGCCGGTCCAGGCCGATGGAAGCCCCCACTCCCCCGGCGGCTTCCCGGGAATAGAGTTCTGTGAGATTGTCGTAGCGGCCCCCGGAGCAGACCGATCCGATTCCGGGGAGCCGGTTCAGGAAGGTTTCGCAGACCAGGCCGGTATAGTAATCGAGCCCTCTGGTGATGGAAGGGTCAAGGACAAAACAATCCTCCGCTCCGGCATCCTTCATATAGCGATGCAGTTCTTCCAGCCTTCGCGTATCCTCCCCCTCTCCGGCGGCGGCCTTGAGCTGTTCCAGCGCCTTCCTGTAGTCCTCCCCTTCCCCCAGGGAGATATACTCCAGGATCTTCCCGCTTGCCCTTTCCCCGGTGGTTTCCTCCAGCAGTTCCCGGACTCCCTCCCTGCCGGTTTTGCCCAGCTTGTCCACCTGCCTCAGGATGTCCGCCGATTTGTCCCTTAGCCCCAGGGAATCCAGAAAGCGGTTAAAAAGGCCCCGGTGGTTAAGCCGGATGGTAAGGTCCGTTTTTGTTCCGCAGAGGGACAAAAGGCAGCATCTCATCATCAGAAGGATTTCAAAATCCGCCGCGGCGCAGTCGCTCCCTAGGATGTCAAAATCGCACTGGGTAAATTCCCGGTAGCGGCCCCGTTGTGTGTTTTCTCCCCGCCAGACCTTGGCGATATGGTAGCGCTTAAAGGGCAGGATCAGGCCGGACCGGTGCTCCGCCGCAAAACGGGCAAAGGGGACTGTCAGATCGAACCGGAGGGCCACATCCCGGCCTCCGTGATCGGTAAAGCGGTATACCTGTTTTTCCGTTTCCCCCCCTCCCTTGCCCAGGAGGATCTCCGCATATTCCAGCGCCGGGGTGTCAATGGGCACAAAGCCGAAGGATCGAAAGCGCCGTTCTATGGTTTCGATCATGTCCCTTCGGGCCAGTTCCTGGGGGGGCAGAAAATCCCGGAATCCCTTGAGGACCCTGGGTTTAATGGTTGTCATTGCTTGGCCGCCTTGGGGTTGCTGTGAACATTAAGCCAGTAATCATCTATTACCTCCACCAATTCGGGACAGAAATGCAGCTGGGATACGGTCTGTATGATCCCCTGGGGGATCTGGGCCGCCCTTTCCACCCTGCCCCTGGCGGAAACCCGGTATTTTTTAAAAAAAAGCTGGTACTGTACAGCGGTTCCCGGTGCGCGCACCGGAGCCCCCGCCGCTTCCAGGTGTTCCAGGTTTTTGCTGCTCAGGCTAAGCACCTGGATACGCCTTCCCTGGGGACTGTCACAGATGACGGAGTACATGTTGTATCCCAGAGCCCTGGAAGTGTCGGGGGTAACGCGGATGGGGGTATCGGCGTAATCCTCGTACTGGGAAAGGAGTTTTTCCTGACCGTCCAGAAAATCCCCCAGTACCATCACCAGTTCGTCGGGGGTATTCTTGTAGTCCACCACAAAAAGTCCCACGTTTTCTCTGTTTTTCATCTGGCCTATTTTGGTCAGACTACAGTGGATAAAGAAGTGTATCGGTTCAATCCGGCCCGCCGGAATGAAGGTGATGGAAAGATTAACGGTGGTATTCTCGTATTTCTGAAAAAAAACCAGCTCCTCTTTGGACAGCGGGGCCATCAAGATTGAACGTTTAAAGCCGAACTGAAAGGGCATACAGAGGATCACATAATCTTCGATTTTTAGGGAACAGCGGCTGCGATCTATCCCCAGCTTGGCAAGCACATAGTGATTGCAGGAGATGCTCTGTTCGCTGAACCGGGTCAGGTATTGGGCCGGCCCAAACGGCACGTTCGCCATAGGTAAATCCCTTCCATAATTCCCAGTCTGGCGCTTTTTTGTACAATTAGCAATGGTTAAATGTCCTCAAAGCGGATCCCTTCCCCGGCGGGGATACGGCGCCGGGCCCTCCTGCCGGGGATAAGCCTTTCCCACCGGGGAGGAAGGCCGGGACGCAGGAGTTTTTCGGTCCGCAGAACGGCGATCATTCCGGAGCGGATCAGATCCCCCCGGGCGATGTCTGTGAGGGCGTGGATGGAACGGTTGGTCCGTCCGTAATTATCCCGTTCCGAAGGGGCCAAAGTCTTTATCCCGTTGCCCAGGGTTTGTTCTACCTGCTCCGCTCCGAATTCTTTTTTGAGCGCGTCCACCAGTGCATCCCCCTCCATGGAGCGGGCCCTTTCCATGGCGGCGGTCATCCGGGTAAAGGAAGGGGGATCCAGGGCGATGGGATCGTCCAGTCCGGGATCGTGCCGGGAAAGGCAAAAGTGTTTTTCCAGCGCCGAAGCCCCCAGGGCCGCCCCCAGGAGGGGAACCAGGAGGGGATCCAGGGAATGATCGCTTATCCCCACGGAAAGACCAAAGATCCCCGCCAGATTGGACAGAAGCCGCAAGTTGTAGTCCTCAGGCGGGGCCGGATAGGCGGTAACGCAGTGGAGGAGGGTGATGTTTGGCGGAACCGCCGCATCCGGCCAGGCGCTTCCGGCTGTTTCCAGGGCTTCCTCGATGTCGCCCAGGGTAGCAACCCCGGCGGAAAGGTAAAGGGGGATCCCCCAGGAGGCGGTTTCACGCAGCAGGGAGGTATAATTCAGCTCCGGCGAGGCGATTTTGACCGCCCGGGGATTCAGCTCCTTAAGGAGGGCGGCGCTGGCGGGGCCAAAGGGGGTAGCCAGAAAGAGAAGTCCCCGCTTTTCCGCCCGGTCTTTCATGTCTCTGTAAAATGCGGGCCCCCGTTCCAGGCTCTTGAAAACATCATAAAGGGGAATTCCCCCCCCCGGCAGGGCCACCTTGCCCGTTTTGGGGTGCAAAATTTCTTCTGCGTAGACGATTTGGCACTTAACGCAGTCCGCCCCTGATTCCGCGGCGGCGTCGATCAGTTCTCCAGCCTTCACCGGATCTCCCCCGTGGGAGGTTCCCAATTCGGCGATAATAAAGGGTTTTTTCATGGGAGTACTTTACATTTTTTTTCAAAGGAGGTATACTTGATTTGTATTACCGCTGATTATTAGAGTTGCCCGGGAATCCCGGTTTCCGGACAATTTTCACTGGAAGACGGCAAAATGCGGGGCATTTTGCGGGACCTGAAAGGAAGCGGCGGCGGCGGCATTTCCGGCCGGGTTTCCGGATAAGTCCATTTTTAATATGAGGAGTTGTTATGAAAAATCTGAAATGCGATGTATGCCACAGCGACATCACCACCGCCATTAATCAACGGAGCTATATGCATGTGGCCCACAGGGAACTTTGTGAATCCTGCTATGAAGAGCTGAATTTCTTTCTCAGGCCCATAATCAGGACCAAACAGCCCTTTAACTATGAATGGTTTGACAGGCTTGTCAAAGATTCCGTGGAAAAGGCTATTACCAGGGGTAAATGGGATATCCGTTAAGCGCGGACCGGGGGAGAAGGAGGGCTGCGATCCTTCTCCTCCGGTTTAGGCTTTTTTGAAAGCCTGTTTTGTTGATTTTGCCTCATGTAAAAACGCTCCACCTTAAGATTATAGAAGTAAGGAGAAGCCATGTCCGGCCATAGTAAATGGGCAACTATTAAACATGCCAAGGGTGCCGCCGATGCGAAGCGGGGCCAGATGTTTACCAAGCTGATTAAAGAAATTTCCATCGCCGCCCGGATGGGTGGGGGTAATCCCGACTCGAATCCCCGGCTCAGGACCGCCATCATAAAGGCCCGGGGCGCCAACATGCCCAAGGACAACATTGACCGGGCCATAAAAAAGGGTACGGGCGAACTGGAAGGGGTCAACTACGAAGAACTGACCTACGAAGCCTATGCCGGCGGCGGGGTGGGGCTCCTCATAGAGGTGCTTACCGATAATAAAAACCGCGCCGCCGCAGATGTGCGGAACATCCTTACCCGGGGGGGCGGGGAACTGGCCAAGGCCGGTTCGGTAAGCAGGCTCTTTAAGCGCCAGGGGATCATCACCCTGGACGGGGAAAAATACAGCGAAGACCAGGTGATGGAGGCTGCCTTGGAAGGCGGGGCCGAAGATGTGTCCGCCGCCGACGGCATGGTGGAAGTAACCTGCGCTCCGGAAGACTTTGAGACGGTCATGGACGCCCTGTCCGCTAAACATTTTGACACCCTCAGCGCCGAGGTAAGCATGGTGGCGGAAGCGGAGGTTGCCCTGGACAACGACGCCACCGCCAAGGCCATGCGGATGATCGATAAACTGGAAGAAAATGACGACGTTCAAAACGTCTACCATAACATGGCCCTTCCCGAAGGCTTTTCCATGGAATAAGCCGCTTTGGACAGAGCGCGGGGCGGAGTAAAGGGCCGCATACGTACTCCGTCCGCGGCGGTGGAGGATAAGCGTCTTCCCCTTGCCCGTGGATCAAAGAGGCGTATCATCGGAATTGATCCCGGTCTGGCTTCCACCGGCTGGGGCCTGGTGGAGTATGCCGGCAGCCGGGTCAGCTACCTGGCCCATGGATGCATAGAAACCAGGGCCTCCCTGCCCCGGGAAGAGAGGCTTTTTTTTATCTACACCCGGATCAACGAAGTGCTGGATGCTTGGGAACCCACCGAGGCGGCCATGGAAACCCTTTATTTTGGCCGCAACGTTTCCAGCGCCATCGCCGTGGCGGAGGCCCGGGGGGTCCTGTCCCTGGCCATGGCGGAACGAAACCTGCCCTTGAAGGAATGTACCCCCCATGCGATCAAACAGGCCGTGGCGGGGCTGAGGAGGGCCGAAAAGGAACAGGTACAGGAGATGGTCCGCCTTATCCTGGGGCTTCCGGTGATCCCCACGCCGGATCACGCCGCCGACGCCTTGGGAGCGGCGATTTGCGCCGCCCATGGAAGCGCCTAAAGCGTCTCCACAGAACCCGCCCCTCAAGGCGGGGCGTTGGATTCGTTAAATTTGATCTCATATTCATAGTGCAGTTTTCGGTAATAATCCAATTCGATTAGATCCGTTGGTTTTATCCGTCCGTCTTTTTTATCAAAATAGTTTATTCCCGCCATTTTCAGCATTTTATATACAAACTGCGAACAGAACATTATGTTTGGCTAAACGAGAATTTCAACACAAGCCCAATTAAGTTATAGGCGTTTCCCTCTTTGTTAATTTCACTGATTGTATCAATGACGGCTTTTTTCTTTTCGGACGATATGGGAATGCTGTATGCCATGATGGAAGAATCTCGTTTCTTGTTAAAATACTTGACCGTTTCCATATTCAATCCGGGGGGATATATCCTTTCGCCGCCGTTATAGCTTATGATGGTTTTTAAATTTCTGTCAAAGGACAAAGAAGCGTGGTTATACTGTTTTTTGGTAAACAGTGAGATTACTTCACCGGCAGGGCTTCCGGTATTCGAGATAACAATATAAACGTGTAGATCATCCAGGGTTTGACGGGCAAACCTAAAATATTCATCCGTAAGGCTTCCCTGGTTGATATAGCGGAATGAATTATGCCGGGGCATGTCTTTTAAAAGATCCTCTATGTTTTCTTTGGACAGGCTTTTCTGGCCCTGGTTGAGCGTTTCCCGTAATGTGTTTATATTTTCCACCAGTTCGTTAAACGTAAATACGCTGCTTATTTTTTATAGAAGAAAATCAGCCCCGGGGGAAGTCCCCCGGCGGCACGCCCTCCTAAACGGACCTGCCGGGAAGAGGTCTTGTACATTTTCCATAAACAAGATAGGGTAATCCATGATTTTCCCTTTAGAACAGCTCATCGGCTACGAAAAGAATATGTATGAAATAACCAGCGCCGCTTCCCGCCGGGCTTTTCAGCTTTCCATGCTTCGGGATCCCGAAATTGAAGAACACGAGGGTAAGGTAGTTTCCCTGGCGGCCCAGCAGGTCTTTACCGGGGAGATAGAATTTCGCCTTGAGGAAGGATCCCCCGTCTAGGGGCGCCGGGTTGGATAGTCCCTGTCCGGACGCGGAAACCTCCGGATCCGGAACCATCCCCGTGTTTATTCTCTTTGGTCCCACCGCTTCCGGCAAGACGGAATTTCTGGAAAAGCTTTTCACCGGGGCCCATCCCCTTTGCCGGGGGGAGGCCGTTTCCGCCGATTCTATGCAGGTGTACCGGGGTATGGACATTGGGACCGCCAAGCCCCCGGCTTCCCTGTGCCGGGATCTGCCCCACCATCTTATCGATCTCCGTGATCCCGGCGAACAATTCAACGCGGGAGATTTTGTCCGCCTGGCCGGTGAGGCCTGCGCGGAAATCTGGAACCGTTCCGCCCTGCCGGTGGTTTCCGGGGGGACGGGTTTTTACTTAAAAAATTTTATCTACGGCCTCCCCGGGACGCCCCCTTCGAATCCGGCCCTGCGTGCCGCCCTGAAGGCGGAACTCCTCCGCCAGGGAACGGGGCCCCTCGTGAAAGAGCTGGAACGGCGGGATCCCCGGGCGGCGGAACGGATCCATCCCAACGACGCCCACCGGCTTCTCCGGGCTCTTGAGGTATGCCGCCTGGGACTGCCCCTCAGTTCCTTTGTCCAGGGGAAAATGCCCCGCCGGGGTTTCCGTTTTTTTGCGGCGGGAATCAGGCGGCCCCGGGAAGAACTGTACCGCCGTATCGGCCGGCGCTGCGATGATATGTTCCGCCTGGGGCTGGCGGCAGAAGTGGAGGGGCTTTTCAAACGGGGGTATACTCCCCGGGATCCAGGACTGCGGGCCATCGGTTACCGGGAATTTTTTGTCCCCGAAGCTTCCGGCAGATGGAGCTTTACCGGTGATTCCGCTGGGGTCAGGACCCTGGTGGCCCGGAACAGCCGCCGCTATGCGAAACGGCAGGAAACCTTTTTTTCCACCCTGGTAAAGGGAAGCCTGCCGCCGGGGAAGGGGTTTGACGCGGTATGGCTGGACGGGGACGAAAAGGCCCTTGATCTTTTAAAATCCCTGGTTCATACTTTTTTGACTAAGTCCGTATCGTAAGGAGAATATAAGTGCCCTGCGGAAGAAAGCGCAAGCTCAGAAAGATTGCAACTCATAAACGCAAGAAAAAACTTAGAAAGAATAGACATAAAAACAAATGAGGCGGCCCGCCGCCGGGTCCTTCGCCGGAGATTCCGTTCCAGGGAACGGTTCCGGCCTTCAGGCGAACGCGGCCGTTCCGGTTTCTCAGAAAAAAAGGCCCCTTGTTCTTCCCGGGGGGGGCTTTTTTGATCTTAGCCGCCCCCTGATCATGGCCATTGTAAACTGTACCCCCGACTCTTTTTATGTACCCAGCAGGGCCTTTTCACCGGAGGAAGCGGCGGATCGGGCCCTTACGGCGGAGGCGGAAGGGGCGGATATCGTTGACTTTGGGGCCGAATCCACCAGGCCGGGATCACAGTATATCGGGGAAGAGGAGGAACTCCGCCGGCTTATACCCGCCCTCCGGATCTTCCGCAAACGTTCCGTCCTGCCGGTTTCCGTGGACACCCGCCGGGCCGCCGTGGCCCGCTCCGCCCTGGACGAAGGGGCGGATATGGTGAACGACATATCCGGTTTTTCGGATCCGGGGCTTGTTCCCCTCTGCGCCCGGCGGGGAGCGGCGGTGGTGTTGATGCACATGCGGGGAACCCCCCGGACCATGGCGGCGGTTCCGTCCGCGGCTCCGGGGTCCGGCAAAACCGCCGCGGACGGACTGATCGCCGAAATAGGTTCTTTTCTCCGGGCGGCGGCGGCCCGGGCCCTGGCGGGGGGTATAGCGGCGGAAAAGATTATCCTTGATCCGGGAATCGGCTTTGGGAAATCCGCCGGAGAAAACATGATTATCCTGAACCGGCTTGCGGAAATCCGCTTCGCCGATTATCCTCTTCTTATAGGGATTTCGCGGAAATCCTTTATCGGTGAGATTACCGGCCGCGCCGCGGAGGACCGGCTTGCCGGTACCGTTGCCGCCAACGCAGCGGCCCTCTTTGGCGGGGCCGGCATCCTTCGGGTTCACGATACGGCGGCGGCCTTGGACCTGATAAGGATCTTCACGGCCCTGGGGAGCCGCAGAAACGGGGAAAAGGGATGATCTGGTACCAGAAAATAGGCGAACTATACAATATGTTTCGTCCCGTGCTGGACGTGGCGATCCTTTCTTTTCTTCTTTATAAAGCCTACGATTTGCTGGTAAAAACCCAGGCGGTTCAGTTGGTTAAGGGAGCGGGGTTTCTTGCCCTTATCTACGGCATCGCCTATCTGTTCAAGCTCACCACCCTGCAGTGGCTTCTCAATATCTTGGCGCCGGGGCTTTTTGTGGTTATCGCCATTGTGTTTCAGCCCGAACTGCGGAAGATCATCATCCGCCTGGGCCAAGGGGAACTGTTTCGGCTGGACAATAAACCCCGGCTGGGTCAGTTTGAGGCCGTGGTTACCGCGGCGGAGATCCTCTCCCGGCAGCGCCGGGGAGCGCTGGTGGTTTTTCCCCGGAAGGTCAACCTGAGGGACATCAGCGATACCGGGACCAGGCTGAACGCGGAACTTTCTTCCAGCCTCATCGTAACGGTTTTTGCCTTTGACGGGCCCCTGCACGACGGCGCTCTGGTGCTTCACGGGGGCCGTATCGCCGCGGCGGGTTGTCTTTTACCCCTGTCGGAACAGCGGGACATACAGAAAAATTTCGGTACCCGCCACCGGGCGGCCCTGGGGATGTCGGAACAAAGCGATGCGGTGATCCTGGTAGTTTCCGAGGAGACCGGCGCCATATCGCTGGCCTATGAATCTAAACTGTATTACGATCTTTCTCCCCTGGAGATCCAGCAGAAACTCAAGGAACTGCTGGAGCGGCAGATCCGCAGCGGCCGGGAAGAAACGGCCGTAGCGGCGGAGGCGGAGACCGTCATGGAAGAACGGTAAAAGAGAGGACACTTTGACCGGCTATAAAAAAAGCCTTGCCAGGCTTACGGAAAAATGGCATGTCAAGGTTCTTTCCGTGGTGGTGGCAATTTTTCTCTTTGCCTTTCACCGTATGGGGGATCTACAGGAACGGTTTTTTTCCGTACCCCTCACGTTCCGTCTGGACAGCGGCTTGGTTCCTGCCGGACCCTTTCCCCGGACCATCAGAATAACCCTCCGGGGAGACGCCAATAGCATTTATCCCGTGGGAGAAACCGGTATCGAAGCCTTTGTCGACCTTAGTATGTATACCGAGCCGGGGATCTACAGGGTCCCGGTGCAGGTACAGAAAGCCGCCGACTTGGAAACGGAGGATCTGGAAATCCTGGTGGAGCCCATGGAAATTTCCATCGAACTTGACGCCAAGATGAGCCGGTACGTCCCCATTTCTCCGGCTTTTAAGGGGTATCTGGAATCCGGCTATGAAATGGTCTCCTATGATTTGGATCCCCCGGAGGCCGCGGTGGAAGGGCCGGTAAAGATCCTTTCCAAGATACCGGAACTTTCAACCGAGTCCATTGATCTGCGAAGTCGCAGCGGTGATTTTTCTTCCCGGGTAAGGATTATCAACCCCAACCCCCTGTTGGAGATCCGGGGGGACGGGATGACCGAATTTACCGGCTTTGTCAGGGAACTGATCATGATAACGAACCTGGCGGATATTCCCGTTTCGGTAACCGGCCTTGCTCCGTTCCTGGAGGCAGATCTTAATCCCCCCGCCGCTTCAATCCGGGTCCTGGGGATTCAGCGGGCCATTGACGCCCTGGATAAGGAAACCATCCTCGGCGTGGACTGTTCCGCCCTCACGGAGCCGGGGATCTACGAAGTACCGCTGACGGTTTTCCTGGGGGAGGAACTGACCCTTGAAAGGACGGATCCTGAAACCATACAGGTTACGCTGTACCGGCGGACGGAAGAAGAATGATCCTGGGCATAGGGATAGACGCGGTGCGGGTTTCCCGGCTTGAAAAGTGGGCCGCCAGGCCCGCCCTGCTGGAGAGGTATTTCGATCCCCGGGAAATTGAAAAGGCTCAGGAACGGGGGAGGGGTATGGCCGCTTCCCTGGCGGCCCGGTTTGCCGCCAAGGAGGCCTTTGTCAAAGCCCTGGGTACGGGCTTTGCGGGAATCCTCCTGCGGGATATTATGGTGCTGAATCCCTTAAACCGGCGGCCTGGTTTGGATTTGGAGGGCAGCGCCCTGGGGGCGATGCGGGCCGCCGGAGCGGGGAGGGCCCATCTTTCCTTGACCCATGAGGGAGATTTGGCCATAGCCATGGTAATGCTGGAGGAGCGGGATGGACGGGGATCTTAAAATTTCCTATTCTTCAAAAGAAGAATACTGTTGCCCCATCTGTGAAACATCCTTTCACCGGGAAGAACTTCTTTCCGGCAGCGGCAGGCTTATTGCGGGGAAAATAACCGACGAACTTCACAGGCTTTACGAGGCTTCCGCCAAATACGGAATTATCTATCCCTTGGCCTACCAGGCTACGGTTTGTCCCGAATGCTGGTTTGCCGCCATGGAGAAGGATTTTATGGCCCTCCCCGGGCAGTCAAAGGAAAAAGCAAGAGAAGATCAGAACAACAGGATCAAAAAAACCAGGCTGATCTTTCCCTCCGCGGATTTTACCAGCCCCCGGGATCTGGTCAACGGGGCGGCTTCTCTCTATCTGGTCCTGTACTGTTACGATTACTTTACCAAAGAATTTTCTCCCACCATAAAACAGGGAATTGCCGCCCTTCGGACGGGGTGGCTTCTGGAGGAAATGGCGGCGAAACAGCCCGGGTATCATTACGACTGGCTGGCTCTGCTTTTCAAAAAAAAGGCGCAGTTTCTCTACAATGAGGCGATCAACAGGGAACAAAACGGAAGCGAAACCCTTTCGGGGTTAAAAAATTTCGGTCCTGATACGGATAAAAACTATGCCTACGAGGGAGCCCTCTACCTTTCGGCTCTTCTCAGGCTTAAGTACGGTCCCAGGGGAAACGCCGAAGCCCGGGTGGAGGCCTTGGGTAACGCCAAGCGGACCATCGCCAAGATATTCGGCTTGGGCAGATCATCCAAGAGCAAGCCTGGCCCTCTTTTGGAACATGCCCGGGGCCTGTACGATAACATCAATAGGGAACTTAACGAAGAGGATGATTAGCCTCGGCTCCGCCGGATTGGGCCTGCGTAATATCAAACTGATCGTTGCCTATGACGGAACAGCTTATTCAGGATGGCAGCGCCAGACGATCCGGCTGCGCCGGGACAGAAACCGGAAGGATCCGGCGGCGGGGCAGGGCCGGACGATCCAGGGGGAGATTGAAACCGTCCTGGAAAAGATTCACCGGCATCCGGTGGTTCTTACTGGATCGGGCCGCACTGATGCGGGGGTTCACGCCCGGGGCCAAACCGCCAACTTTTTTACGGATATACAAAACATGGCGGCCCTCCGTTTTGTCCCCGCCCTTAACGGCCTTCTTCCCTGGGATATACGGATTCTGGACGCCCGGGAAGCGCCGCCGTCTTTTCACGCCCGCTTTGACGCCCGGTCCAGGCTTTACCGGTATTTTTTTGTTCCCCGCCGACGGGCCCTTCCCTGGGAACTGCGCTATGCCTTGCCTCTCTGCCGCCGTCCGGACCTTGCCCTTTTGAATCGTTACTGCCGTTTTCTCCGGGGCGAAATGGACTGTAGAATTTTTGCTTCCTCTGGAGAAGCCGCCCGGTCCCGGTATATTTACGGCGCATCCTTTTTCGCGGAAGGGGACCGGATCGTTTTTGAAATCCGGGCCAACGCTTTTTTGTGGAAGATGGTTCGCTCCGCTGCGGGGACGCTTCTTTTTTACGGGGATAAGGGCTTGGATCCCCGGGAAGTCCGGGAACGTATCTTGTCGGGGAAGCGGGAGCTGGCCGGACCAACCTTACCCCCGGCGGGGCTTTTCCTCTGGCATATTGCATACTAGGGTTGTTCGGAAACTTCAGTTTCAGAACAACTTCCGTTAAAAACGCAGGTTTCGCAGCCCGCGTAATCCAAAGGATTGACGCGGCGGGAAACTGCAAGGATTTGTTTGGAAACCCCACGGGTTTCCAAACAAATCCACTAGCTTTTTCTGAACCGGGCCGTATAGAGAGGGCCCGCGCCTCCGGATAAATCGGGCAGGATGATCCGTCCGTATGCCGTTTCCTCCCCTTCGGTAAAATCGAGCCGGTCCAGCGTGCAGGATCCTCCCGGGCCGCCGTATTTTTCCATAAGCCGCCGGACAACGCCGTCGTTTTCATCCGGAGACAGGGCACAGGTGGCGTAGACCAGGGAACCGCCGGGCCGGAGGAGGAGAAAGGCCGCGGAAAGGAGAGCCCACTGGCGGTGGGCCAAAAACTTCGGACGGGCCGCCGTCCATGCCCCCAGGGCCCTTTGATCCCGGATAACGTGGCGTTCACTGGAACAAGGGGCGTCCAGCAGGACGGCGGCGAACCGTTCCCTGCCGCCTTTCCGGCCCGCCTCTGCGGCGGCGTCAAAGCCCGAAACTTTTACCGTTCCTCTTTTTTCCGGGGGCAGATGCCCGTCCAGGACCAGTGCAAGCCGCCGCCTTCTCCGGGCGGATAATTCGTTGGCCACAAGAACTGCGCCGCTCCCCATACGGGAAGCGATGATCAGGGCTTTTCCTCCGGGAGCGGCGCAGGCATCCAGGATCAGGGGCGGTTCCTCCTCTTTCCCTGCGGCTTCCGCCATATCCGGCGGAAGCCGCAGGGAAAGGGCGGCCAGTACGGAAGCCCTATCCAAATAGTAGGGAGAGCGAAGCCCGTCTCCATAGAGAATTCCGGCGCCAGGTTCCAGAAGCCCTTGGCGGAGCCCTTCCCAGCGGTTTTTGTAGATTCCCCGGTAATATGCTTCAAAGGCCGGGTTGATAATCATTCAGTGGTTTTTTTGAAAGATCCTGCATTTTTTTCAAGGTTTCCGGCGAAAGGACATGCTCCATTTTACAGGCGTCCCTTTCGGCGGTCTGAGCGTTGACCCCCACCACCCGGACCAGAAAATCTGTTAGAAAATGGTGGCGCTTCCGTATTTCCGCTGCCTTCTGCCTTCCCCGCTGGGTAAGGCTTACCCCCTGATAATGGCCGTGTTCCACCAGGCCCTGCTTTTCCAGCGTTTTTACAGCACTTAAAACCGAAGGCTTGGAAACCCCCAGCCGGGCGGCAATATCCGTTACCCGGACGGCCCCATCATCGGAAAGGAAACTTACCATCTCAAGATAATCTTCCAGAGATTCGGTCATTATTACAGTATCCGCCTCATCGGCGGTCTTGTCTAGTGTTTTGTGGTATCTGAAATTGTTTTGACTGGATGGGAGGAGTTCTTCATTTGGAAGGGGGGGCATACCCGGGAATACCCAAGAAGTTGCTTTTCCGGAAAGCTATGTGGAGGAAGGAATCATTCAAGGGACGGGCATATCACAGCAGATGTACCGGATCCACATCGGCTTCGACGTACACCGCCGGGTCCTTTTCCGCCTCGTACAGGTGCAGTGCCGACGAGGCCGCCCGGTGGAGGGGGCCCATCCGCCTTCCCCGGAGGAGAATGTGCCGGCGATAGTTCCCGTTTTGGATGCCGATGGGACATTCCGCGGGACCAAGGATCTCGTCCTCCGGTACCAGGAGGGGAACAGCCAGGGCGGCCAGCCGGGCGGCAGCCCTTTGAACCTTTGCTTCCTTTCGGGACCGGAGGGTAAAACGGATCAGCCGGGTATAGGGGGGGAAGCCCAGGATCTCCCGCTGGGCCAGTTCGTTTTCATAAAAACCATCCACATTAAGGGAGCAGGCTTCCCGGATTGCCGGATCCTGCTCCCGCAGGGTCTGGACGATAACCCGGCCGTCGGGAAAGTAACGCCCCGCCCGGCCCGCCACCTGGACAATAAGGGAAAAGGTCCGTTCCGCCGCCCGGAAATCCGGCAGATGGAGCCCCGTATCGGCAAAGACCACCCCCACCAGACGTACCCCGGGAAAGTTAAGTCCCTTGGCTACCATCTGGGTTCCCAGCAGGATGTCGATTCCTCCGGCCCTGAAAACTTCAAGGATTTCCTGGAGACTTCCCTTTCTTCCGGTGGTGTCCGCATCGGCCCGCCGGAACCGCAGATCCGGAAAGGTTTTTTGTACCTCCTCCTCAATAAACTCGGTACCGAAACCGCTGAAGGAAGCCTCCAGGGAACCGCACTGGGGGCAGGCCGGCGGGGGCGGCGTTTCGTAGCCGCAGTAGTGGCACACCGCCCGGTTCCGGCTTTTGTGGTAGGTGAGGGATACCGAACAGCGTTTACAGGAGAGTTCAAAGCCGCAGCTGCGGCAGTGGTAAAAGTAGGCGAAGCCCCGGCGGTTCAAAAAAAGGATTGTCTGTCTCCCCATCCGGGCGGTGGCACGGATCTCCTCTTTTAGTTCCGCCGAAAGGCACCCTTCGGTTTTCTCGATACCCACGGGGATGATCTCAGGGGGCTTGCCCCCGGAAAGCCGCCGGGTCAGGGTAAAGCGCCGGAGGCTTCCTTCTTTCATCAGTTTCCAGGCTTCCGCCGAAGGGGTGGCAGAACCAAGGAGCAGCAACGCCCCTTCACCGGCGCAGCGGCGCATGGCAATCTGCCGGGCGTGATAGCGGGGGGTATTCCCCGATTTGTAGGAACCGTCGTGTTCCTCATCGATGATGATGAGTCCCAGGTTTTCCGCCGGGGCAAAGACCGCGCTTCGGGGACCGGCCACGATCCGCCGTTCCCCCCGGCGGATCCGCATCCATTCGGTAAGCCGCTCGCTTCCGGTCATCGCCGAATGGAAGGCCGCCGCAGCGGAACCGAAACGGCGGCGGATCAGACTTGCCGTCTGGTGGGTCAGAGAAATTTCCGGTACCAGGTAGATCACCGCCTTCCCCGCCGCCAGCACCCGTTCCGCCAACCGGAGGAATACCTCGGTCTTGCCCGATCCGGTAATACCGTAAAGGTAGGCCATGGCGGCGCCGGACCGCCCTGTTTTCAGCGGGTCCGCCGGCGTGATTTCCGCCAGGGCGGCGAGTCCCTCCAGGGCCTCCCGCTGTTCACAGGAAAGGACCGGTTCCCCGTCTTCCGTTTCATCGGAAAAGTGGGTGTAGTTTCCGGCCCGCCGCCCCGAAGGGATCATCGCCGCCAGGGCTTCCCCGGGACCGCAGAGATAGTAGGAGGCCATCCACCGGGCCAGTTCCAGATCCCGCGGACCAAAAATAGGTTCCTGGTCTACCACCCGGCGGATGGCTTTTATGGTTCCCTCTTCAAGTCCCTGCGGAGCCCCGGCGCTAAGGCCCACCACGTAACCCAGAATTTCCCGCCTGCCAAAGGGGGCCATAACCCTCTTTCCCGGCGCGGCCTGGCCCTTTTCATCCGCCCGGTAGGTAAAGGACCGGGCAAGGGGAATATCAAACACCACGTCGAGATAGGCGGAGGCCGCCTCATCGGCCCGGAGAGATGTCCCGTTTGCCTGGCCGGGGATCATAGGGGCGTTTCCGCCATCCGGGCCGCATAGTCCCCGTCCAGTTCACAGAGCTTTTCCCTGAGGAGTTTCAAATCCTCCCAGACCGGGGCCTTGAGGCTTTCATCTCTGAGCAGAGCGCTGGGATGAAAGGTGGGAATCAGGGGGATGTCGAAGGATCCGTCCATCAAAAAGGTCCCCTGGAACCGGGTCCATGTTCCCCTGAGCCGGGTGATCCCCTGGGAGCTGTCTAGGAGGGTTTTAGCGGCGGTGTTCCCCGCGGCGAGGATTATTTTGGGCCGGAGGAGCTTTATCTGCCGGACCAGGAAGGGTACACAGGCGGCCGTTTCGTCAGGCTGGGGATTACGGTTTCCCGGGGGACGGCATTTGACAATGTTGGCGATATGGCAGTTATTGCCCCGGGAAAGGCCGATCTTTCCCCGGGAATCGAGCATACGGTCCAAAAGCTGCCCCGCCCGGCCCACAAAGGGCCTGCCCGAAGAATCCTCATCGGCGCCCGGTCCCTCGCCAATCACCATAACCAAGGGCCGGGAAACCCCCTCGCCGGGTACGGTGTTAGTCCGGGTTGTACAAAGTCCGCAGCGTTTGCAGCGGGAAACCTCGGCGGCCACCGCTTCCAGGGAATCCCCGTTTTCCACCCGTCCGTCCGGCGCGGTTTCTTCATCTCCGGTAAAGCGGTTATTCCCCGGCCCGGATCCCCGCGAAACGGCGTATTCCCGGGGATCCCCTTCCCTGTCGTCTTTGAAGGCGTATTTTCCCCTTTCCCGCCGGAATCCGCCGGAAAGGTAATCCCCCGCCAGGTCGAGAAACGCGGCGGCGCCGGCCTTTTCTTCTTTGGTCATCGTATCACTTACCGGTTACTATACACCGGTTTTTATGATCAGTATAGTAAAGGCTATGAGGAAAGTTATTCTTGACTGCGACCCCGGTCATGACGATGCCTTTGCGATTATGCTGGCGGTCCGGCATCTGGAGGTGCTGGGAATAACCGGCATCGGCGGCAACTGTGTCATCGAAAACGTAACCCGCAACGCCCTGAAGATTCTGGAACTTATCGGCAGGCCCGGTATCCCCGTGTACCGGGGTCATTCCCGGCCTCTGGTAACGGAACTGGTTACGGCTCCCCAGTTTCACGGAAAGAGCGGCCTCGACGGCCCTGAACTTCCCGAGCCTGCCGCCAAAGTACGGGATGGACACGGCGTTGATTTTATCATCGACACCCTTAAGTCCGTGGATGGCGTAACCCTCATCGCCACCGGGCCCCTGACCAACATTGCCGCGGCGCTTAACCGTGCGCCGGAGATTGCCGCCCGGATCACCGAAATCAGCATCATGGGCGGATCGGCCAGCTTCGGTAACTGGACCCCCGCGGCGGAATTTAACATCTTTGTTGATCCCGAAGCGGCCTACCGGGTTTTTAATGCCGGGCTCCATATTAAGATGTGCGGTCTCAACCTGACCCGCCAGTGCCGCATTACCCGGGAAGAGGCGGACCGGATCCGGAGCATTCCCACCAAAACCGCCGCGGCGGCCGCGGAGCTTTTGGGCTTTTACCTCCGTTCCAGCGAGAAAGTCCAGGGCGTTCCCGGCGCGGATCTTCACGATCCCTGTGCCGCAGCCTGGATCATCGATCCTTCCCTGGTTAAGGGAATCCCCATGCACGTTACCGTGGAACTTAAGGGTGAATTTACCCGGGGTATGACGGTCTGCGATTACCGCCATACCCGGGGGAGTGATCCCCTGCGGGACATCTGCCACGAGCCCTCCGCGGCCCCCCTGGGAGAAAAGCCCAATGCCGAAGTTGGGGTGGAACTGGACAGGGAAGGTTTTTTTAGGCTCCTCTTCGATACCCTGGCCGGGTATCCCTGATGCCCGCGGTTGTCATCGACGGAAAAGAGGCGGCCCGTAAAAAACTGGAGGAGGCCGCCGCCGGCGCAGCGGCGCTGAAAAAACGAGGACTTGTTCCCTGTTTGGCGGTAATCCTGGCGGGGGACAACCCGGCGAGTCTTTCCTATGTGGCAGGAAAGGAAAAGGCCCTGGCCGAAGCGGGAATGGAAAGCAGGAATTTCAGGTTCCCCGGGGAAATTTCCGAGGAACGGATTCTGGCCCTTATCGCTGAACTTAACGCCGACAGATCCGTCCACGGAATCCTTGTCCAGCGTCCCCTGCCGGGACATATACGGGAAGACCGGATCATCGCCGCTCTGGATCCCGCCAAGGACGTGGACGGCTTTCATCCCCTTTCGGTGGGAAACATGATCCTGGGCCGGAGAGCTTTTTTGCCCTGTACCCCCCGGGGTGTGTTGACCCTGCTTAAGGAAATGAAGATACCCACCGGGGGGGCCCACGCGGTAGTAGTGGGCCGTTCCAACATTGTGGGAAGGCCCCTGGCGAATCTTCTTGCCAGCCGGGAGATCAACGCCACCGTTACGGTCTGCCACACGGGAAGCGGGGACCTGGGCCGTTATACCCGGGAGGCGGACATCCTTATCGCCGCGGCGGGAGCGCCCGGTCTTATTACCGCTCCCATGGTCAAGGCCGGCGCGGCGGTCATTGACGTGGGAGTTAACCGTCTTCCCGACGGATCCGCCAAAAAAGGTTACCGCCTTACGGGGGATGTGGATTTTCATGGTGTCGTGGAAAGGGCGTCGTTTATTACGCCGGTTCCCGGCGGAGTGGGTCCCATGACCGTGGCCATGCTCCTCCTGAACCTGCTGGAAGCCGCCGCTGAAAACGCCGGATCATGAAAAAACCGATCCTCGCCGACGTACAAAGCAGTGCCGATACCCGGGACATTCCCCTTGCCAAGGTGGGAGTCAAAGGGCTGGAGTATCCCATCCAAGTGCTGGACAGGGTCAACAAGGTTCAGCATACCACGGGCCGGGCGGACCTCTATGCGAATCTTCCCCGGTATTTCAAGGGAACCCACATGAGCCGTTTTGTGGAGATCTTCCACCGCCACCGGGGGAATCTTTCCATGCCCCGGTTTCTCGACATGCTGGGGGAGATCATCGCGGAGCTGGAAGCCGCGTCGGCCTATGGGGTTCTGGAATTTCCCTATTTTCTTGAAAAAACCGCCCCTGTTTCCGGCCTGCCGGGGATTATGTCCTACCGCTGCCGCTACCAGGGCCGGGTAGACTGTTCCGGCGCCGCCGAAGGCATGCAAAAGCATTTTACCGTATCGGTCTCGGTGCCGGTTACCACGGTCTGTCCCTGTTCTAAGGCCATCGCCGACCGGGGGGCCCACAACCAGCGGGGAATCGTTACGGTAGAACTGGAGCTGGGTCCTTTTTTTTGGATAGAGGATATTGTTTCCCTGGTGGAAAAAGCCGCCTCCAGTCCGGTTTATTCCATGCTCAAGCGGGAGGATGAAAAGTATCTTACCGAGCAGGCCTATGACAATCCCAAGTTTGTGGAGGATCTGGTCAGGGACGTATACCTGGAACTGCAGAAACTCGGTACGTTCAGCCGCTTTTGGGTGGAGGCGGAAAATTTTGAAAGCATCCACAACCACAGTGCCTTTGCTAGGGCGGAATGTGGACAGTATACCAGGGATTATACTAATTAAAGGGGGCGTTATGAATGATATTATATCCTCCGGGGAATTGACAAAGCGGGCTCTACGGGCCGCCGGGGGCATTGCGGGGGGCATTGTTTTAACGATCCTCGGCGCGCTGCCGCTGGTATTCGCCGCTGCTGCCGGGGGTATCCTGGGTATTTTGGGAATCGGCGCTCTGGCCTCAAAGGATCCGGGGGACGTTTTCCCCGGCGCCGTCTGCCTAGGGGCGGGGATCCTGGGGATCCTTGCCAAGCTGCCCCTGCTGGGAGGACTTGCCGGAAAGGCGCTGGTTTTGGGCGCCCTGGCTCTTTTGGGCATGGGGATCTGGAACGGAGTTAAGTTTATCCTGGGTCTGAAAAGCCGCTCCCGGGCTGCGGGGGAATGACCTACTTCTTTGAAACCTACGGCTGTCAGATGAATACGGCGGAATCCGCCGCCCTGGATCTGGCGGCCCGGGAACAGGGCTGGAAACGGGCGGAAAGCGGGGAGGGGGCGGATCTGGTCCTCCTTAACACCTGTTCGGTCAGACAGACCGCGGAAACCCGCCTCCGGGGAAGGCTTGCCCATTACGGGGCCCTTAAAAAAAAGCGGCGGACTTCCTTTACCCTGGTGGTGGCGGGCTGCATGGCCTCCCGGCTGGGGGACCGGCTGCGGAAGGAGTTTCCCGCTGTGGATTATGTGATGACCGCCGCCGCCCGCCCTCTCTTTCCCCGGATCCTTGAGGCAGCGGCGGCGGGTCTCCCCCTTAGGGAATCCCGGGAAGCGCCGGTATTTTCCTTTTCTTCCTCCCATCTGGAAGAGGGAGCTTTCCGCAGTTTTGTTCCCGTCATGCACGGCTGCGACAATTTTTGTTCCTATTGCATTGTTCCCTATGTGCGGGGCCGGGAAGTTTCCCGAAGCCCCGGATCCATCGCCCAGGAGATCTCCCTCCTTGCCGGGAAGGGGGTCAGAGAAATCACCCTGTTGGGGCAAAACGTTAATTCTTACCGGTTTTTTCCAGGAACCGGCAATTCCGGAGAGAACGGGGAAACCCTTGATTTTCCAGGGCTCCTGGAAAAAACCATATCCTGGATTGGGGGAACCTCCATCTCCTGGGTCCGTTTTTTGTCCGCCAACCCCGGGGATCTTTCTCCCCGGACCATCGCCGTGATGGCGGAAAACCCCTGTTTTTGCCGGCATATCCACTTGCCGGTTCAGCACGGATCAAACCCCGTCCTGGCCGCCATGAACCGCCGCTATACCCGGGAATCCTACTTAGAACTGGCTCGATCCCTGCGGAAAGCCCTGCCGGGTCTCACCCTTTCCACCGATGTCATGGTAGGTTTTCCCGGTGAAACCGAAGAAGACCTGGAAATTCTTCTGGCCTTGATGGAAGAGGTCCGCTTCCTCTATGCCTACATGTACCATTTCAATCCCCGGGAGGGTACCGCCGCCTGGAACCTTCCCGGAAGGATACCGGAATCCGTTAAAAAGCGGCGGCTTTCCAGGGTTATTGTGCTTCAGAAAGAGCACACGCTAGAATTGTTAAAAAGCCGTATCGGCAGCAGAGAACAGGTATTAATCGAAGGGATTTCCCGGAAAAATGCCGATGAATTAATAGGGCGTACCGAAAGGGATGAAATGGCGGTTTTTCCCGGTCCGGCGGACCTTGTCGGTTCCTTCGTCCGGGTTGAACTCCTTACCCTGAGGGGGAATACCTTTCGTGCAGAATTGCGGGATTAAAGCCCGCGGACAAGGGAGGCTGTTATGTTCTGGCGTTTAATCGGACTCATTCTTATCCTGGGGATCCTTTTGAGTTTCATCGCTTTTAATCTGAACAATACCTGCGATATTTCCTTTGGGTTTGCCCGGTTTTCCGGCGTTCCCGTCTATTTTACCGTTTTTGCGTCCTTTATCCTGGGGATGTTCTGTTCCCTTCCGTTTATAATTATCCACGGCGCAAGAAAAAAAACGGGAAAATCCTTCCTTCCAAAAAAGAAAAAAGACGGGCAGCTTTCGGGAACAGGGGGCGATCTTCCCTACGGCATTGATTAGATGGCCCTTTTCCCCGTCTGCGCCGCGATCCTGTTGACGCTGCTTCTGCCGGTCCGGGTCTTTTCCCGGGATTTCGCTCCGGCGCTGCTGGCAGCGGAAATTGAATCCGCCGAAAAAAGACTGGGGGATGCTTCCCTGGCCCCCGCCGAACGGAGGGAGACTCTGGTATCCATGGCCCGGCTTTTGGAACTTTCCGGCAGCGCCGGAGACGCGGCCCGGTTTTGGAACGAAGCCGCCCGGGTCCTGCCCGGTCCCGCCGCTTCCGAAGCTCTGCTGCGGAGCGCCCTCTGTCTGGCCGCCATGGGTGAATTCGACCGGGCCGCCGCGGCGCTGCGGCCGGTCCTGGCCGGGGAGGGGCGGACTTTAATCCGTGCCCGGCTGCTTCTGGCTCAGATAGGGGCCTTCAAAAGCGGCGGCGCCGGAACCCTTACGGCTATCCTTTCCGATCCCGCCTATGGGGAATGGAAACCTGCCCTTTACTACAGTATCTGGAGGATCTCCGGAGAGGAGGCGGCCAAAAAACGGCTCCTGGAGGAATTTCCCCAAAGTCCCGAGGCCCGCATTGCCCGGGACTCATCCGGCGCTTCCCCGGTAAGCGCTATCCCTAGTCCCATGTGGCTCCTCATGGGGTTCCAGCCGGTCCCGGCGCTTTCCGGTCCCCTTCTTTCCGGCGAATCGTTCCGGGAAAGTTTTCCCAATCCGGAACCCGGGGATCCGCGGGTTTCTGCCGCCGACGGCGGAAGTTTGGCGGGACCCTCCCTCCTGCAGACAGGACTGTTTGGCCGGGAAGAAAATGCCCTGGCGCTGGCGGAACGGCTCCACAGGGCGGGATTCGGGGCTCAGGTAGCGGGAAAAACCGTAAACGGCAGGGAATACTGGGTAGTGGGGGTAGATCCGGGCCCGGATCCCTCCCGGACCATGTTGCTTTTGAAAGACAGGGGCTTTGAATCCTTTCCGGTTTATTAGCCGAAGTTTCAAACAACTCCGTGGGGTACCCAGGAATTTCCCCTTATATCCGCCGGATATTAGGTCCTGGTTAACAGTACCTCCCCTTCGTGGAGGTCCTGTATTCCCCTGGTACCGATGCGGATGCGGGTCAAGGTTAGGGTGTCGGGGAAATAGTAATTTTCTCCTTCCCGGTTGACCCTAAAAATAACCCGGTTCGTTTCGGAAAAAGGCCGGTCTTGGGATTCCGGCCCGGAGGATTCTTCAGAACGCAGTTCTAGCAGTTCATCCTCCCCGGCGGAAAAAAACACATACTTGCCCTGGCGGTTTGACTTTGAAGAACCCGCAAGGGGGCTCAATTCATAGGTACCGTCCCGGTAAAAATGGATCCGCCCGGCGGAACCTTCATAGGTTCCCTCCAGATAGGGGTTTGTTTTCCGCTCCGGCCTTTCCGGTTCCGCAGTCTGTACCTTTTGGTAGGATCCGTCCCAGATTGTATTGGGTCCGGTTCGGAGGTACACGTCCTGGAAGACCCGGATCCGTATGTTTTCCAGGGAAGCCAGCTCTATACTGATGGTCCGCCGGAGCTTGGTCAAGGCGATGTTCCGGCTGGCGATGTGGAGGCCATAGCGGGTGGGGGAAGAATCCTGCCAACTGAAAATTTCTTCCAGATTACCGTCGTAAAAGATTACTTCCCGGGCGGCGCTGTTAAAATAAATATATTTGTCCTCCGGTCCGCTTCCCTGGTGCCATAGCCCGTTGATAAAATCCTCAAATTGCCGGGAATCGCCGCTTAGCAGCTCCCCAAGCCGCCGCTGTTCGATCTGGTTCCCCGGTATCTTAACCACCCGGGCCTGTTCATAGAGGCCGTTGATCCGGTTGTAGGTATAGGTTATTTCCACTTGATCCAGCATATTGGAAGATTCATAGTCCCGGACATAGGTGGCGATGGAAAGGCTTTCCCCGGAATTCCCGCTCCGGCCTTCTACAGAGATGGAACCTTCGATAAGAAATTCGGCGATTTTGCTGAAGGGCTCTTCCCCGGAATCTTCGTTCTTCCGGAACACCGTCAAGGTTTGTTCCCCCGCCCCGTTCATGCCGGAAATCAGTACGCAGATCCCCCCGTCTCCGATAAGGTCTTCGCTATAGAGGATCAGCGTCCCTGGCTTGGTCGCCACGGTGGCGGCGTTCCACCGCCTGACATAGGCGCCTTTGAAGGAATCATAATCCGCATAGGTAATAAAAACGGGGGAATCTATTTCCTGGTGCCTGCGGTAGGCGATAATCTGGTCCTCAAAGGAATCACCGTCAAAATCCCTGGTCAGCACCGCCAGGGCCGATTCCCCCTCGTTTAGATCTATCCGCAGGGACTGGTCTTCTTTGGTATCCCGGCCCTGCCCGGTTTCACCCGTCTCCCCGGGATCTCCCCCGCCCATGGCCTGGGGAATAACCACCCGGGTCTGCTGGGATTCCTTTTCCCGGGGGGCAAGAAAACGCTCCGGCAGGAACACCAGCGCTCCTATAATTCCCGCGGTCAGGAGGAATACGGCGATGGTAAAAACTCTAAAGTGCCCTTTGGTCATCGGTCGTCAAGGTAGTAGGATAAAGCTTGGCGCACTTTCGGCCCAAGATCAAGCCCAATGGTAAGGGCCCTCCAGCCGGAAAAATTCTCAACCCTGGAATACCGGAGCAGTTCCGCCGGTTCTCCCCGGGAGTTCTTGGCCCCGGCGCCGCTGATCAGCAGGGTATAGGCCAGTCTTCCCTTGTTTCCCCCGGTAAGGCCCAGCGCGTCCCGCAGGGCGCTCCGGTAGTCCGCCGCATCCCCTTCGAATTTAATCGACCGGACCAGACGTTTTATGTCTTCTTTGTCCGTTCCCGAAGTCCCGGAATAGATAAGCTCCGCCTTTGTTCCGGCTCGCCAAATCCAGATCCGGTCTCCATCCTGCAGGCCGTCAATTTTACCGCAGATCCAGGTAAGAGCCTCGTTCCTCCCCCGTTCCATGGCGGAAGAACCGTCTACAATTATGTACATATCCACCGGAACGCCCCGGGTTTCTCCCCAAACCAGCAGGGGAAGGGCAAGAAAAAGGATCAAAAACAGCTTTTTGCTTGCATTCATACTTTATTTTATCATAAATTTAAAAAAAATACACAAGAAATATATAAAAACCTTGAAAAAGGCTTTACTTTTTTTAAGGATACTGGTAAAGTTAGAGCCGATTGGCTGTAATTTTAGAACGAAATTTTCTTTATGTTTGGAGGAGAAAAAATGGGAGCCATTGACCTGCCCAAAAGTCCTAACGTATTCCATCCGGAAAAGCCCAGCGCCGTCGGTTCACGGAACTCGCTTGCCCAGGAATACCGGGATCAGCAGAACGAAGTAAACCAGCTTTTAGAGGAAGAGACCAACAAGGTTATTCACCATATCAACGCGAAGCTCCCCAAGGATGTCCTGGAACGGCTGGACATTATGGGGGGTATCAAGGAAAAGCTGTATAATTACTTCAACCAAAATTTCCAAAACATGTTCAACCGTTACGCCGTAACGAGTGAAGATGAGATGGTTAAAAAGGTCCGGAATTTTATCGACAAGGAAGAGACCAAGGTTCTTGCCCGGTATACCCCCAAGGAAATATCGGACCTCCTTGACGACGTCGGCGGTGCGGACAAGTTCAATACCGGTGAAATTGAAAAATCCATGGTCAATATGTACGGTCATTTGCAGGGGCATATCCAGCGGGGCGTCAACGATCTGGAAAACGTTACCAACAGCCTGCTCCGGCAGAAGACCGATACCGGCGCTTTTATCCGGGGAGAGAACGCCTACTCCATTGTCAAATGCGCCTTCAAGGATAACATCATCAAGCCCAAGACCGTAACGGACGTAAAGCTGTCGGTCAATATCCTGGATTCGGAGCTTATCAGCCCCATTTTCCACTACCAGGTAACGGTGGAATACCTCATCAAAGATCTCCTTTCCAAGCATCTCATCGACACCATCGACAAGGAAATCGAAAAGATCAAGGAACAGAGGATCGACCAGGGCCAGGAAGAGCTTTCGGACAGTGAAATCATCTTTGCCAGGATGGGCAGGGTTGAAAATTATACCGAGGACGATACGGAAAATCCCAAGTCCAGGCGGTACACCCTGGTTGCCAAGAATCTCATGGAACGCCTCGCCGATCTCCGGGCGGAAATCGACCCTGAGTCCTTCGATCAGCTTAACATCCGTGAAAACCTTAAAAAGATCGTGGATATCGAAAATATCCGGACCCGGGGTTTCAATACGGCGATCAACTCCATCACCGCCATCCTCGACGTTTCCAAGATGGGCTACCAGTACATAGAAAACCTCAAAAATGCCCGGGAACTGATTATCCGGGAATATGAGGATACCGATGTGGCGAACCTCCCCGATGAACGTTACCAGGTGCGGATGCGGTATTACGACAACGCCCAGCTTATTGAGGAGCGGAAGTTCTATGACGTGCAGATAAAAAGTTTTGAGGCGGAGGTTCAGCACCTGTGGGACGTGCTGGAGGTGATCTACCAGGGAAATAAACCGGCCTTTAAGGTAACGGATTTCGGGGATCTGGCGCTCAAACAGAAAAACCGGATCCGCAAGCAGATCAAGGCCAAGACCGGCGACCCTCTTTACGAGGATATTTCCAAGGTCTGGGATGAAATTTCCTTTGTAAAGCCCGCGGAAACCGAAGTGGAACGGATGAACCGGACCTACATCTATGAAAAGAACAAGATTCGCCAAAAGATCATCATCATGCGGAGCAAGATGAAGAGCATGTACGATTACCAGTACCCTGTTGAAAGGCGTGTTATGGAAGACAGGCTCGCCTTTTTGGAACGGGAGTACAACAAGTATGATTATATGCTTAATCCCTACCATATCCAGCCCGGTCTTCTCTTGGATGTAGACATTACTTCGATTAAGCGGAAAAAGGCCACCTTGGACGCCATGGCCAATGTGCTTAACGAATTTCTTCACGGCGTATCCAAGGGCTTCCAGGATGCCGCCTTTGCCTCCTTTAGCCGGCGGCGTTCCACGGTACGGGAAGATATCAGCCAGTCCTTTGCGGATATGCCCCCGGCGGAAACTCCCGCCGCGGCGCCCGCCCAGGGTCAGGCGTATCTTGATATGCTGAATGCCGGAGACGGCGCTTCCGCTCCTGCCCTGACGGCTCCCAAACGGGGCAGGGGCCGGAAAGCCGCCGGCGGCGGCGGCGTTGCTGCCAGAGGCCGGAAATCCCGCGGCGGCGGAGAGCTTAAGGAACTATAATTTTACTTTTCGGTTAGGCTGACAACCGAAACGCCTGACCACTTCCCTGAAGTGGTCAGGCGTTTTTTCTAGGAGAACTATATGGCAAAAGAGTTGACAAATTTGGAGATCCTTTCTACCAGATCGGGGTTTAATGCGGCGGTAAGGTACATCAAGGGAACCATCGCCATTATGGAAGAAACCGGAAATTTGGCGGATTTGCTCTACCAGGCGGGAAATGAGGAAATGACCGGTGAACGGTCCGGGCTGGTCCTCAATATCCTTTTGGTGGATAAACTGGGGTACAAAACGGTTTCCGCCAATCTTGCGGCGGTGGCTGCGGATCTTCCCGTGCTGGCAAAGGAATTTGAAAAATGGAAGGGCATTGATCTTATCGCCGCCTACCATCATCCTGAACTAGGGCTTTTGGTGGCGAATCCCAAGATTCCCGAAGAACTGGCTGCCTTTGGATCCCTGCGCAAACGGGAACTATTGGTTGTCTATGCCGGAAAGGGCGGTTCCCCGGCAGATGAAGACTGCCGGAAGGCGGCGGAACTTGCCATAGCCCTTTTTGAGGGCGCCAAAGTCAAGGTTCCGGCCTCCTTTTTGAAGGGATCCTTTGCCGCCAAACCCCTCAAGGGTAAACCGGGCCGGACCGCTTCTGAAACCGCCGGGACTGTCAAAGAAAGGGCGTTGAAGGTCCGGAAGACCGCCGGCGGAAGGGCCGCCCGGGGAAGCCGTACAGCCGGTCCGGTACAAGCATCCGGGCGGGCGGCGCCTGCGGCCCAACGGGCGGCTCCACCGGTGATTACCGCAGCGGCTCCGCCGGCGGCCGCTCCCGCCGGGCCGGTCAAAATGACCCCTCGTTACGCGGTGGTGGTGCAGAACGAGCTTTTCCATAACGGAAATGTGGAAGCCTGGAAGCGTATTGTGGCCAGCTACAACGCCAAATACCCCAAGCTCCAGGTGTACATTTACTATGAGGGCGAAAGGATCCTGGACATTAACTCCCTCTTCAAATGGGGAAAGGTTAAACACGGCAGCGCCATTGAATTTGCCGTGGCGGGGAGTGATATCAAGGATGTGGCAAAACTGCAGCGCTATCTGGCCCAGGGGGCAAGCCATCAGTTTGAGGCTTTTCTTCATGGGTCGGTCACCAATGTACTCAAGCTCTTTTAAAGGAAAAAGTTATGGATAAACGGATACATTTTTTCAGCCAGAAGGACGTCATCCCCAGTAGCGTTGCTCCGGAACTGCTTGGAATCCGGGGACGGCAGGCCAATGAATTTGCAGAACTTAAATTCCCCATTCTGCCGGGTTTTATCATTGATTCAGACCTTGCATCGGCCATTGACGCCAAGGCCGTACGCAAGGATGTCCGCACACTGCTGGATAAAACCGGTTCCATTGTGGGAAAGGGCTTTGGGGATGAAGAAAATCCCATGCTCCTCAAGGTGGTTATTTCTCCGAACCTGGCGGTGTCTACCTATCCCACCCTGCACAACTTTGGTTTGACGAAACCTACCATTAGAGGCTTTGCCAAATGGGTGGGGAAGGATTTTGCCGCCCACGAGGTGCTCTTCCTAATCCGGGGTATGCTTGCCATTGAAGAACGGATCAAGGAACTGGAAGCCAACGACCGGCTGCGGGAAGATATCGCCGCCCATCTGAAAATGCTGGACCGGGCGCTGGGTATCCGGGGTCCCTCCAACGAACTGGGCAAGGACGATGAAAAGCCGGTAAAGATCGACAAGGCGGCGGAATTCTACATGGATTTTTACGCCAAGTATTTTCCCACAGGCTTTTTTGATGGCGCCGAAGAACAGCTTATGATTACCCTCAGCGAGATTTCCAAAATGTTCCAGATGGACGATCAGAACGATAACGACACGGCCCTGATGATCGCCCCCATGGTGTACGGAAACTACGGCAAAGATTCCTGTTCCGGCGCCTACTTTAGCCGGAATGTTGTTACCGGGGAAAAGACCCTCCAAGGCAGCTTTTTCCGGCAAACCTTCAACGAAAGCGATTCTGCCGGTCAGCCCATTGACAAGATCGGACCCGCCTACCTTAAGGAACTTCAGCGTATTGCCTGGACCCTGGAAGACCGGTTCAGGGAGATCCGGCAGATTCGTTTTACCGTGGAAAACGGAAAACTCTGGCTTATCGAACAGCGTCTGGTGGACCAAAAGTCCACCCAGGCAGACATCAGGCTGATCCTGGATCTGGCCAAACGGAAGATCATCAGTAATGTGGCGGCGATCAAGTCCATAGAACCCCTGCGGCTCAACGAGATCCTGCACCCGGTGATCGATTCTTCCAGCGTCAAGGACTTGAAAAGCTGGAAAGGAGGCATCGCCGGAGCCCCCGGGGCGGCCATCGGAAGGGCCTACTTTAGTACCGAAGCCCTGCTGGAGGCGCTAAAAACTGCCCAGCAGAAAGGAGCGGACACCCGGTTTATCCTAGTGCTGGAATCCTCCTTTGCCGAAGACGTTAAGGCTATTGAAGTAAGCGCTGGGGTCCTTACCGCCGAAGGGGGGTATTCGGCCCATGCTTCGGTGGTGGCCCGCCAGTACGGCAAGGTATCCCTGGTGGCCCTGGAGATGAAGATCAAAGGAAAGACCGCCGTCTTGGGGGATCTGACATTCAAAGAGGGGGACTACATTACCCTCAATGTACCCTTCTATGGCGAATCCAACGTTTACCAGGGTACCGCCAAGCTGATTGAACCGGATCCCAAGGAATCAGGGTTGATGGATTTTATCGAGCTTTCCAAGGAATTCATCAAAAACTTCCATGTCCGCTGCAACGCCGATACGCCCCGGGACGCTGCTCTGGCTTTGAGTTTTGGAGCCGGCGGAGTGGGGCTCTGCCGGACTGAACATATGTTTTTCCAGGCGGACCGGATCAACGTTTTCCGGGAAATGCTTCTTTCCACGGATCCCAAGGATCGTTCCAAGGCTCTGGCAAAGCTTCAGGTAATGCAGCGGGACGATTTTTACGGGATCCTCAAGGTTATGGCCGGCAAGGAAGTTACCATCAGGCTTTTGGATTCGCCCCTTCATGAATTTATGCCCCACAATGACGATGAAGTGCAGACTCTTATCGATCATATGCAGAAGGTAAAAAAGGTCAAAATTTCCAAGACGGAAATTTTGACCAGCGTGGAGTCCCTCCACGAATTTAACCCCATGCTGGGCCACCGGGGATGCCGTATTGCCGTTTCCTATCCCGAGATCTACGCTATGCAGGTTAAGGCTATTTTTGAGGCCACCTACAAACTGCGCGCCGAAAAAATTGACGCCCGGCCTGAAATAATGATCCCCATCATCATGAACGCCTCGGAATTGAAACTGATCGCCTATGGCAAGAAGATCGAAGGTTCAAGCTATACCGGCATTGTGGATATTGAAGAAGAGCTGCGGAAGGCCAAGGGCGCTAAGCCTGTAGAGTACCGGATCGGCACGATGATCGAACTGCCCGCCGCCGCCCTGGGGGCGGGAGAAATAGCCAAGTATGGCCGTTTCTTCAGTTTCGGGACCAACGACCTGACCCAGACGACCCTGGGTATTTCACGGGACGATTTTACCGCCTTTATGCCGGATTATACCCTTTTTGACCTTATCGTGGGGAATCCCTTTAGCACCCTCGACGCCCGGGTCAAGGAGCTGATTGCCCTGGCGGCGGAGCGGGGCCGTCTTACGCGGCCGGATCTGGTCTGCGGCCTCTGCGGGGAACACGGGGCCAACCCGGAAAATGTCCGGTTCTGTATGGACGCGGGGCTTAACTATGTATCCTGTTCTCCCTATTCGGTGCCCATTGCCCTCCTGGCGGTGGCCCAGGCGGAACTGGAAAGAGCCTCAAGCTGACATCATTGGTTCCCCGTCTTTCGGACGGGGAACCACTGCCATGGAGAAATGAAGACCCCGCCCTGAAGGGCGGGGGACAGTTCAGCGTCACTGGATCCTTGCTATTATTTGCCGGCCCGTAGGGCTGATTAAACTTTTCCGGCACGAATAAAAAAGGCTGCCTGGCGCCAGGCAGCCTTTTTTATTCCCGGGGATCCCGGTTAGTCGTACTGCCCTTTGAAATTCATCGTTTTTTTAATAACGGCGGAAATTGCCACGGCGCTCTTTTTTGCGTCCGCCATGGGAAGCCCGGCATCGTTGGCAAAGGACTGTTCAAAAAATTTGGCTAGGGTAGAGTAGAGATCCGGCCGGTTATAAAATACAAAGGATACGTTGAACCCCGCGGGTCTGGAAATGGTAAAAGAAGAAAGGGATTCAATGGGCTCCTTGGCGTAATAAATGGAAGACTGGTTTTTTGCCACAAGCTTTTCGACTTCCTTGAAACGCAGGGGAATCTGATCCGCCTTTTCCCTAAGGTAGGGCTCGGTTCCCTTGTGCGGATACGATGCGGGCTCAATGAGGGCATGAAGTTTCCGCCCCTGGGACTGAAAAGTAATTCCCCCTCCGTCGGGATAAATTGCCTTAACGCCTGAATAGGAAATAACTTCGTATATAGCGTAACCGGTATTGTTATTGATAAATGAAGAGACGATGTACCCCTGATCTTTTGGCATTTGATCGCTGGCATAGGCGTCGAAAAGATTCTTGACCTTAATATTGCTTGGCGCAGCGGGTTTTTTTGCCATATTTTTCCCCCTTAAGGTTAATTGATATGTATAGTGTACACCATTTTGCGGATTTCAGCAAGTGTTTTTCCGGCGTTTGCCAGAGGTTTCCAGGATTCTGCGGTATTCCCTTTCGTAGTGTTCCGCCCCCAGGATGTCTCCCCGCTTTTTAGAAATCAGGAAGAGCCAGTGGTAGGGCCTGGGATCGTTTTTGTTCCGGGCGGCGGCGTTTAATAGGCAGGTAAAGGCATGTTCCAGATTACCCTCCCGGTAGGAAAGGAGGCCCAGCGCGGTGGGAATTTCAGAAGAACCCCTGAGGTAGGCGCCGGCTTTTTCAAGGATTGTTCTGGCATACCGGCTCCCCCCGGAGCGTTCAATGCAGCCGGCGTATTCCAGCAAAAGCCGGACATCCCTGGGTTTTTCCCGCAGTAACGCCTTGAGGTATACTGCGGCGGACCGGTAATTTCCCAGTTTTCGGTAGGAATAGGCCAGCACCCGCCTGAGTCCGGGATTGGCCGGGTCCCAGGCCAGGAGGGCTTCCAGTTTTTTTGCCGCCGGCCCGTATTCGCAGATCCTTACCAGAAAAAGAGCTTCGTCCCGGCGGATTGACCGGTTATCGGGCCACTGCTCCAGGTATTCCCTGTAGGCGGCGGCAAGTTTTTCCGCTGCGGGACCGGCGCTGCGGAGGGTTTCTTCTCCGCCGGCCTCGTCAAAGATGATTTCCCGGGCGGCGATAAGCCCCAGCCGGGCTTCTTCATGTTCCGGCTGCAGGAGGAGGATCTTGGAAAACCAGTTTTCCGCCTCTTGTAAAAGTCCGGTTTTCAGGTAGGTTTTTCCCAGGGCGTACATCAACTCAGGATCGGGTCCCAGGGTGTGGATAGCCTTTTGGAGCAGGGTGATCACCCGCAGGGTATTCTTTGAACGTTCCGAGTCGCAGAGTACGGAGAACCGGGAAAGGATATTCTCCTCTCCCCCGATCCTTCCGGCGGTATGGAGGGCCTTTTTAAGGATTTTCAGGTTCCGCCCCTCCCATGAGGTAAATATCAGGGCATACCAGAGATGGAGGCTTCCCCCTTCATATTCCAGGGCCCGCAAAAGGTGGTTTTCCGCCGCGGGATAGTTCTTTAGATTCCGCTGGGCCTCTGCGTACATGGCGTGGATTACCGGATCTCCTCCCCGTTTTTTAAGCCAGTCCCGGCAGGCTTCGGCGGCCCGGCGCCACTGGCCTTCCTCCAGAAGGGCGTTGATCATAAAGTGATCCACCAGAGAACTGTTCCAGGGCAGATCCGGCAGATTCGTTCCCCAGGATCTGATGGTGGAAATATCCCCGATGGCCTCTGTTTTTCTGTTCAGTTCCATATAGATAGAAGCCCGGTACCAGCGGATCATGGGATCCTCCGGGGAAAAAGCCAGGGCCTGACTATAGTGTTCCGCCGCCTCTTCCAGAAGTCCCAGCTCCCGGGAAGCCCGGCCCAGTTCCAGCCGGAGAAGGGGGCCGTCTTTGCCGTTTTCCAGTACAAAACGAAGCATCCCCAGTCCCAGGGAATAGTTTTCTTCCCGGCAGACCCGGACGGCCCGGACAAAAAGGGCGTTGAGGTAGGCCCGGTAGATCCGGTGGTTTGCGGGAGCGGCTTCCACAGCCCGCTGGAGGGTTTCCAGGGCTTCCCGTGAACGGCGGGCCTTAAGCAGGGCCGTTCCCAAAAGGGCGATGATCTCGCCGTTTGCGCTGTCCCTGTCTACCGCCTTTTCCAGATACTGTACCGCCCGGGGATAAAAACCCAGAACCAGGCATGTCCGGCCGGCAAAAAAATAGCCCTGCGGTGAAAGGGGATCCAGGGTTATGTAGTCGTTAAAGGCCGCCAGCGCCCGGGAATGATCTTTTAAGGCATGGAGGGCCCTTCCGAGGTAAAGGAAGGACTCGGCGGGACCCTCGTATCCGGAGATGATTCCTTCCAGAATGGACACGGCGGTCCGGTAGTCCCTGTTGTTTCCGGCTGCTATGGCTTCCCTGAGCCGGCGTGTTCCCTCCTGGACGCTCCGTTTAAGGGCCGCCTGCCGGTAAAAACCGGTCCGGGAGCCGCTCCGCATGGCCGCCTTACTGCGCCCTGGAAAGGGTTACGGCGCAGGTTATCACAATGTCTTCCACCGACGCTCCCCGGGAAAGATCGCTTACCGGTTTGGCAAAACCCTGCAGAAAAGGCCCGAAAGCACCAGCTCCGCCCAGACGCTGAACAAGTTTGTACCCTATATTCCCCGATCCCAGATCGGGGAATACCAGGGTATTGACCCTGCCCCTGACGGGACTTCCCGGCGCTTTTTTATCGGTTACCGTGGGAACCAGGGCGGCGTCCGCCTGAAGTTCTCCGTCGAAAATAAAACCGGGATTTTTTGCCCTGAGGATCTCCACCGCATTCTGGACTTTTGTAACATAATCGTGTTTGGCCGATCCCTTGGTGGAAAAGGACATCAGGGCCACCACCGGTTCGGCGCCAAGGAATTCCCTGCAGCTCTGGGCTGCGCTTTCCGCGATATCCGCGAGCTGTTCCGCCGTAGGGTCGGGAACCACGGCGCAGTCCGAAAAAATAAGGGTCCCGTCCTTTCCCCAGGAAGAATCCATTCCGCTCATGACAAAACAGGAAGAGGCTGTTTTTAGGCCCTTATAGGTACCGATGATGGTTAATCCGGCCCGCAGGACATCACCGGTGGTATTTTCTGCCCCCGCCACCATGGCGTCGGCGTCTCCCCTGTGGACCATCATGGCTCCGAATCGCAGGGGGTCGGCCATATCGGTCTTTGCCTGATCCGGGGTTACCCCTTTGTGTTTACGAAGTTCGTAAAATTCCTGAGCATAAGGGGCCAGATGGGAGGAAGTATGGGGATCAACCAGATTGACCCCACCCAGGCTGACCCGTTCCTGTTCCGCCGTTTCCTCGATGGTGGATACCCTGCCCAAAAGGGTTACCGAAGAGGCCAGTCCTTCGTCTGTCAGGATTCTGGCGGCCTTGATGGTCCGCCGCTCCGTTCCCTCGGGAAGAACCAGACGCTTTTGCAGGGATTTAGCTTTGGCCCGCATTTCTTGTACAAAATCCATATACAGCTCCCTTTAACGGTTAATTTTTACCTGCATCATACCCCTTAATTGACGAATAGTGAATAGTCCGGTACATTGAAGCCATGACGGATGTACACAACGATGCCCTGGAATTTGAGGATTTCGATACCGTTTTATCCCCGGATATTGAATTTTCCGGCATCCTGCGTTTTGAAAAACCCTTTTTAATCAAGGGCAGGGTAACGGGCGAAATAAACTCCACCGGCCTCTTGATGATAGATGAAGAGGCGGTGGTGGAGGCCAATATCAGGGCGTCCAGGGTGATCATCCTGGGTACAGTCAAGGGCAACGTATCGGCAGAAGAAAGAATAGAAGTGGCCCTTACGGGAAAGCTTACGGGTAACGTAAGCGCTCCGGAAATTAACATGGAAACGGGCTGTTATTTTACGGGGCGCTGTACCATGACGGAAAAGAAATCCGCCGAATGACCTTTCGGTTCCGGTTTTTTCCGGTTTTTTTGTTTCTTTGCTTTTTTGCCGCCGGATCCCGGCAGGCGGCGGCCCAAATGCGGACGGAGGCTCTTCAAAACTACCGGAACGGTAATTTTGAAGAGGCGGTACGGATCTGCAAGGCGGACCTTGCCTCCAATCCTGGTAATCTGGAATCCCATATTATCCTTTGCTGGAGCCTGATCGGCCTGGGCCGCTATGAGGAAAGCCGCGCCTACGCCCTGGCGGGACGGAATATCAGCCGCTACGATCCCCGGATCATCGAAGTGTTGGGAGAGGCGTACTATTTTCAGGGGAAAAATGCCGAAGCCCTCCAGTATTTTCAGGAATATGTAAACCTTGCTCCCCAGGGCGACAGGATCAAAACGGTGTATTACTATATGGGGGAAATTTTTATCCGCCAGGGCCGGTACCGCCGGGCGGATATTGCCCTTTCCACCGCCGTGTATTACATGCCCCGGAACGCCGGGTGGTGGTCCCGTCTGGCCTACGCCCGGGAAAACGCCGGGGAAATCCGCGGGGCCTTCACGGCCTATGAAAGAGCCCTGAGCCTCGATTCCCGGATGGCTGACGCCCTTCGCGGAATGGAGCGGGTCAGAACAAACCTGGCCGGCGGCAATAGACAGTGAATCCCCGGAGGGGTTTTCCGGTTTCTTTTTATACCCTGGGGTGTAAGCTGAACCAGCTTGAGACCGAGGCCCTGGCCGGCGCCTTCAGGGAAGCAGGTTTTCCGGTTCTGCCCTGGGATGATTCTGAAAGATCCGCCCTGTTCATCGTTAATACCTGTACCGTTACTTCCATGGCTGAACAAAAGGCCCGGCGGATTATCAGGTCCTTTCTCCGCGCTGCCCGCGTTGTGCTGGTTACCGGCTGCTATGCGGAACTTGGCGGGGATGAGCTGGCTGCCCTGGGCGGAGAGCTTTTTGTTGTTCCCGGCAGAGCCAAAGACGCCCTGCTGGACCTTCCTTCTTTCCTAGCCCGGTCTTCCGGTTCAGGCGATCCCCGGGGAGTTTCCGGCCTGTTACGGGTGTGGCTGGAAGAACGGCGCCTTTTATCCTTTTCTCTTTCCCTTCCCGGTGCCGCAACATCTTCCCTGCCGGGACCCCTTCCCCAGGGGCATCCCTTCCGGTTCGCTCCACGGATGTTCACCTTCCATTCCCGGGCTTTTGTAAAGATTCAGGACGGCTGCGACAGGGCTTGTGCTTATTGCAGGGTTCCCCTGGCCAGGGGGAAAAGCGTCTCCCTGGCCGCCGCCGAAGTCCTTGCCCGGATTAAAGCCCTGGAAAAACAGGGCGCGGCGGAAGCGGTCTTGACCGGGGTAAATATCTCCCAATACCGGGACCCGGCGGATCCGCACCGGGACTTGCCAGGGCTGCTCCGGATACTGCTGGATAGTACCGGATCCATCGCCCTTCGACTTTCTTCAATCGATCCGGGGCCGGAACTTTTTGAAAATTCACCAGGGGATTTCTTGGAGGTCCTTTCCCACCGAAGGATACGGAATCATTTTCATCTATCCGTTCAGTCCGGTTCGGACCGGATTCTTTCGGCCATGGGACGTTCCTACCTGGCCCGGGATATTCTGAAAGCGGCGGAAAAACTTCGGTCTCTCAGGGAGGATCCTTTTTTGGCCTGCGATATTATCGCCGGGTTTCCTGGAGAAAGCGCCGGGGATTTTGATAAAACCGCCGCCCTTTGCGGAACCATCGGTTTTGCCTGGATCCACGGCTTTCCCTATTCCAGACGGCCCGGTACAAGGGCGGCGGCAATGGGGGAAGAACCCGGACGGAGGATCGCCGGAGAACGGGTAAGGATCCTGGAGGACATGGCCCGGCGGGGAAGAAGGGCCTATGCGGGACGTTGGCTGGGAAAAACCCTGGATGCGGTGGCGGAAACCGGCGGCGGGGGTCCTTTCTTTTCAGCCCTGGGCGCCAACTACTTACGGATCCGTGTTTTGTCCGGCGGCAAGAGGCCCAAGCCCGGCGCCGGTTTCCGCTGCAGGGTTACCGGGGAAGAAAGCGCCCAGGGTTTTGATCTTCGCGGGGAATTGTGCGTTGAATGATTCTCAACTTACCGGGAGACGGGCAAGATCTTTCCTGGCCGCCGGGGGCCGGAAGGCTGTTTCCATAGGGGGTTGACCTCCGCAGGGCTGCCATGGGATTATTATTTGATTTCCGCCATTGTGTGCGCTGGCGCGGCCAATGGAAAGGGACATACAATGTTCCGGTATGGAGATACCGGGCCGCTAGCTCAGTAGGTAGAGCAACGCCCTTTTAAGGCGTGGGTCACACGTTCGAATCGTGTGCGGCTCAATCACGGTGGACAAAACTCCGCTTTTGCGGAAAGCTGTTCCGCAAAAATAATAAACTTGTAAGGAGTTATGATGAGTGTACGGGCTACGGAAAGGTTAATCGGCGATGTGGTGGTTGTCTCGGGGCTGCCGAACAGCGCGAAAATGGTTGTACAATCTGTCAATGAGGAAAAAAAGCAGGTTACCGCCGTCTGGTTTTCGGATGATCATGCGGCCCAGACCGGAGTGTTTCCTGCCAGCGCCATTGACAGGGCGGAGGTAAAAGTATCTCCGGCGGCGAAAGCGGCAAGGGCCGTAAAGGGCGGCACAAGAAAGGCGGGCCGGAAGAAATAAGGATACGCCGGCCAGCTTTATCTCCCCGTATTTTTCTACGCCGGGGAAAAGGCCGGTAATTTTTAGCTTTTTTCGGATGCCGCTTCCTGGGGAAGAACCGCCGTCGCCGAATGTTGCGGAAAGAGGGTGGATCGTATACGCTGTAGGCATGGTTAATGTCGCTTTTACCGGCGGCGGTACCGGCGGCCACATATATCCCGGTTTAGCCTTGGCTTCCCGCCTTAAAGAAGAAAGGGGATACCGTGTATTTTGGATAGGATCCGCTTCGGGAATGGACAGATCCATCGTGGAAGAGGCCGGTCTTGAATTTTATGGTATCCCCGCGGGAAAACTTCGCCGTAATTTTTCCCCCAAAAATGCAAGTGATCTCTTCCGGGTTTTGGCGGGTTTTTTTGCCGCCAGAAGGATCCTCCGGCGGGAAAGGCCCGCCCTCCTTTTTTCCAAGGGCGGCTTTGTAAGCGTCCCCCCCTGCGCCGCGGCCTTTTCCCTGGGGATAACGGTGTTTACCCACGAATCGGATTACAGCCCCGGACTGGCCACGCGGATTAACACTCGTTTTGCCGCCCGGGGCCGGGGACGGATAATCACCGCATACCCTGAAACGGCGGAACGTTTCCCCCCCGGAATAAGGGAGAGGGTTCTTGCCCTGGGTAATCCGGTACGTCCCGGGTTTAAAAACGCCAATCCCTGTCAAGGCCGGATCTTTCTGGAGGCTGGGGAAGGGGACCGGATACTTCTGGTTTTGGGCGGCAGCCAGGGAGCGCTGGAACTGAACCGTTTAGTGGAAGCGGCTCTGGAAGAGCTGACGAAACTGTACCTGGTGATTCACCAGACCGGACCTTCTTCCGGGGACATTCCGGCCGCACCCCGTTACAGGCCCTATTGTTACATTAACAGGGAATTGCCCGGGGTTCTTGCTGCGGCGGAACTGGTGCTTTGCAGAAGCGGCGCCGGCACGATCTGGGAATGTGCCGCCGCAGGAAAACCCATGATCCTGGTTCCCCTGGCGGGATCCGGGACCCGGGGGGATCAGCTGGAAAACGCCCGGTTTTTTGAACGGGCCGGAGCGGCCCTGGTACTGCCTCCGGGTGGACGCGGGGCGGCGGAACTGCTTTGTGCAGTCCGGACCCTGGCGGAAGACGGGGAACGCCGCCTGGCCATGGCGGCATCTTCCCGGCGGATAGGAGAGGCCGACTGCGGTGGACTGATCCTCCGGGCCCTGCTGGATGCCCTGGACCGGAATGAAAACGGAGGAAAACCGTGAACGTTCCCGCAGCGGATATGGTTTTTTTGATTCTTCTAGGCCTCCTTGCCCTGCGGGGGTTTCTCAAGGGTTTTACGGGGGAATTTTTTTCCATCGCATCCCTTGCTTTGGGTCTTATCGGGGCGGTTTTCTTTTTTAAAAACGGCGCTTCCTTTTTGCGGGACCGTTACTTCCAGGGCACGGCCCTGCTGCCGGAGGTTTTAGCTTTTTTGGGGATCCTCTTCCTTGTTTTTGCGGCGGGAAAAATTCTGGAACGGATCGTTACGGATATTATCCGCCGTCTTAACCTGGACAGGATCAACAGGGCCCTGGGATTGATTCTGGGGCTGGCGGAGGCCCTTGCCCTTATTTCAATTTCGATCCTTTTTTTGACGATTCAGCCCCTCTTCAATGCCGAAGGAATTCTGGGGGAAAGCCGCTTCGCCGCCCTTCTTTTGCCGCTCATAGGGGTTTTTCGTGTTTGAAAATATTCTCCACCAGCCGGTGATCGAAAGGATCAGGGCCGATATTCTTTCGGATTCTCTGGCTCCGGCCATACTGTTTTCTGGTCCCGAATATGGCGGCAAAGGTACGGCGGCGCTGGAACTGGCCCGGGTCCTTTCCTGCGAAGCCGGAAATGCGGGGACCTGGAACTGTCCCTGCCCAAGCTGTGTCCGCCACAGGAACCTGGTATCGCCGGATCTGCTCCTTCTGGGCCGGCGGCGTTTTTTTGAAGAGGCCGCCGCCGCCGCCGCCGCCTTCCTCCGGAATTCCGGCGGCGGGGAAGGCGGGCGGGCGGTGCGAATGCTTTTTATCCGGTCCCTCAGGAAACTGCTGGCCCGCTTTGATCCGGTTCTGTGGGAGGAAGATCCCCGGCTTGGAAAGATCCGCCCCTGCATAAATGCCCTGGAAGAGGATCTGGAAGACTTTGAGTCCCTGACGGGAAATGGAGCCGGCCGCAACGGCGGGGAACTGGAGACAATATGCGGGGGCCTTCTTAAAAAAGCGGCCAGGCTGGAGGCGGAAGGGCTGGGAGAACTGGTCCCCATAGCCCGGATACGCCGGGCCGCCTATTGGAGCCGCCTGGCGCCTCTGGGAAAACACAAATGTTTTATTATAGAAAACGCCGAACACATGCAGGAAGGGGCCAAGAACGCCCTCTTGAAAATTTTGGAAGAACCCCCTCCCCGGCTTACGATCCTATTAACCAGTTCCCGGCCCATGAGCCTCCTGCCTACCATGCTTTCCCGGCTTAGGGATTACCGTTTTGTGAAACGGAAGAACCCCGCCGAGGAAGAGGTGATACTCCGGATTTTTCGCGACCGGGGAAATCTGGAGGAAGGGAAGTTCCATACCATTGAAAGCTACCTGGCCTCCTTCCTTCCCATGGGAGGGGGAATCCTCTACCCCCTGGCTTCCTGGTTCGCCGCTTCCGCCGCGGCGGAGGCGGCCCGGGAACTGCGGAGGCGGGGACGGGATATCCCCCCGGTTTTGACGGATCTGGGCGCATTTACCGCCCGCATCGCCGGACAGGGAGGCATGGGACGGCCTGCGGCGGATGCCGGAAGGGTTGTGGAAAAAATCATCCGGGATACCGGAGGATTTGAAACCCCCGGCCTTTTTTCGCAGTTTCTTAAAAATACCGGCCTCCTCCTTTCCGCCTGGCTGCGCTCGGGCCCGGGGAGTCCTGCAAAAAGCGCCTGGGCGGAGCTGTGGCGGAGGGAACTTGGCCGGGCCGTAACGGAAACGGCTTCCTTTAATATCGCTCCGCCCCTGGCGCTGGAACGGCTTCTAGAGGCTCTGAAAAGGGGGATGTGTGCATGAGGCCGATAATACCCCGGGCCCTGCAAAAAATCGGTAAACTGACCCCCGAGCAGGTACAGGGGCTTCTCTTTTCCATGTGCACCGATATCGACAGGCTTGAAACCGTTCTGGATTCCCTGGCGGAGGGAATTTTGGTCTGCGATACGGAGCATAACCTGATTTTGGCCAATAAGCACGTGGACCGGCTTCTGCCCCTTTCCCGGCGCGGCGAAGATCCCCTCCGGGTCTGGACTGTGGTCCGGGACGACCGGGTGGCGGATTTTCTTGAGCAGGCCCTGCTTTCGGGCGACCGGGTCCGGGACAGGGAATTTGAAACCGGAACCACGGGAACGGGCCGGCTCCTTTCGATCAATATTTTTCCCCTGGTCAAGGATTACCAGGTTAAGGGTTCCCTGATCTATGTGGACGATATTACGGAAAAACGGAAGAGTGAATCCAGGATGAGGCGCATCGAAAACCTTGCCAGCCTGACTACCCTGGCGGCGGGAGTAGCCCACGAAATAAAAAACCCCCTGGGGTCTATCTCTATCCACATCCAGCTTCTGCAAAAGGCCTTTGCAAAAAATGAGGAGCTTTACTTTAAATCCCACCCGGAGGACAGGCCGGATCCGAATTTTTCAGGCGAGAAGGGACCCACAGGCTATTTCCAGGTGTTCCACAAATACATGGAGGTTATCAACGAAGAAATAGAACGGCTTAACCGTATTGTGGTGGATTTTCTCTTCGCGGTGAGACCCATGACCCTTAATCTCCGGGGGGGTGATTTTAACGTTTTCCTCAAGGAACTTCTGGAATTTACCGGCCACGAGCTGACCAGGGCCGGAGTAAAAACGGTCTTTGAACCCGACGGGGATCTTCCCTTCCTTGATTTTGATGAACGGATCATGAAACAGGCCATGCTGAACCTGGTCCAGAACGCCATGGCGGCCATGGAAAACGGGGGAACCTTAACAATCACCACAAAACGCAAGGATAATGAAGCGGTGATCAGCGTCTGCGATACGGGAACGGGGATTCCTGAAAAAAACCTTTCGAAAATTTTTGAACCCTACTTTACCACCAAAGAGCAGGGATCCGGCCTTGGGCTTACCCTGGTGTTCAAGATTATCCGGGAACACCAGGGTGAAATAACCGTGGACACCAGGGAAGGGGAGGGAACCTGTTTTATCATCACCCTGCCCATACCCCAGAAGGAACGGCGCCTCCTGCCGGCGGGGGAAAACGCCGCCTTTACAGACGCCCGCGCCTTTGCGGCCGGCGGAGCTTCCGGCCAGCCCTTTTCTGGAACCGGGTTTTTGCCGGCGGAGGAACCATGAAATTCCGGCTTTTGATTGTGGACGACGAAAAAAATATCCGGGAGGGTCTGGCCGCCGCCCTGGAAATGGACGGCTATGAGGTGGTTACCGCCGAAGACGGCGGTGAGGGCTGGCGGCGTTTTGAAAAGGGCGACATCGATCTGGTGATCACCGATCTCCGTATGCCCGGTATCGGCGGCGAGGAACTCCAGAAAAAAGTGGGAGCCGAATGTCCGGGTCTGCCGGTGATCATCCTTACCGGTCACGGTACGGTGGAAAACGCCGTCCGGGCCATGCGAAACGGCGCCTACGATTTTTTAACCAAGCCTGTGCATCTGGATCACCTTTCTATCCTGGTAAAGCGGGCCCTGGCAGGCCAGGAATTGTCCCTGAAGCATAAAAACCTCGAGGAGGAACTGGCAAAGAAAAACCAGTTCAGGACCATGATCGGTTCCAGCGCCGCCATGAGGCAGGTCTTCGACACCATAAGCAGGGCGGCCCCGGCGAAGGCTTCCGTTTTGGTAACCGGTGAATCCGGCGTGGGGAAGGAACTGGTGGCGGACGCCCTCCACGAACTTTCTCCCCGCAAGGGCAAGCCCCTGGTCAAGGTACACTGCGCCGCTATTCCCGATACCCTCATTGAAAGCGAACTCTTTGGCCATGAAAAGGGAGCCTTTACCGGCGCCCTGTCCCGGCGGCGGGGCCGTTTTGAGCTGGCCCACGAAGGAACCCTTTTCCTGGATGAAATCGGTGAAATCGATCAAAACATCCAGATAAAACTGCTCCGGGTTTTGCAGGAAAAAAAGTTTGAGCGGGTAGGGGGGGAAGAAACCATAGAAAGCGATGTGCGGATCATCGCCGCTACCAACAGAGACCTCAAGGCGGAAACGGAGAAAGGCGCCTTCCGGGAAGATCTGTACTTCCGCCTCAATGTGATTAATATCAGGGTTCCTCCCTTACGGGAACGAAAAGACGACATCCCCCTGTTGATCGACGCCTTTGTGCGGGAATTTTCCCGGGAAAACGGCAAGAACGTTGAGGGGGTAGACGAGAAGGCCCGGGCCGCCATATACGGCTATGAATGGCCCGGCAATATAAGGGAACTGCGGAACTGCGTGGAAAGCGCCGTGGTGATGTGCAAAGGAAATCTTATCACCGAGACGGATCTTCCCCCGACGATCAAAAAAGGCAGTGATGAAAGCTGGATACGGATTCCCCTGGGGATAAACATGGAAGAATCGGAGAAGATTATCATCCAGGAAACCTTAAGCCGCCTCAAGGGAAACAAAAGCAGGACTGCGGAGGTTCTGGGCATGGCGCGGAAAACCCTGCACCGGAAGATCGCCGAATGGGACGAGGATCCCCCCCTTTAGCCGGACCGGCGGTGTTCCCGCCACTTTTCTATCCGGTCCCAGGCGGCGTTGATTCGGGCGCTCTTTTCGGTGGCCTTTAGCGTATCCTCGGAACGTTTTCCATGGCGGTCAGGATGATGTTTTTTAAGGAGCTCCTTGTAGGCGGCCTTGCATTGGGCGGCTGAAGAGCCAAAGGGGACCTCCAGTTCGGCAAAATCGGGCCGCAGTTCTTCCGGGATTTTTTCCCTTTCCCGGACGGGATGGGGATTCCCGCCGGATCCTGCCTTCCATCCACCCGCCTGGCCCTTATGCGGGGCTTCATTCCTTAAAAACGCCTCCAGCTCTTCGTAGGCCGCCCGTACATCCGGATCGGAACTTGCAGGATACCGGCGGGTTTCGCCGCGGAATAGGGAGGAATCCCCCTCATCGATACAGCCCCGTATCAAATTCCCCAGACGGCCAAAGATCCCCATAAAAAAACTATACCACAGGTCATTTTTCTGTGCTACAATAGGCTGATCCCGCCCTTCGGGGCAGTGGAACCCATGGGAGGCGGAACGTGAAAATAAGCAGAAAAAATTTCGGCGTCCTTTCGGACGGAAGCAAAGTTCGGCTTTATACCCTGGAAGCGGGGGATCTGAGCCTGTCGATTACCGATTTTGGAGCCTCCTGGACTTCCCTTTTTGCGCCGGGAAAAACCGGCAGAGAGGATCTTGTTCTTGGCTTTTCTTCCCTGGAGGGATACTTTCACTGTCCCGCCTATTTCGGGGCCACCATCGGGCGTTTTGCCAACCGTATAGGGGATGCATCCTTTACCCTGGGGGGCAAGACCTGGGCCCTCCACAAAAACGACGGAGAGAATACCCTCCATGGAGGCAGACGCGGATTTGACAAGCGCCTCTGGAAAGGGTATCCCTATACGGACAAAGAAGGGGTTTTTGTCCGGTTTGAACTGAAAAGTCCCGCCGGGGAAGAGGGGTATCCGGGAAACCTTCGTGCCGCCGTTACCTACGGCCTTAACGGGGACAATGAAATAAGCGCCTCCTATGAGGCCCGGGTGGACGCCCCCTGCCCGGTAAATTTGACCAACCACGTATACTTTAACCTGGCCGGGGAGGGGAAGGGGACTATCCTTGCCCACGAACTGAAACTATACGCCTCTTCCTATGTGGAAGCCGGGGAGGGTCTTATCCCCACGGGCAAACTTGTCCCCGTAGGGGGAACCCCCTTTGATTTCAGGACGCCAAAGCCCATAGGCCGGGATTACGAAGCGGCCTGCGGCGGCGATACCGGGGCTATGGGAACCGGTTATGACCATTGTTTTGTCCTGGACGGCGGCGCCGGAACAGGGGAAAAGGCCGTCCCGGTACTGCGGCCCTGCGCTGAGGCACGGGATCCGGAAAGCGGCCGTCGTCTCGTCCTGGCCGCGAGCCAGCCGGGGGTTCAGTTTTATTCGGGGAATTTTCTCAACGGCGTCCCCGGCAAAACCGGTTCCGTGTACCGGAAAAACGCCGGTTTCTGCCTGGAAACCCAGCATTTTCCCGATTCCCCCAACAGGCCGGAATTTCCCGGCGCGGTCTTCGGCCCGGACCGGAACTACAGCGAAAGGGCGGTTTTTTCTCTGGAATGGTGAGCGGGCCTGTACCAAAACCCGGCAAGGTGGAAATACCGGGTTTTAAGGGATTTTTTGGCTCCGCCCCTTGCCAAAACCCGGCGCTTAGTCTATACTGGGTTTAACCGGGTTTTTATTTTCCGGTCCCCGGCATGGAACTTAAGGTAAAGGAGGCGATGATGGACATCCATCTTCAGGAACTCATTGATAAAATAAAAAGGGATGGGGTTGAATCCGCTTCGGAAGAAGCGGCGCTGCTTAAATCCCAGGCCCAGGGGGAAGCCAGGGGCATCATCGACGCCGCCAAAAAAGAAGCGGAGGAGATCCTTTCCCGGGCCAAGACGGATGCGGAACGCTTTGAAAAAGCCGGAGCGGCCGCCCTGGATCAGGCATCCCGTAACCTCGTTCTGGCATTCAAGGCGGAAATTGAAACCCTGCTGGATAGAATTATCTCCCGGGAAACTACAGCGGCCTATGGAGAAGATGTTCTTAAGGCGGCCCTTCCGGAGATCCTTAAGGCTTGGTCCTCCAAGGGCGGGGACGCCGCATTTAACGTACTCCTTTCTGAAGGGGATGCGGCAAAACTCCAGTCCTGGTTCGGTTCCAAGCTGGCCGGTGAACTCAAGGGAGGGGTTGAATTGAAATCGGACCGCAATCTGGGCGCCGGTTTCCGCATCGCCAATAAAGACGGATCCGCCTATTACGATTTTTCCGCCGAATCGGTGGCGGAACTGCTTTCCGCATACCTCAATCCCCGCTTAACGGAGATCCTTAAAGATGCGGTAAAAGGAAGATGACGAAGTGGGATCCTATTATTATCTAGCGTCCCAGCTTCCCTATCTCATCTACGGGCAGACCCCGCCCATGTCTTCTTCCGCCTTTAAGGATCTGGCGAAGTCTCTGCTTAACCCTTCCGATGCGGTCCTGCTGGAATTGTGCGGCCTGGATCCCGCCGGTAAAAAAGAAGGTCCGGACGGTGAAGGTCCCGCCTATGCGGATAACGCCCCCTCTTCGGGCTGCGGCTTTATTGACCATTGGCGGGAATGGGAACGGACCCTGCGGCTCAACCTGGCCCGTTACCGGGCCCAGCGGCTTAAGCGGGAGGGAGGCGCCCCGGTGGAGCCGCCGATACACCCCGCAGACGCGGTGGCGGCGGCGCTTAAGGCGGCGGTGGCGGTGGAATCCCCCCTGGAGGCGGAACTGGTGCTGGACAAGGCCCGGTGGGACGCCATCGAGTATCTGCAGGGAATCAATTACTTTGATCGCAATACGATCTACGCTTATCTGCTCAAGCTGCTCCTTCTTGAAAGGCGGGCGGCCTTTCAGGTTGAAGAAGGATTTTTAGAATATAAATCATTGTACGCTTCCATTCTGGATCGTGTACAGTCGGGCGCCGAGCCCGCGGGAGAGCCTAAATGATTGGAACGAAAGGTACGGTGGTAGCCGTCAACGGCAATATGGTGAGCGTCCGCTTTGACGGCGCGGTGTCCATGAACGAGGTCGGTTACGTCAAGGTCGGCGATAAGCGGCTCAAGAGCGAGGTGATCCGGATCCGGGGCGGCATCAGCCAGCTCCAGGTCTTTGAGATCACCAGGGGAATCGCCGTGGGGGACACGGTAGAATATTCCGGGGATATGCTGGCGGTGGAAGTGGGGCCCGGTCTTTTGGGCCAGGTCTACGACGGCCTCCAGAACCCCCTCCCCAAGCTCGTGGAGGCGGCGGGAAACTTTCTGGAACGGGGGATCTACCTGGATCCCCTTTCATCGGGTAGTTCCTGGAATTTTACCCCGGTGGTGAAGCCGGGGGACACGGTGGAACGGGCCGACACCCTGGGTACGGTGCCCGAGGGGGCCTTTACCCACCGGATCATGGTGCCCTTTGGCTTCTACGGTTCCTACACCGTGGCCTCTATCAAGGGCGCCGGTTCCTACAAACTCCGGGACACCATCGCCGAACTCAAGGACGAAAAGGGGAACACCGTTCCGGTGAGCCTTTCCTTCCGTTGGCCCGTAAAGCGGGCGGTGAACTGCTACGAAGAACGGCTTAAACCCAAGGACCCCATGGTTACCCGGGTCAGGCTCATCGACACCTTCTTCCCCGTGGCCCGGGGGGGTACCTACTGTATCCCCGGCCCCTTCGGGGCGGGTAAGACCGTACTCCAGCAGATCACCAGCCGCCACGCGGACGTGGACATCGTGATCATCGCCGCCTGCGGGGAGCGGGCCGGCGAGGTGGTGGAAACCCTCAAGGAATTCCCGGAACTCACGGACCCCAAAACCGGCCGCTCCCTCATGGAACGGACCATCATCATTTGTAACACCTCCTCCATGCCCGTGGCGGCCCGGGAAGCCTCGGTTTACACCGCGGTAACCCTGGCGGAGTACTACCGGCAAATGGGGCTCCACGTTCTCCTCCTGGCGGACTCCACCAGCCGCTGGGCCCAGGCCATGCGAGAAATGTCCGGGCGCCTGGAGGAAATCCCCGGGGAGGAAGCCTTCCCCGCCTACCTGGAATCCACCATCGCCAGCTTCTACGAGCGGGCGGGGATCGTGCGGCTCCGGGACGGCTCGGTGGGATCGGTTACCATCGGCGG
>JAITHE010000120.1 GCA_031280125.1 Treponema sp.
CTCCTGGCCTCGGGGAAGGCCGAATTTGCCGTGGACTTTCAGGAAACCCTGGGGCCCGCCATCGCCCGCAAAGATCCCCTGCCGGTTACCGCCGTGGGGGCGATCATCAGCCACAACACGTCGGGGCTCATGTCCCTTAAAAGCGCCGGAATCAGGCGGCCCGCGGACCTCCAGGGAAAGCGCTTTGCCTTTTGGGAGACCCCCCTCTACGAGGCGGTGATCCGGGACATCGTGGAAAACGACGGCGGCGTTTTTGAAAAGGTAACGATGATCCCCAACTACGCCACCGACGCCTTTTCCGCCCTCCAGACCGACGTGGATTCCATCTGGATCTACTATGCCTGGGATGGCGTGGCCGCCGGGGTAAAGGGGGTGGACATCGACTACCTTGATCTGGGGACGGTGAACCCGGCGCTGGATTTTTATACCCCGGTCCTCGTGGTGAATAATGAGTGGGCCGCCGCCCGCCCCCAGGCCGCCAGAAAAGCGATGAAGGCCATAAGCCGGGGCTATGAATTCGCCATCGAAAGCCCCCCGGAGGCGGCGGAGATCCTCCTTAAATACGCGCCGGAACTGGACGGGGAAATCGTCCGGCAAAGCCAGGAGTGGCTGGCTGGCCGCTACCAGGGAGACGCCCCCCGGTGGGGCGAAATCGATCCCCGGCGCTGGGAGGGCTTTTACCGCTGGATGTACGAGCGGGGCCTTCTGGAAACGGACATCGGGGAGGGGGGCTTTACCAATGAATACCTCCCCTAGGACAACGCTGATTAACGTGACGCTAATCAGCGTTGTCCTCTGTATTTGCTCATTTCATTACGCAAATACGGGTAAGAAGCGATGATTAAATCCCCCATTGGATTTAATCATCGCTCCCCTAGGGGAGCCGCCGGAAAAAACGCCGGGAAAGCGGAAAACGCCGGAGCCGCCCTCTTTTACTGCCGGGACATTCTTAAAACCTACGAGGGTGAACCGGTGGTTGAGGGGGTGAACCTGGACCTCCCCGGAGGGGGCCTGGTTTCCCTGGTGGGACCCTCCGGCACGGGAAAGACGACCCTCTTTAACGTGCTGGCGGGGGTGGACCGGCCCGACCGGGGGCGGATCGTCCTGGGGGGCGAGGACATCACCGGGGTTTCCGGCAGGGTAAGCTACATGATGCAGAAGGATCTCCTCCTGGAGTACCGCACCGTGCTGGACAATGTGATCCTCCCCCTCCTCGTCCGGGGAGGCAAAAAAAGGGAAGCCCGGGAATACGGCGCTTCCTTTTTCCCCCCCTTCGGCCTTGCCGGGTACGAACACAAATACCCCCGGCAGCTTTCCGGGGGGATGCGCCAGAGGGCGGCCCTGCTGCGGACCTGTCTCCAATCGGACGGGACCCCCCCCGCCGCGCCGGACGGGAAGGGCCGGTCCACCCCGGTGATCCTCCTGGACGAACCCTTTTCCGCCCTGGACGCCCTGACCCGGCGGACCATGCAGGACTGGTTTCAAGGGATCGCCGCCGGAGGACAATCCCCCTTGGGAAACCGGCTGTCGGCGATCTTTATCACCCACGACGTGGAAGAGGCGGTGATCCTGTCCGACCGGGTCTATGTCCTTGAGGGAAGGCCCGGCAGGATCACCGCGGCGTTTGACGTCAAGGCCCCCCGGCCCCGGAGCCGGGATTTTTCCCTCGGCCCCGGTTTCGCCGCCCTCAAGGGGGAAATTCTTACGGCCATCGGCGTTTAGTCTTTCCCATCCTCGCCGCAGCCGGAACAAGCGCCGCAGCCGCAGGATGTTTTTCCCTGGCGGCTGTTTTTAATCAGCCGGAAAACCGTAAAGCCCAGGGCTAAAAATACGATCAGCCCCACGATGATGTTTCCGGTATTCATCCGAATCCATTCCATAAAAAACAACCTCCATTACATTTATACCGGGGAACCTAGGGCTCCCGCGGGCAAAGCCGCCTTTCCCGCGGGACTGCGGAACAGGAGCCACCCTAACAGACCCAGAGCCGCCAGGCCGCATACCGTACCGGGGCCGAAACCCCCGCCGGAGAAGAAGCTCCCCAGTTGGTAGATGATCAGGGCCAGCACATAGCCGTAGAGCAGTTGGTAGCCCACGGCAAAGGCCGTCCACCGGGGGTTGTTCATTTCCCGCTTGATAGCCCCGATGGCCGCGAAGCAGGGCGGGCAGTAGAGGTTGAACACCAGGAAGGCGTAGGCGCCCAGGGCGGTAAAATTGGCGGCGAATGCCTCCCACATCTCCACCCCGTCCTCGGCGACCTCGGCGAAACCGTAGAGCACCCCCATGGTTCCCACCACGTTCTCCTTGGCCACCAGGCCTGTGATCGTCGCCACCGCAGCGTCCCAGGTTCCAAAGCCCAGGGGCGCGAAAACCGGGGCGATGGCGGAGCCGATGGCCGCCAGGAGCCCCTGGGTCATGTCCTCCACCATGCCGAAGCCCTCCCCGGTAAAGCCGAAGCTGGAGAGGAACCACACCGCCACCGAAGAAAGGAGGATGATGGAACCGGCCTTTCTGATGAAGGACCAGCCCCGCTCACCCATGCTCCGCAGGACATTCACCAGCCCCGGCAGGTGATAGGCGGGAAGTTCCATCACAAAGGGGGAAATGTCCCCCTGGAAGGGCCGCGTCTTTTTCAGGATCACCCCGGAGACGATCACCGAAAAGATTCCAAGAAAGTACGCGCTGGGGGCCACCCACCAGGCCCCGCCCAAAACCGCGCCGGAGATCATGGCGATCACCGGCAGCTTTGCGCCGCAGGGCATGAAGGTGGTGGTCATCACCGTGAGGCGGCGGTCCTTCTCGTTTTCGATGGTCCGGGAGGCCATGACCCCGGGGATGCCGCAGCCAGTGCCGATGAGCATGGGGATGAAGCTCTTCCCCGAAAGCCCGAAGCGGCGGAAGATCCGGTCCAGGATAAAGGCGATCCGGGCCATGTACCCTGAGGCTTCCAGGGCCGCGAGGAAGAAAAAGAGCACCAGCATCTGGGGGACAAAGCCCAGCACCGCGCCCACCCCGGCGATAATGCCGTCCAGGACCAGGCCCTGGAGCCATCCTGCGGTGCCCGCGGCTTCCAATAACCCGCCCATGACCACGGGAATCCCCGGCACCCAGAGGCCGAAGCCCTCCGGCGTGGGTTCTTCCACAAGCTCCCCCGCCTCGAAGGCCTCCAGGGCCTCCCCGTAGGCCCCGCCGCCAAAGAGGTGCCAGCCCTCCCCAAAGAGGCCGTCGTTGGTCCAGTCGGTAACCCAGGTCCCCACGGTGGTAACCGACACAAAGTAGATCAGGAAGATCACCGCCGCAAAGATGGGCAGCGCCAGCGCCCGGTTGGTTACCACCGAGTCGATCCGGTCCGAAGGGCTCATCCTGTTCCGGCGGTTCTTTTTAACGCACCGGGAAACGGCGGCGGCGGCAAAATCGTAGCGTTCTTCCGTCAGCCGTTCCTCCCGGGCATCCCCGGTTTCCCCCGCCGGTGCGGGAGAAAAAACCAGGGGGGAAACGGCGGCTTTTCCCTGGAGCAAAAGGGCCCGTTCCGCAGCCTCGGCCACCCCCGTACCCTTCAAGGCCGAGATGGCCGCTACGGGACAACCCAGGGTCTTTTCCAGTTTGGCCAGGTCAATGCTGTCCCCCGCTTTGTTCACCGCGTCGATCATGTTCACCGCCGCCAGAACGGGAATTCCCATCTCCAAAAGCTGGGTGGTAAGGAAGAGATTCCGCTCCAGGTTGGTGCCGTCGATGATGTTGATGATCACATCCGGTTTTTCCCCGGTCAAAAAGTTCCGGGCAATGGTTTCTTCCAGGGAAGAGGGCGACAGGGAATAGATCCCCGGCAGATCGATGATCCTGACCTCTTTATGATTCCGGAGACGGCCTTCCTTTTTTTCCACCGTTACCCCGGGCCAGTTCCCCACAAATTGATTGGATCCCGTCAACGCGTTGAACAGGGTTGTTTTTCCGCTGTTGGGGTTCCCCGCCAGCGCGATGTTCATTTTCATGGCTTGCTCCTTATTCGCAAGCGGGTTTACTCCCCGCCCTTTGGGCGGTCTTACCCGCAAAAGATTCTATGTATGCCGGCGGTAAACCCGCATACAATCCACGCCCCCGCAGAATGATTGTTCCCGCCGCTTTGCGGCGGGAACAATCATTCCACTTCGATAATGTCGATGTCCTCCTTCCGCAGGGAAAGCTCATAGCCCCGGACACTCACTTCAATGGGGTCCCCCAGCGGCGCCGTCCGGCGTACCGTAATTTCTGCATTCCGGGTGATCCCCATGTCCATGATCCGCTGTTTTACGGGACCCGAGCCATGGAGCTTAACCACCCTGACATTTTGGCCGGTTTTTACCCCTTTCAAGGTCTGCATATTCTCTCCTTAAAATTATAAAAAATAGTGTTTTCCAGAAACTTCAGTTTCCGGTCAAATCCAATTACGCCACGACCGATACCATGACCCGCCGGGCCAGTTCTCCGCTCAGGGCAATGCGGGAATCCCTGACCATCACAATCAGGCTGTCCGCCAGCCGGGAAAGAACCCGGACTTCGGTCCCGGCGGTAAAGCCCAATGTTTCAAGCCGCCGTTTAACGCCGTCCCCGCCGCCGATCCGGTTAACGGAGGCCTTTTCCCCCGGTTTTGTCAGACTTAAGGGCATACCTGCTTCCATATCCGCCATCCTTTTATCCGCCGCTCCGGACTCCGGTGAATCCGCCGTAATCCAACGCGGCTATAATATTAGTTTTAACTAACTAACTTAGTTATATAGCGGTAACAAAAAAATGTCAAGGGTTTTTAGGCGGGTGGAACACTCCCCCCCCTCCCATGAAAGCCGGGCCGGATCCCCGCGGTGAAGGCCGGGCCGTTCCCCACCGGGGCCCGCCCGGCGGGAGGGGTACTTCAAATCCCTGCCAAACCAGGCTATACTCTTTTCCATGAATAATCCGCAGCGTAAAACGGTTTTTCCCCGTCCGGCGGGCCCTGCGATCCTGGCCGCCTTCCTCCTTTTTGCCCTTTCCTGTTCCCGGGATGAAATATCCCTGGAAGAATACAACGCCTCCGCCACGGAGGATCTGGCATCCCTGCTGGCAAAAACCACAACCCGGCCCTACCGGGGAGAGGAGTTTAAGCCGGGTGTTCTAGGGGGAAGCTGGGTTACGATAATTCCCGGGGAGCCCAAAAGCTTTAACCACCTGATCGCCGAAAAGGAAAGCGAGACCCGGTCCATTGTAAACGCCCTGACGGATTACCTGAGCGACTACAACCTCTTTACCCGGGAATGGGAGCCCCGTATCGCCGCTGCGGAAATCAAGATATACGAGGCCGAGGGCAGGCTCGACGTTATCTATACCCTCCGGGACGATCTGTACTGGAGCTATTACAATTCGGACCGGAAGGTAAAGGTTACCAGCGATGATGTGGTTTTCTGGTACAACGAAATTTCCGGGGACCCTGAATGTCAAAGTTCCGCCTACTACCAGCAGTTTGTAACCATGGAAGACGGCAGCGAAGCCCACGTGGACATTGAAAAAATCGACGGCCGCCGCTTTGTATTTCACTTTCCCCGGATTGTGGCGGAACCGGTCCTCTCCACCAACATGCAGTTCGGCCCCCGGCATGTATACGAGGCCGCCAAGCGCCGGGGAGGGGTGGAGGCGGTGCTGAACCTGGATGGCATAAACACGGATCCCAAAACAATCCCCTCCATGGGCAAATGGTTTTTGACGGAGTATACCGCAGGACAGCGGCTGGTCTTCAAGCGAAATCCCGGCTACTGGGAAAAGGATTCGGCGGACCTTTCGATCCCCTATACCGAGGAAGAAATTGTCCGCATCATCCCCGAAGAAAATACCGGGTTTCTGCTTTTCAAAAACGGTGAAACCGATTCCTACAGTCCCCGGCCCGAGGATCTGGACGAACTGACCGGCAAAGAAAACCCGGATTATACGGTTTTTAATTCCGAAGGAAGCCTGGGGGCGCCCTTCTGGACCTTTAACCAGAACCCTCTATGGAAGGACAACCCCACATATTCCTGGTTTACAAAAAAAGAATTCCGCCAGGCCATGAGCTGCCTTCTTAACCGGGACCGGATCATCGCCCAGGTATACCGGGGTTTGGCGGAACCCAAGCTTGATTTTTTCCCCAAGCCCAATCTCTTCTACAATCCGGAAATTACCAATACCTATCTCTACAATCCCAAACGGGCCATGGAGCTGCTTAAATCTGCGGGTTTCAAAACCCGGAGGGGGATCCTGGTAGACGCCGAAGACAGGGCCGTGGAATTCGATTTAACGATCCGTTCCGAAAGTACGGTAAACAACGATATCGCCTCGATCATCATGGATGAGCTTTCCCAGGCTGGAATTAAAGTCAACATACGGGTGGTGGATTTTCAAAAGCTGGTGGAAGCCCTGTTCAACACCTTTGAGTGGGATTCGGCGCTCATCGGCCTTTCGGGGGCAAACATTTTTCCTTCCCAGGGAAGCAACGTCTGGCCCTCGTCGGGGAACCTCCACATGTGGTACCCAAATCAGAGTTCCCCCGCCACAGACTGGGAGGCGCAGATAGATTACCTCTACAACGAGGGATGCTATACCATAGATAGGGAAAAAGCCGGGGTCATCTGGGATGAATACCAGCGGATCATCCTGGAACAGTGCCCGGTTATCTTCCTGTTCCGAAGCCGGGGCTTTTTTGCCATCCGCCGCCGCTGGGATCTGTCCAACGTGTACTTCGACAACCTCCACGGCGCGGAGCTTAACCGCGTTTTCCTCGCGCAATGAGCAGCGGTTCCCCCCGGGGGGGGGGACAACCCCTCCTCTCCGTCCTTGCCCCCTTTTACGCCTTCAAACGCAGGGCGCCCTTGGCATCCTATATCACAGGCCGCTTTTGCACCATGGTTCTGACGCTTTTCCTCCTGGGGCTCGCGATCTTCGGCCTTATGGAACTGGCCCCGGGGGATATCGTAGACCAGGTGATGATGCGGCAGCTTTTCAGTGAGACCCGGGGCGCCATGCAGACCAGCCGGGAACTCAACACGGAACAGTTCGAATCCCAGCGCCGGGCCCTGGGGCTGGACAAGCCCTTTTATGTTCAGTATTTTACCTGGCTTAACCGGGTCTTTGTCCACGGTGATCTGGGGCAGAGCCTCATCTCCCGGGCGCCGGTCTCTTTTCTTATTGCTTCCCGGCTTCCCAACTCGATTATCCTCAACGTCATTTCCCTGGTGCTAATCACGGCCTTTTCCTTTATCCTGGGGGTTTACTTTTCCGCCAAGGCGGGTACGTGGGCGGATCTCGCGGTAAGTTTTTTTTCCCTGGCCCTCCACGCCTTTCCGGGAATGCTCCTCCTGATCCTGCTTCAGCTCTTCGCATCCGTTACGGGGCTCTTCCCTGTAACCGCCTACCCTCCCTTTCCTTTTGGATCGGATCCGGGACATTTTGTTTTTTCCTACGCCTACCACATCTTTCTCCCCCTCCTTGCCTCTTTCCTGGGGGGGATAGGCGGCACCCTGCGGATGATCCGGGCCACCATGCTGGATCAGCTTGGCCAGCCCTACATTACAAGCCTGCGAAGCCGGGGGATCCGGAAATGGCGAATCTACTTTCACCACGCCTTTAGAAACACCCTTAACCCCTACATCACCGGCAGCGCCAACCTGCTGGCAGGGCTCTTTTCGGGCTCCCTTATTCTGGAGATCATCTTTGCCTACCCGGGGATCGGGCGGCTCATGTATGAAGCGGTGATGCAGGAAGACATCAACCTGGTTCTGGCCAATATCATGTTTATCTCCGCCCTGGTTCTGGCGGGGATGGTCCTTTCGGACATCATCCTTGCACTGGTGGATCCCCGGATTCGTTACGGGAAGGACGCCCGGTGAAACGCTTCCTCCGTTACCTGCAGGCCCGGCCGCTGGGCATGGTTTCCCTCATCCTCATCGTTATTTTATATGTGATGATGATCTTCGCCGAGTTTATCGCCCCATACTCTCCCGGCAGGGCCTTTCCTTCCATGACCTGCCATCCGCCAAACCTCCGTTTTTCCCTGGCGGGAGCTTCGCCGGGTTTCCAGGCCCAGGAGGCCAGGGTAACCAATACGATCACCTGGAAATACGCCCGTATCCGGGGACTCTACGCCCCGGTCCGTCTTTTTGCCCGGGGCGAACCCTATAAACTCTGGGGCCTTATCCCCATGGATCTGCATCTGTTCACACCGGGGAATGCGCCCCCTTCTGCCGGGGATCCACACCAGGACAGCGGGAAAAACGCAGATCCGGCGGGTTACCCGGTTTTTCTGCTGGGGGCGGATCACCTGGGGCGGGATCTCTTTTCGCGGATTGTCTACGGCAGCCGTATTTCCCTTACCATCGGTTTTATCGCCGCCGCTGTTTCCCTCCTCCTGGCCCTTTTCTTCGGCGGTATTTCAGGCTATTCCGGGGGCGTCCCCGACTGGATCATCATGCGGATCTCCGAATTTTTTATGCTGATCCCCGGTCTCTACCTGATCCTCTTTCTCAGATCCCTTTTGTCCGCCAACATGGATTCGGGCCGGACCTATATGATGATCACGATCATCCTTTCCCTGGTGGGTTGGCCCGGATCGGCCAGAACCATCCGCGGCATGGTTCACGCCGTCAAGCGGGAAGACTTCGTTCAGAACGCCCGGCTGGAGATGATTCCTGCCCCGGCGATCATCTTTTTCCATATCATCCCCCAAATCTCGAGCCTCCTCATCGTCAGCGTTGCCCTGTCGGTCCCCGGTTTTATCATGACCGAAACGACCCTGTCCTACCTTGGCCTGGGGATCGTGGATCCGGCGGTAAGCTGGGGTTCCCTCATCCGGCGGGACATTAGCACCCTGAGTAACCTGAATGCCTATCCCTGGCTCCTTAACCCGGTGTGGTTTCTTCTGGCCGCCACCCTGGCTTTTAACTTCCTTGGGGACTGCCTCCGGGATTATTACGATCCCTACCACGCCGTTTTCTCCCCCCGGCTGTTTCGCACATTCTTTACCCGAAAACGGGGAAGACCGGCTGCGGATGCGGAAAAGCCCCTGCCCGCGGGGAAAAACGGAGGGCAAACAAATACGGATGCGCCGCCGCCGGAAGACAGCGGAGAATCCTCCCCGGTTCCTCCTCCAGCGGGGGAAAGCCCCGCCTTGCCCCTGCTGGAGGTAAGGGAGCTCCGGGTGCAGTTTTTCCTGCACCGGGGCAGGGAAACGGTTTTTGTGGAGGCGGTGCGGAACCTTTCCTTTACCCTCAACCAGGGGGAGACCCTGGGCATTGTGGGCGAAAGCGGTTCCGGCAAGAGCGCCGCCACCCTGGCCATACCGGGGCTGCTTCCCAAAAATGCCCTGACCGGAGGATCCATCCGCTATGGGGGCAGGGAACTGCTGGAACTGGGAACGGAAGAGATGCGGCAATACCGGGGAAAAGAAATTGGCTTTATCTTCCAGGAGCCGGGACGTTCCTACGATCCCCTACAGAACATGGAAAGGGTATTCCTGGAAACGTTCAGAAACCGGGATCCGGGGATCTCCAGGAAGGCGGCGGCGGAAAAGGCGGCGGCCTTGCTGGCGGAGGCGGGACTTGACCGGGGCGGTGAAAGGCTCTCAGGCTTTCCCCACCAGCTTTCAGGGGGGCAGCTTCAGCGCGTCGGCATCGCCCTTGCCCTGGCCCAGGACTGCCGGCTCCTTATTGCCGACGAGCCCACCACCGCCCTGGATGTAACAATCCAGCGTCAGATCATGGGACTCCTCAAAAACCTGCGGCAAGACCGGAATCTTTCGGTTATTTTCATCAGCCACGACATCGATCTGGTGGCGGAAATCGCGGACCGGATCATCGTCATGTACGGCGGTATGGCGATGGAAACGGGACCGGCGGACCGGATCACGGCCCGGTCCCGCCACCCCTACACCAAGGCCCTGTTGGCATCTTCCCCCCGTTTCGGCAGCCACCACAGAGAGGGGCCCCTGGCCTCCATCCCCGGCAGGGCCGCGGATCCCCTCCAATTCAGCCGCAGGGACCGGGAGGTTTCCTTAAAAAATACGGCAGCCGGCAGCGCCTATCCGGGCTGTCCCTTTGCTCCCCGTTGTTCCTTTACCCGGGAAGAATGTACAGGGAAGATACCGCCCCTGCAAAAAATCCGGGAAGATGGGGAAATCCGGTGCTTCCTTTCCGGGGAAGGAGCCGGAAACACCCCTTGACCGGTCCGGCGTTTTAAGCCGGAAACCGGCGGGACATAACCAGCCCTGCGTATTGGCAGGAAACGGTTCCCCTGGTATAGTAAATTCGATTCGTTTCAATCCGTTTCATCCGGAGGTACCATGGAAAATAACATTGTCCACGCGGGTATTTGGTCAATAGTACCGCCCTTGACGGCGATTATCCTCTCCCTCATCACCAAGGAGGTGATCTTTTCCCTCATTATCGGGATTATGTCGGGGGCGTTGATCCACAGCGTTCTGACGGGCCTTGGCGCAGCGGGGGTCTTTACCGTTACCATCGATACGATGATCGGCAAACTGGCGGACGGGGACAATGCCGCCATGGTGGTTTTTCTCGCCCTTCTGGGGGCGCTGGTGGCGGCGGTTACCCGGGCCGGGGGTTCCGCCTCCTACGGCGTCTGGGCGGCGCAAAAAATCAAGTCCCGGCGAAGCGCAGGGCTCCTCACCGCCTTTCTGGGCATTCTTATCTTCATTGACGATTACTTTAACTGTTTAACGGTGGGAACGGTGATGCGGCCCATCACGGACCAGCAAAGGATTTCCCGGGAAAAGCTTGCCTACCTCATCGACGCCACCGCAGCGCCGATCTGCGTCATCGCGCCGGTTTCATCCTGGGCCGCTTCGGTAATTTCTTACTACCCCACCGAAACGGGGGTAACGGGCATGCAGGCCTTTGCTGGTTCCATACCCATGAACCTGTACGCGGTACTGACCATCTTTATGGTGATCTGGCTGGCCATCCGTAAAAACGGCGACTATGGACCCATGGCGGCGGCCCAGGAACGCGTCCAGCGGCAGACCGAAGGGACGGCCCGGGATGATCCCCGCGAAAACGTTCCGGCCTCCGGTTTTTCCGGCTTGTCCGGGGAACTTGACCAGTTTGCCGTTTCCCCCAAGGGAAGGGTCTTGGACCTGATCATCCCCGTGGCTTTTCTGGTTGTTTTCTCCATCCTGGCCATGCTCTGGTACGGCGGTTTTTGGGAAGGGAAAAACCTCTTTGACGCTTTCGGCGACACCTCCGCGGGCTATGCCCTGGCCCTGGGAGGCTTCGGCGCCCTTGTGGTTTCCTTCCTCCTCTTTGTGCCCCGGGGCCTTATCAGCTTTAAAGATTTTTTTACCTCCCTGGGTAACGGAATCAAATCCATGACGGGGGCGATCATCATCCTGACCCTGGCCTGGACCATCAGCGGGATCTGCCGGGATCTCCTTAATACGGGGGACTATATGGCATCCCTGGTGGCAGCCTCTTCCATGCCCGTGGCGCTGATCCCGGCGATTATGTTCTTCATCGCCGCAGCCCTTTCGTTTTCCACCGGCACCGCCTGGGGTACATTCGGAATACTCATCCCCATCGCCATCAGCATCTGTGATATTGTGGCGCCGGAATTATCGGTGGTTTCCCTGTCGGCGGTTCTGGCGGGTTCCGTCTTCGGCGACCACTGTTCCCCCATATCGGATACGACGATCCTCTCTTCCACTGGAGCGCAGTGTGATCACCTTAACCATGTCGCCACCCAGATCCCCTATGCCTTAACCGTGGCGGCGGTCTGCGTGGCCGGCTACATTGTGGCGGGAATCACCATCCCCTTGGGTTTTGCCGCCAGCGCCGCCATCACCTTGTCCCTTTCCTTGGCGCTCCTGGCCGCGGCTCTCCTGGCGCTTCCCAAAGTATGGAAAGCCAAAACCTGACATGCCGCCCCTCATCGCGGTGCGGGATCTCCGCAAGCGTTTCAACCTGGAAGCGGGTTTCTTCGCCCCCTTGGGAAAGTACGTCTACGCTGTAAACGGTCTTTCCTTCCACATCGGCGAGGACGAAAGCTACGGTTTGGTAGGCGAATCGGGCTGCGGCAAAACCACCGCCGCCCGGCTTTTGGTCAGAATGTACGAACCTTCGGACGGTGAGATCCGCTGGCGAGACAGGGATGTCGCCGCCCTTAAACGGAAGGACCTGGCGGCCTACAGGGAAAGGGTCAAGTATGTATTCCAGGATCCCGCCCGGTCATTGAATCCCCGGATGCGCGTCTACGACATATTGACTTCGGGACGGCGCTGGTCCGCCCGGCGCGGGCGGCGGCGCAGGGCGGAAGAATGGCGGGCGGCGGCGGCGATCCTTAGAGAGGTGGGTCTTTCTCCGGAAGATCTGGAGCGCCGTCCCGGGGAGTTTTCAGGCGGCCAGCGCCAGCGTATCTCCATCGCCCGGGGCCTTTTTATGGAGCCGGAACTGCTTATCTGCGACGAAATCGTCTCCGCCCTGGACGTTTCCATCCAAGCCCAGATCCTCAATCTTCTCCTGGAGATCCGCCGCCGCCGGAATCTTTCCTTTCTTTTTATTACCCACGATCTCCGGGTAGCCTCCTGGTTCTGCGACCGCATCGGCGTTATGTACCGGGGAGAATTGATGGAAGAGGCCCCGGCGGCGGATCTCTACAAAACCGCGGCCCACCCCTATACGCAGCTTCTCTTTGATTCTGCCGGGAGCCGCCGGCATACCCCTATCCCAGGGGAAGTGAAAACCGCCCTGGAAGAAATCCAGGGCTGCGCCTTTGCCGAACGCTGCCCCCGGACGGAAGAACGGTGCCGCCGGGAAAAGCCGGAATTCCAGGAAACCGGACAGCGCCGGGTGCGGTGCTTTAAGGTTTCCTAAAGAAAATGGCGGATCTGCCCTTTCATCCCCTTGCGGCCCGGTGGTTCACCGAAACCTACGGAAAACCCACGGCGGTTCAGAAAGCGGCTTGGCCCCTTATCGCCGAAGGAAAAAACGTTCTGGCTCTGGCTCCCACGGGGAGCGGCAAAACCCTCACTGCCTTTCTGGCGGCCCTTTCCCGCTTTATAGAGGGAACCTGGGATCCGGAAAAACTTTCTGTCCTCTATGTGTCGCCCCTCAAGGCTCTAAACGAGGACATCCGCCGCAACCTTCTGGAGCCCATTGAGGCGTTGAAACGCCGGGCCGCCGTTTCCCCGGAGGCCGCCGGAACGGGGACTTCCTCCATTCCGGCGGCCTCCGGACTGGCGGCGGTTCCCAGGGAGAGCCCTCTCTTCCGTATCCGGGTGGAAACCCGTTCAGGCGACACCCCTCAGGCGGAGCGGCGGCGCTTCCTCCTCCATCCTCCTTCGATATTGGCGGTAACCCCGGAAAGCCTGGCGATTCTCCTCCTCAACCCCCGGGGACGGGAAGCTCTGGCGGAGGTCCGCTGCCTTGTACTGGACGAAATTCACGCCGTCATGGGAACCAAACGGGGCGCTTTCCTGTCATGCCAGGTAGACCGGCTGGAAGATCTTGTCCGAAGCCGCTTCCCGCCCGCCGCCAGGGCGGAAACGCCGGTCCATCCGGGACTTCAACGGATTGCCCTTTCCGCCACAGTAAACCCGCCGGAACTGGCGGCGGAATTCACCGGAACGGATCATATCGTTTGCCCCCCGGCGGAAAAAGAGATCAGCTTCCGGGTCGAATTCCCCCAGGGGGAACCGGATGGAACCGGAGACCGCTACGGACCCCGTTATACGGTACTGGTTAACCATATTTTGAACCGGCTGGGAAAGGGCGGTTCAATCCTCGTCTTTACCGGTTCCCGGCGCAGGGCGGAACGCATCGCCTTCCTTCTTAACAGGGAAGCGGAAAAGCGGGGCCTAAACCGGGCGGCCCTCTGCCACCACGGTTCCCTTTCCAAAGAAGTCCGCCGGGAGGTGGAACAAAGCCTTGTCCGGGGCCTTGTCCCCTGCGTGGTGGCCACATCGTCCCTGGAACTGGGACTTGACATTGGCGCGGTAAAAGAGGTGATCCTCGCCGGAACGCCCGCCTCCGCCGCCCAAACCCTCCAGCGTATAGGCCGTTCCGGCCACGGCGTGGGAGAGGAGAGCCGGGGCGTCCTGTTCCCCTTCCACGGCACGGAACTTGTACTGGGGACGGTCCTGGCGGAGGCCGTGGCGGACCGGGAGATCGAGCGGATCCAGCCTGTCCGCAATCCCCTGGACATCCTTTGTCAAATTGTCCTGACCCTCTGCCTGGAAAAACCCCACAGCCCGGACGAACTCTACCAAAGGATCCGGGGGTTTTATGTCTTCCGGGACCTGGCCCGTTCTTCCTTCGACGGGGTGATCGCCGCTCTTTCCGGAAGCCTGGGAATAGGGGAACTTAAAACCCGCCTCTACCTGGACTGGGAGGGTAAACCGGATTCTCCGGGCATTCTCTACGCCGCCGGAGGAACGGCAGGGCTTCTCTATACCTCAGGGGGAGTTATTCCCAGCCGGGGACTCTATTCCATGCGGCTGCCGGATGGAACGAAGATCGGCGATCTGGATGAAGAATTTGTCTGGGAACGGCGGATCGGGGACAACTTCGATTTCGGCGCCCGGTCATGGAAAATTATCTTTATCGGGGACGAGGCGGTTACGGTAAACCCTGTCAACGAAGCGGCGGATTTTCAGCCCTTCTGGAAAGCCGACACCCCTTTCCGCAGTCCGGAACTATGCCGCCGGACCCTGGATTTTTTCGCCGCCTGCAGCAAAATAAACGGTCCGGAGGGTCCGCCGGTCTTTCTCCTGCCCCGCCGGGATCTCTTAAGCGATGACGCCGCGGAAGCCCTGGCGGATCTCCTGGCCCGGGAACGGGAAATTCTGGGGGGGTTCCCAGATAACCATACCATCCCCGTGGAAATCATCGACAACCCGGCGGTCCGCCGGGACGCTTTGCAGGTAGTGTTCCACACTTTCCGGGGCGGGGCGCTGAACTATCCCTTTGCCCTGGCCCTCTCGGCGCTTTTGGAAGAAAAAACCGGTCTTCGGATCGAAGCGGTACCCGACGACAACGCAGTACTGCTTCATATTCCCCGAACCGGGGAGGATCCGGAGGATCCCCGCCCTTTACTCCTCGGCGTTCTGCGGGATCTGAATTCCCGGGGCGAAGCCCTTCTCCGGCGGCGGCTTGAAACCTCCGGCATCTTTGGGGCCGCCTTCCGGGAAGCGGCGGAACGGTCCCTGATTCTGCCCCGGGGAAGCTTTGGCAAGCGGATTCCCCTGTGGGTGATGCGCCAGCGGGCCAAGCGCCTTTACGACCGGACCGCCGCGCTGGAAGAATTTCCGGTAACCGGCGAAGCCTGGCGGACCTGCCTGGAGGACCGTTTCGACATGGCAGGATTCAGGGAATTGGCGGGCGGCGTTGCCTCCGGTAAAGTGAAGCTTCACTTTGTCAGAACCGCCCTGCCCTCCCCCTTTGCCCGGGATCTTTCCTGGAAGGAAACTAACTCCTTCATGTACGAATACGACGAGCGGAAAGATCTCCTGGGCGCCGCCGGAAATGCCCGAGCCGGACCGTCCGACCCAATCATGGAAGCCCTGGAAGATCCTTTCCGGCGTCCGGCTATCGGAGCGGAAACCGCCGCCGCCTTTACCGCCCGGCTCAGGCGGGAAATTCCCGGTTACGCCCCGGAAGAAGTCCTGGCCCTTGCCCAGTGGGTCCATGACCGCATCGCCGTTCCCGCGGACGAATGGCGGACCCTTCTGGAGGCTCTGCCGGAAAACGCGGAAGCAAAAAAGCTCCTTGCCGGGGATCCCTTCCTGGGGGGAAGGATCCAGGAAATCCGTCTCCCCGGCGCTTCTCTCCCCCTGATGATTCCCGCCGGCATCCCTGCGGAAACCGTGCCGGAAGAAACGGGGGATAATTTCCTGGCCCGGCTTGGGGAATGGCTCCGTTACGAAGGGCCTGTCAGGCCGGAACGGATCGCCGCTGTCTTCGGCTGCGGGCGGACCGCGGCGGAAGACGCCCTGGAGGCTCTGGTTGAAACCGGGGACCTGATCCGGAATCTGTGTGTCCAGGGAGAAAAGGACCTCTTTTACTGCGACAGGGAAAATGCCGGTCTCCTCTTTCGGCTTAACCGGAAACAGGGGCGGCCCCGCATCAAGGAACGGCCTGCCCCGCTTCTTATACCCTTTGTGGCCTTGCGTCAGGGCCTAATCCCAGGGGAAACCGCCGGGATACAGAAAGCCGTCCCTGGACTTGATCCTCTGGAAATCTTAAGCCACTACCCCGCCCCGGTCAAACTCTGGGAAACCGAATTCCTCCCCGCCCGGGATCCCCAATACCGGAGTGAAAAACTGGAGGAGGCGCTCAGAGCCGGGCGGATCCTTTGGTTCGGCGCAGGAAGGGAACGGGCCGCCCTTTGCCCGGCGGAAGAACTGGACCTGGCAGGACTCCCGTCCGCCGAAAAGGCCGGTTCTCCGCCGGGGCCCGCCGGAGAACTGGCGGCATTCTGTGCAGGGTTCAGGACCTTCTGGGAAATCCGGGATCGCCTGGCGGACTTTGATGAAACCACCGATACCCGGCGGCTCCTTCTGTTCCTCTGGGAAGAAGTCTGGCGGGGACGGCTTTCTTCCGATTCCTGGGAAAGTATCCGCCGGGGCATAGGCCGGGGCTTTTCCGAAAACGAAGCGTCCGTGCCCGGATCCGGGGAGCGGAGGGGAAACCGGGAATGGGGAGTTCCTCGAGGAACACGGGTTCCTCGAGCCGCCCGGGTTCCCCGGGCTTGGCGGGAACGCTGGCGGGAAGGATCGCCCCTGCCGGGCCGCTGGTATTCCCTGGCAACGGAGGATCCGGGGGATCCGGCGGAACTTTCCGCCCTGGAAGAGGAGGAACTCCGCCGCGACCGGGTCCGGCTCCTCCTTCGCCGCTGGGGAATTCTTTGCCGGCCCCTGCTGGAAACGGAAGGATTCTTTTCCTGGCCGGCCCTGCTTCCCGCCATGCGGGGCATGGAACTGGCGGGGGAACTGGTAACGGGCCGCTTCTTTGCCGGGATCCCTTCCCTCCAGTTCGCTTCTCCTTTCATCGCCGAAGAACTGGAAAGGGCCGGCACCCTCGCCGGCATGGGAACAGGGGAAACGGCGAAAGCGCCGGTATACTGGATGAACGCTGCGGATCCCGCCAGCCCTTCGGGGTGGAACATTGCCGGTTTGGAACCGGCGGTCTCGCCGGAAACTCCGCCGGACCGTCCATTGAGATTTCCCCCAAGGATCGCCGGTTCCCGGATCTGCTTCCGGGGAGATACCCTGGCGGCCGTTTCTTCCAGGAGCGGAAAGGATCTGGAGATCGGCCTCCCTCCGGATGATCCCGCTCTGCCGGAGATCCTCGCCTTTTTGGCCGTTCCCCGGAAACGGGCCTGCCACCCGGTAACGAAGATAAGTCTGGAAACCGTTAACGGAGAAGGGGCCGCAAAAAGCCCCTACGCAGAGATACTAAAGACACTGGGTTTTACCGCCGACCGGGGCAAACTTACCCTGTGGCAGACCGCCCCCGGCTAGAAACCGCCGACCCTGTCCCCTGTTTCAATCCCCGCCCGGCCAAACCAGCCCCGGGGCACTTCCAGGGCATAACGGACAGAACGGCTTGAGGTGATCGAACGGAGATCCCCGGGACGCATATCCCGGATGTCGAGGATCTTTCCCTCATAGGTAATAAAAGCTATGGAAAGGGGGATCAGGGTATCCTTCATCCAAAACGAAAGAACTTCGTCCTGATCAAAGATAAAAAGCATTCCCCTGCCGTCTTCCAGGGATGCCCGGAACATCAGCCCTCTGGAACGCTGTTCTCCGGTCCGGGCAATTTCCGCCTTTAGAGACACGGAACCGCCGCCGCGTTTTTCTATTGTAAGCGTCCGTTCCTCAAGGCCGGCCTGGGGTCCCGCTGGAGGACGGGCTTCGCAGGAAAAACAGAAAAATGTTCCCAGCAAAAAAAGGGCAAAAAAGGAGGGCCTACAGTTCATCCAAAAAACCCCGGCGTCTAATAAGCTCTAAGGACTCTTCAGCCTTCGCCTCCCCCATGATCGCCTTAAAAACTTCCATGTCTATGTACTTTACCGTCAGGGGCCGTTCCAGGGAAATCCGGGTTTTTTCGTTTTCCCAAACCACTTCCCGGGGATTAAGGCTTAGAGGCTCTCCGTATCTTTTAACCAGCGAGGTAAAGACCGAATAATGATCGATCCTGCCGGGATCCATGGCAAAGGCCATGATAAAGACCTTGCCCTCCCGAAGCTGAAAAAAGGCCCGCCGGATAAAAGAAAGGCCCGCAGTTTCAACCAGATTTTCTTCTTTTACGGGGAGGAAGGAAACATCCGGATCTCCCCGGAATGCAAAAAGCCCGTCGGCGGCCAAGGCCGTTTTAAGCTCGTCAAGCCCCATCCCAAGGCTAAGCTGCCTAAAACTCCGGGGGAGTTCTTCGGAACCGGGAACTACGGACGGCCCTGTCCGGGAAGGAATAAAAACATCATAGGTTTCCGAAGGAAACCGGGGTTCCGAAGGAACCGCTGTTTCCACCGGAGGAGCCTCCTGGGACAAGGCCGAACCTGCCGTGAACAGAACCGCCGCCAGAAAAAAAACCGCCCGCTTCATGGTTTTACCGCTTCCTAGGGCAGGGATCCGTGCAGGCCGGCGCGGCGGATCCCCCGTTCTTTTTTCCGGTAAAAATCGGCCTCTTTGGCAAGTTCCGATATGTCCATGGCATGGAGTGTTTCCTTTTCCTTGTCCTTGAGGATCTGTACTTTGTTGGTTGCCATAAATTTTCGCAACACCATCCCCCACTCGGCCTGGGCAATTCCCACCATGTTCACCAGTTCTTTTGGTCCAAAATCAAAGGTATAGGAAGCGGTACTTACCGGTATCCTTTTTCTTTCCAGATGTATCATAAGGGAATCGTACATCTTCCCCACAGGATCACTGATAAGGGTATTGGCCAGCTGTTTATAGATAAACCAGATCCGCTCCGCTAAAAGGGTGGTAAGCCGGGCTATAATCTGGGGCTGGGTACTGACCATCTGCTCAAAATTTGCCCGGTTTACCGCCATTACTTGACAGTCCTCGTAGGCTATGGCGCAGGCGGCCCGGGGCTTAGATTCCAGCAGGGCCATTTCGCCAAAGATATCCCCCGGCTTGAGCACCGCCAGAAGCACCTCGTTATTGGCAACGATCTTGGCAATTTTAACCAAACCCTTCTGGATAATAAAAAGTTCATCCCCCGGTTCGCCTTCAGCAAAAACCATACAATCCTTGGAATAGACCCTGTTAAATACATCGGCCTGGCGGTCCGGCTTCACCGCTTTGGCGTAGGGGCCTATCTTCATCATCAATTCCCGGGCCTTGTTTACATTCGTTCCCCTGGGACAGTACTGTATGTACTGGTGCAAGGCATAGTAGGCCTGATTGTACTGGCTCTGTTTCGCATAGTATTCGGCCACCTTATAGAGATGGGAGGGATCCTCCTCGGCGTTGCTGCTCAACGTCAGCCGGGTTAAGGCTTCGTCCAGGTAGCGCATGCGCCTGGAAAATTCAAGGATGATCTTCATGGCCACCGGAGTATTATTCTGGATCAGCTGATCGTACTGTTCCTTCATCACCGAAATGAGGCTTACGTCGGTCAAGGCCTGGGCGGTTTCAATGTGGGAATGGCTTGACATGGTGGAAACTACCCCGAAAAAGTCGCCGGGGCCCAGAATGCTTCCCCGCTCTTCTTCCACCACCACCACTTCCTTGGAGATCCGTACATTGCCCTGGCGTATAATAAAAAACCGGTCCGCGTTGCGTTTTCCCTCAACAATGATGTAGGAGTCTTTTTTATAATTTATAAAGGTTAATTCCAGGGATTTGGCCATAGATCTCCATACTTCAATATCGGCTTGATTAGTATAGACAATTTACCCCAAAAATGCAATACGCGCCGGCGGATTTTCCGGTTTTCCGGGAATTGCGGCCCAGTCTCCGGCAAAGAGGATTTCCGGCTCCAGATCTATCTCCAGGGCGTCCTTTACCCGCCGCCGCACCTCTTCCGCCAAGGCCCGGATATCTTCTCCCCGGGCTTTTCCCCGGTTGATGATGATGTTGCCGTGCCAGGGGGCCACCTGGGCGTCTCCCCGGGAAAGCCCCCTAAGGCCCAGCTCGTCGATGATCCTCCCCGCGGGTTTACCAAAGGTCCGGTTATTTTTGAAGACCGAACCGGCGCTGGGAAACCGGTAATGCCCCTTGGCCTCCCGGTCCCTCCGGTATGTTTCCATCACTTCCCGGATCCCGGCGGGATCTTTTTCGTGCAGCGCAAAGGAAACCGAGAGGATGATCCCCTCCATCCCCTGAAAAGGGCTTGTCTTGTAACCGAATGTTTTCCGGTCCAGGACCACTGTCCGCGCTCCCCCCCGGTCCAGAAACACCGCCTCCACCGCCGCCTCCGCTACCTCCCGTCCGTAACAGCGGGCATTCATCCACAACCCTCCCCCGGCGGAACCGGGCATACCGGCAAAAAATTCCAGCCCTGAAAGCCCCAGGGCGGCGGCGGTTTCCGCGGCATAATCCAGGGCCGTCCCCGAACGGAAGCGGAGTATGCGGGAGGCTCCCGATCCGTCCCGGGCTGATGGAGGATCTTCCACCAGCCCGGCGTGGCCCAGGGTATCCAGCACAATCCCCCGGATCCCCCTGGAGGATACGGCCAGGTTTGCCCCGCCCCCCAGAACAAATACCGGAATTTCCGCCCGCCGGGCAGCTTCAAGGAATTCCGGAACCCAGGGTCCCGACCAGTCCTCCAGGGCGGGCCGGATCCACAGATCCGCCGGACCCCCCGTTTTAAGGGTGGTATGTTCCGCCATGGGCTCGTTAAACCGGAAGTCTCCCGTAAAAGGGGCGGCCGGCCCGCCCGGGGAAGTCCTCTGGACAAACGCCTGCCTCCGGGAATTGAAATCTTTCCAGAATTCCAGTACATTGAACATGGGTTAAAGTATAACATGCCGCTGCGATTGTATAACACACTGGGCCGTACAATGGAAGAATTCATTCCCCTTAAAGAGGGGGAAGCGGGCTTTTACGGCTGCGGTCCTACGGTGTACAACTATGCCCACGTTGGAAACCTCCGGGCCTATGTAACCCACGACATCCTTACCCGGGTTCTTCGGGAACGGGGTTACAGGGTTAACCATGTGATGAACATCACCGACGTGGGCCATCTTTCCGGGGACGGCGATTCCGGGGAAGATAAGATGGTTAAAAGCGCCGCCGAGCGGGGCAAATCGGTCCTGGAGATCGCCGAATTGTACACCAGGGCTTTTTTTAACGACACGGACCGGATGAATATCCTCCGTCCCGGAACGGTTTGCAGGGCCACGGAACACATTGACGATATGATCGGCCTTATCAAAAGAATCGAGGCAGCGGGCTTTACCTATGCCGCCGGGGGAAACCTCTACTTTGACATCGGCCGTTTTCCCCGCTACGGCGATCTGGCCCGGCTCCGCCTGGAAGACCTGAAAGCGGGGGCCCGGACGGATCTGGACAAAAACAAACGAAACCCCGGGGATTTTGTTCTCTGGTTTACCAAAAGCAGGTTTGAAAACCAGGCTCTCCTGTGGGACAGCCCTTGGGGGAGGGGGTATCCGGGCTGGCATATCGAGTGTTCCGCCATGAGCGTAAAGTACCTGGGGGAACAGTTCGACATCCATGCGGGGGGCATCGACCATGTACCCGTACACCACACCAACGAGATAGCCCAGAGTGAGGCCGCCACGGGGAAACACCCCTGGGTCCGTTACTGGGTTCACAATGAATTCCTGGTTATGGACCGGGAAAAGATGTCCAAAAGCGCCGGTTCCTTCCTTACCCTCCAGGATCTGACAGATCAGGGTTACGATCCCCTGGATTACCGGTACTTTCTTACCGGAGGCCACTACCGAAGCCAGCTTCAGTTTTCCTGGGAGAGCCTGGAGGGGGCAAAAAATTCCCGGAAATCCCTTGCGGACAGGATCCATTCCCTGGCGTCGAGGGCTAAGCCCGCCGAACCGGCGCCCTCTTCCCCCGCCCTCCGGCGGCTTTCCGCCTTTAACGAGGCCCTGGATGACGATCTTTCCACCCCCCGGGCCTTGGCGGAACTATGGGGGCTTCTTAAAGACAATGCGGCGGCCCCGGCGGAGATCCTCTGGACCGTCTTACAGATGGACCGGATCTTGGGGCTGCGCCTGGAAAACGCCCTAGAAGGAGGACAGGAACAGAATCAGGAGGATCCCGCCTTGAGGGCGGAAATCGAGGGCTTTATCGTCCGGCGGGCGGAAGCAAAAGCCGCCGGGGATTATGAACGGGCCGACGCCATCCGCAGCGAGCTGAAGGAGCGGGGGATCATCCTGGAAGACGGTAAAACCGGTACCCTGTGGCGGCGGATAGAATCTTTGTAACCGATCGGGGAACAATTTGTTTTCGGAAATAGGGGAGGGTATTGCCCCGCAGGAAGAGAAGGAAGAAACCCGCCGGGGATTCCGGCCAGAAACGGGGGAAGATTTTCGCCGTTTGTATACCACGGTTTTGCCTATCCTTTTCCGGGTTGCCTGCCGTATAGCCGGAAACGAAGAAGCGGCGGAAGATCTGTGCCAGGAGGCTTTTTTCAGATACCATGAAAAGGAAATGTCCTTTCCCAACCCCGAGGAGGCAAAGTTCTGGCTTATCAGAGTAGTCAAAAATTCGGCCTTGAACTATGCTAAACGCAGGGAACGGGAACGGAGGGCGTACCAAAAGGCATTCCGGGAGGATCAAAGAACCGGTGAAACCGGCGAAGACCTGCTCCTTCGAAAGGAAACAAAACTAGAAGTATTGGAAGCCCTTGAACGGCTTCCTGAAAATTTGCGTATCGTACTAATATTAAAGGAATATGGGGAATTGAATTACAGGGAAATTGGGCGGGCCCTGGGGATAAGTGAAGGAAATGTAAAGGTAAGGGTCTTTAGGGCCCGGGAACGTCTTGCGGCTCTGCTGGCCCGGGAACTTCCCCGGGAAATTCCCGCCATGGGAAGGGAGGGGTAGTATGTGTCCTGATCGGCAAATTCTTTCGGTTTATTTTGACGGTGAACTGGGATCCCCCTGGCAGGAAAAATTCGAAAAACACCTTGAGTTTTGCCCCCAATGCCAGACGGTCTTGGAGGGTTACCGGATCTGCCGGGAACGGCTCGGCACAGGGCCCGGCGCAACCGAGGGCAAGGCCATGGAACAGATCTGGGAAACAATCCGCTTCCTCCCCCGCCGGCGCCGGCGCAGTTTTTGGACCGGTTCCATTTCCGTGCCCATTCCGTTAACGGCGGCGGCGGCCGCTGCGCTGGTCCTGGTCTTTACCTTGACGATCCTGGCCGGTTTCCGGCAGCCCCGGGTAAAACCGGCGGATTCCCAATTGGCCGGACTGGAGGTGGAGGACATGACCCCCGTATCGGACATGGCCAGCTTCTTTAAGTACCTGGAGGGCGGCGATTCCCCGGACATGGTAATTATCCGCCTCCCCGCCACCACCTTTAAGCGGTCAGGCGAACCCCAGATGCTCCGGGCGGCGGACTATTCCAGGACTGTTCTCCCGGATCCCTCCCGGGATACCAGATGAAAACCCGCAACGGTCTTCTGGCGTGCCTGTTTTTTGCCTCCCTCCCGGTTATTCCGGCCCAGGAACCGCTTTTTGACGAGCTGCCTGCCCTCCGGGAAAAGGCGATGGTACTGCAAATTACCACCAAAATAGCGGAAAACAGCCAAGAAGTATGGAACGCCTATAATTCCAAGGTAACCATCCCGGGGCGGCCCGTGAGCATCAAACTGGTGGGGGAAAACCTCATCATATCGATCCAGTTTACCCCCTATATACGGGAAGGAAAATACGCGCTGGTCGCTCAAAGCCAGATTTGGCTCAACCTTCCCAACAAGGGGGTGGATATAAAGACCGCCACCCATTCCATTCCCATGGATTTTGGCGAGCCGATCCTGTTTTTTCCCCTGGGAACGGACGCAGCGGCGGATACCCCCCGGATCGAGATGCTCCTTACCATGTACCGCTATGGAGAAGAACCGCCGGCGGCGGAACCGGCCTCCGAAAACCCTAAAGCCGCCCCTCCGGGGGAAGCAAAACCGGCGGCCAAAACAACGGCGTCATCCTCCGTTCAGGACCGGCGCTGATGGTTACCGTCATATCCCTGGGGGGGTCCATTGTGGCCCCCGGGGAGGTGGACGTTCCTTTTTTAAGGGATTTCCGTTCCCTTATCGGCGAACTGCTGGAAGAAGATGAAAAGCGGCGTGTTATTTTTGTGGTGGGGGGCGGCGGTCCCGCCCGCGCCTGGCAGGGGGCCTACCGGGAAATAGGGACAGCTTTCAAAAACGAAGAAGCCGACTGGATAGGGATCATGGCGACCCGTCTTAACGCTCAACTGGTAAAGGCGATCATGGCCGGCTGGTGCAGTCAGCCGGTAATTACCGATCCTGCCCGGGTGGATCCCTTTGTAAACCGGATCCTGGTGGCCGCGGGCTGGAAACCGGGTTTTTCTTCCGATTACGATGCGGTGCTTTTAGCGGAACGTTTCCAGGCCGCATCGGTGATCAACCTGTCCAATATCAGCCAGGTCTATACGGGGGATCCCCGGACAGACCCCGGTGCACAACCGGTCTCCGCCATTTCCTGGGAAAATTTCCGTGCCATGGTAGGAGACGAATGGACCCCCGGTAAAAATGTGCCCTTTGATCCCGTGGCAAGCCGCCACGCCGCCAAGATGGGACTCAGGGTAATCTGCGCCGCCGGGCGGGATTTGGCCAACCTGCGGCTTATCCTGGAAGGAAAGCCCTTTGTGGGTACGGTGATTGGCCCTCCGGGTTCCTCCTAAAACTACCGCCGGACGTTCCCCTGTTCACAATTACCGGACACATGGCATGTTTAACCCCATAAACAAAGAGGGCACCCCGCCTTACCCGCCCCGGGGTCTTCCCGGGCGGCGGCATATATGGTCCGGCGGATGGGTTTTTTTCCGTTTTCTTTCATTCGCAGTGGGGTTTGATACCCCGCCGCTTGCGGCGGTCCCGAAATGTTAGATTTAGATTGCATGGTAACAAACCCCACAGTTAAATAATTTCCTTGCAGATCGAACCTCGTAAGCAATGTAACGCCTACGAGATACCCCGCCGCTTGCGGCGGGGAGGTTTATTTTTTGATTTTCTTTGGTTTAGTTGTTTGCGCCGGGGATCCGGCAAGCAAAAAATGGAAACTGCCCGCCGGCGCTCCCAGGGATAGTTCCATGATATGGACAAACGCGCAAACCCGTGTTTGCAGTTCTTCTTCACTCCATTGAAAAATACCTTCGTCAAAAATGAACTGACCGGCGGCAAGAAGAAATTCCATTGTTTCAAGCGGATACGGAGTTTTATAGATGCCTTCGCGGATGCCCTGCTCTACAATTTCCGTCAGAACAGGAGCTATCGTCTGTATGGTTAAGGCGATGCTTTTCTGGTGCATGAGGGCGTTGGCGCTTTTGTGAAGTTCATCTATTAGTTTCCCGTGGCTGCTGCCGGAAATATTTTCAGAAATATTTATCGCCAGGATGGCCCGCTTCATTTTTTCGTGTGCGGAAAGAGAGCTGTCCCCCGCAATAGCGGCCGCGCGTTCCCGGATAAACGCCGCGGTTCGCCTGATTACGCCGTCCATCACCTCCTCCTTTGAATCGAAGTAATGGTAGAGTGCGCCCTTGCTTATCCCCGTTTTATCCAGGATGTCGTTCACCGATGTGTTTTCGTATCCCTTTTCCGTAAAAAGCGTCCCGGCGGCATCCAGTATCTCGTTCAGCCGTACGTCATGTTTCTTTGCGACCCGCATAGCGTCTTCTCCTTCTAAAATTGGCACATGCCTTGTAGAGCAACGTAAAAGCCTTTCCCTGGTGAACCGGCATTTTGTTCATCTACAAGAGTACGGCTGTCAAAAATATAACCGGCTTCTATTTTTAATACGCTCATATCAAATACCCCAAAAACCGCGCTGTACTGCAGTTCATATTTACGGTCTTTTGACGCTGACAAATCAAAACAAAAACCGTTATTTTTTATTCCAATACCAAGACCGGCACGATCACCGGCGGCGCTGTCCTTGTCAAAAAATCTGTACCATAGTGTGCAATCGCCTAACAAATCTTCAATCCCTCGATAATAATCCATATGCAAATCGGCGGTAAAACGCAGGCGTTTTTCGGGAGCAATGATCATTGACAAATTGGGGCCGGTCAAAAAATCAAAACGTACGTTGACCCATGTTGTATCAATTCCAAACCGCAAAAGCAGCAATGGCAGTACCGGAGATGGAAAACCAAAATCACCCGCCGCCGCGACAAAGCCGGCAACAAATGAAACATGCGAATTCCGGATAATTTCATACCCCCATCCCGCCCCGGCCTGAAACGTATGCAAACCGCCTGACACCGGTTTATCCGACGCGGAACGAAATATGCCCAAAAATTGGTGCCTTTCAATCCTGCCGTCAAGCAAAACATCAATTTGATGGTAAACCTCGTCCTTTTGCCTGCCTGAAAAAATGACCGGCTGATACAGTCCCATACCAAAAAAACTGTTATGAATAGAGGTAAACCCGTTTCCGTAATCGCCCGCGGTTACGCCAAAACCAATACCCGGAATGTGTACCGTTTGGGCGTCAAAATTGAGATACCTGTAAGAAGTCATGGGTATACCATGAATACCGGGTTCTTCATCCGCAAAAACATGTACGCTGAAAAATAAGGTCGCAAAAAATAGCAAAGCTATTTTTTTTACACGAATATCCAACATTCTATTTTTCCACTCCCTTAAGCAAATTTCCGATATGCTCTTTTTCAAAAAAAAGTTTTTTGTTTGTGATTACAACAACGGCCGCAGCGGCACATAACACAAGCGTTTCCACGCACTTTGTAATTTGGGTCATGGCGACTTTCTCCTGCAGCAGGTTGACAAAGAAATGAAATATAATGCTGGCAAAAATACTTCGGTTATTTTTTACATAGACCCATGTTACGATAAAGCCAAGGGGCATAATCGCCACAAAGAAATTCACCATGAACAGAGGGTTTTGCTGTAAAATAATAAAATGGTATGTGCCGGGAATAAAAAACAGCGGCAGGTGCCAGAAAGCCCACACAAGACCAAAGATGATAGATTCTTTCCACCAACTGCAATAATAAGCGATAGCGTCTTCGGCGTAACCGCGCCAGCC
>JAITHE010000136.1 GCA_031280125.1 Treponema sp.
ATCATGAAGGCCACGGTAAAGGCGTCGGAGAGGGCGCTGGTTCCCAAGAGGGCGGCCTTGGTCATTTCCCGCAGGAGCCCCAGGATCCGGGAAGCCAGGGTCAACACCGACAGGGCCGAGCCGGAACGGAGGAGGGAACGGCCGCCGGGTGCGGATGCGGCGGATGCAGCGGTATCGTCCATGATTCAGCCTAACACAAAAGGATCGGCGATGTCATTGAACGGCTGTTCATCGAGCGGCTGCTATTCATCATCAAAAATGCTCAAGCGGGTGTTGGCCTTGATCAAATCGTCCAGGGCCCGGAGGATGTGTTTTTTGATTGAAGGAGGAAGCCCCTCTACTATTTTAAGGCGCTTGATCCATTTCCGGTTAAAGCCGGGGACGGGTTCTTTTTGAAGGCCGAGGATCTCGTCGGCGGAAACCTGCAGGGCCCCGCAAAAGGCCGCCAGCACCGTATCGGTCAGGCGGGACCTGCCGGTTTCGTAGGAGGTAACCGCCGCCCGGGTCATGCCCAGATATTTGGCCAGCCCCTTTTGGGTAAAGCCCCGTTTTTTACGGATGATCTGCAAATTTTTGCCCGCGGGGCTCTGGGGCTCAGAAAAGGAATCCGGCGGTTTTTGTGAATCGACTTTTTTTGAATTACGCATATATTCAGTTTAAAAACACGTTTCATAAGGGACAGTGTACATAACATGGTGATATACAAAAATAATGAAGAAAAAAAACATATTTATTTGATTCACCATTGACGGCGCTATATATGTGGTTATATTGGCATTAAAACGCTATATACGGTGTATTCTCCGGCAAGGTAAAAAATACCGTATTGACAAATGATAGTATTACTATCATTATAGAAACCAATAATGATACTAGACATAACTTCGCCGGGAGGGACCGGCCGGGGGCTTTTTTTTGTTACGGCGCTTGTCCTGGCCCTGGGGACGCCGCTCTACGGACAGGAAAAAAAGATTCCCAAAAACAGCGTTACCCTTGATCTGAATCCCGAAATCGTCGCCCTCTACTTTTCAAAAATTGACGTGGACGGTTTTGGCCTGGGACTCAACTATGAGCGGATGCTCAACGGACATTTTTCGCTGGCCGCTGATATCAGAACCATGTACCTGGATTTGTCCGGCATGGACTTCCATGTCTGGGAAGCGGGCCTTAACGGACGGTTCTATCCGGCGGAATGGGGGATTTTTTTTGTTAACGGCCGGCTTGGCCTTTTGTGGTACCGGTCGCCCTATTACAAAGGCTGGATGCTCAACCTCGGCCTTGAGTGCGGATGGAAATTCATCCTTAAATCCCGTTTTGTGGCGGAACCCTTTATCGGAACCCGCGCGAGCAGCGACGACCAGTTTATCATGCCCTTTACCATCACCGACTGGTCGGCCCTGGTGATCCCCGGCTTTATCGTCGGCGTGCGGATCGGCGCGGCCTTTTAGGAGGCGGGATGAAACGGTTTGCGGTGTTCGCGGCGGCGGGGATTTTTTTCGCGGGCTTTTTGTTCTCCTGCCTCAACATCGTCCTGCCGGAAATCTGGAGCGAAGGGGATACATTCCGCCGGGAAAACTACCGGGAGTTGGTCAAAGAGAACGGGCGGGATTTTAAAATTTTGCAGTTGGCGGACACCCACATAGGGTCCTATTTTGGGCACGACTTTAACGCGGTCGAAGAAACCTTTAACATGATCCGCGAAGACATCGGGAAAGTGAACCCCGATCTGCTGATATTAACCGGGGATAATGTGATTGCCTCCAACCTGGTAAACACCCTGTGGGCCCAGCGGCTCATCGCCTTTCTCGATAATTTCCACATTCCCTACATCATCGCCATGGGGAACCACGATGGAGGGGGCTTTTTTGACACAAAGAACGACAACCGCCGTATGGTAGTGGCGGAAGTCTTCGCCTCGGGGCGGTACTCGCTGTTTCGCCAGGGTCCCGTCAATATCGGCGGCACGGGGAATTACGGGGTCAACATTGTCAATCCTTCAAGGCATATTCTCTACAGCATCATCGTCATGGACGACGCGAGCGAACAGCAATACTTTACGGGGGAACAGGTCAAATGGTACGAATGGTATGTCCGGGGAATCAGCGCGGCGGAGTACGGCTCCTATTTGCCGCCGGCGCAGGTCGTACCGAGCATGGCGGTTTTTCACATTCCCCTGCCGGAAACAAACAACGCGAGGGACGCGCTGGCGGCTTCCGATCCCGGCCTCGCCGCGGACTGGATTAGGGAAAGCCCCTGCGTAACGTCAAGGGATACCGGGATGTTTCAAAAGATGAAAGATATGGACAGTACCACCCATCTTCTTTTTGGACACGATCACGACAATATGCTTTACTATCAATACCAGGGCATTTATTTTGTGTACGGCGTCAAGACCGGCCCCTGTTCGGCAAATCTAGACAGACAGGGAACGACCCTCATAACCCTCAAGGATGATCTAAGCGTTACCGTGGAATTTTTGATTCATTAGGGACGTGACCCAATCAAGGCTTGACGGCGATGACGTAACATTGTATCGTGGGCTTCCATGATTGTGGTGCTTTCCAGGGGCGCGAGTCCCCGCGACAGGGAACTGGTCCGGAGCTACCTTAAAGACCGGGGTTTTACCCTGCGGGATCAACAGTTCGGGGACGATGAAATCATCGGCGCCTCCGGCAAGGGCCCGGCGGATATTTCGGAGTTGGCCCTGCTGCCCGGAGTGGAACGGGTGGCGGCCACGAGCAAACCCTACGAACTGGCCTCCCGGGAAACCCGCGCGGAGGATTCCATTGTCACCGTGGGCTCCGGCGCCGGGACGGTTAAAATCGGCGGCTCCCGGATTACGATCATCGCCGGACCCTGCGCGGTGGAAAGCCGGGAACAGATCCGCGAAACGGCGGAGCGGGTCCGGGAATCCGGGGCGGTGCTCCTCCGGGGCGGTGCCTACAAACCCCGGAGCAGCCCCTACGCCTTCCAGGGCCTGGGCATGAGGGGCCTGGAATTCATGAAGGAAGCCGGCGACGCCTGCGGGATGCCCATCGTTACCGAAGTGGTGTCCCCGGAACTGGCCATCGACATGAAGGACCTCACGGATATGTTCCAGATCGGCGCGCGGAACATGCAAAATTTCGGGCTCCTTAAAAAAGTCGGTTCCCTGGGCAAGCCGGTGCTGCTCAAGCGGGGCCCTTCGGCCACCATCGAGGAATGGCTCCTTTCGGCGGAATACCTTTTGGCGGCGGGCTCCAGGGACGTGGCGCTCTGCGAACGGGGAATCCGCACCTTTGAAACCTATACCCGCAATACCCTGGACATTTCCGCCATCCCCGTGGTCAAGGGCCTGTCCCACCTGCCGGTGATCGTGGACCCGAGCCACGCCGTGGGAATCCGGGCCAAGGTCGCCTCCGCCGCTTTGGCCGCTGTGGCCGCCGGGGCCGACGGCCTTACCGTGGAGGTTCACCCCCGGCCCGACGAGGCCCTGTCCGACGGCCCCCAGTCGCTCTACCCGGAACAGTTTGAAAAACTCATGCGGGACATCGAAGCCCTGGCGCCGGTGGTGGGGAAGGAACTGCTGCGGACCCCCCGGAAAAGCGCCGCCGCCGGG
>JAITHE010000011.1 GCA_031280125.1 Treponema sp.
ATTGTTATGCGAAGGGTCCATACCCCGCCCTTTAGGGCGTTATTAAGGGTACGGACCCTGAGACATATACCTTACCAAAACAACATACCCCGTCCCTTTAGGGCGGGGTTGTTGATTACAGGGGCTCTTCCCGCCACAGGGCCCTCCCGTTTTTTCTTCCCCCAAAGAGCAGCATGGTGCTGTAGCCGGCACGGATCATATCCTGCCGGGCCCTTTCGTATCCTCCTCCCAGGTGTTCCGGCGCGTGGGCGTCGGCGTTTATTGTCAAGGGTACGTTCCTTTCCCAAAGGAGGCCCAGCAGTTCCGGGGAGGGGTAGCAGTCGGCGGTACGGCCGCGGATAAGGCCGCCGGTGTTTACCTCCACAATTGGCCGGCGGTCTTCCGGGGCGCCGGCGGCGGAGCCATTGGCGGGGCCGCCCGGACCGGATGCGGCGGCGGCCAGATCGGCGGTTTCCCGGAGAAGCGTCCCGTAGGCGGGATCGGCGGGAGAAAAAAAGCGAAAGCTCCGGTTGTTTTTTTTTATCAGATCCATGTGGGCCAGGATATCGCATCCGCCGTTCCGGATAAGGGAGGCGTACATGCCATAGTAGGCGGCACACAGGGCGGCCCCGTCGTTGTCAAAGTGCAGCTTTAGGCCCGGGCCGAATTCTTTCTCCGGCCCGTCGACGCTGAACAATTCTCCGTTTTTGGGAGAAATCACGTAGTGTACCGCCCCAATCACATAGTCCAGGGGCAGTTCCTGGATGTCCTTGTCCGCGGGACCGCAGATCCCCCGGATATGATCAACCTCCAGGCCCAGGTATACCTTGAGCCGTCCCTCCCAGCGTTTCCGGGCTTCCAGTACCTCCTCAATGTACCGGGGGAGTTTTTCTTCCGGAAGATGCCAGCCGGTTTCAAAGCCGATCTTTCTGGCCGCGGGGGCGTGGGAGCTAAAACCAATGGATTCAAAGCCCTTTGCAAAGGCCGCCCGGCACATGGTTTCAGGATCCGCCGCGCCGTCGCAAAAAATCGTATGGGTATGCAGACAGGAAAGGGTCATTGCCGCAGGTACTCCTCCGCTCTGGATTTAAAGCGGCTGAAACTTTCCCGAAGGGCGGCAAGCCCCGTCTCTATCGCCTCCGGGTTCCCCTGCCGGCAGGCTTTTTCCAGGGCCGCCGCCGCCTTTCCCAGATCCATCCCCGAAAGGGTCATGGCGCTGCCCTTGATTGTATGGGCGATACGGAGGCCCTCTTCCCAGTCTTTTTGTTCCAGTCCGGACAGGAATTCTATCTGTTCGGCGCTTCGTTGGATAAACCGGGAGAGGAGGGGTTTGACCCTTGCTTCATTGTCCATAAAGGTATCCAGCAGTTCCTCCCGGCTGAATACCGCCGCCGGCGCTCCGTCGTCCGCCGCCGTTTCCCCGGACGGGAAGACCGGGGCAGTCATGCCGGCCCACTTGCGGTACATGGCTTCAATATCCCGCCGTTTGAAGGGCTTAAAGAGGATATCGTTAAAACCGCAGTCCAGGCAGCGCTGCCGCTCGCCGGCCCCCGCTCCGGCGGTTACGGCGATCAGGGGTTTATCGAAGCCCCGCCGCCGCAGTTCCGCCGCCGCCTCATAGCCGTTCATCCGGGGCATTTGTATGTCCATAAAAACCAGATCCACCGGATTGGAACCGGCTTTTTCGAGGGCTTCCAGTCCGTCCCCGGCGCAGAGGGTTCCAATGCCGATCTTTTCCATGATCAGGGAAAAGAGCTGTTGATTAACCGGATGATCCTCTACGATGAGGACCCGGGAATTTTCACAACGAATGTTCTGGGCCTCCCGGGGGACAACAAAATCCGGGGGTATGGTCTCCGTTTCCACCGGCCCGGTTTTGGCGGCCTCCCCGGCGGTTTCCCGGGCCGGTTCGATGGGGATGGTAAAACGAAAGACCGATCCGCCCCCTTCATGGGGGAACATTTCGATGGTTCCCCCCATCAGTTCCACCAGGTTTCTGGAAATCGCCAGTCCCAGCCCGGTACCGCCAAAACGCCGGGTATGGGATGAATCGGCCTGCATAAAGGTAGTGAAAAGCCGTTCCCTGGCTTCTTTGGTAATTCCAATTCCCGTATCCGCCACCGTTACGGTGAGGGTTTTGTTTTTAAAGTCCGCCCCGGGGCTTACGGATAAGGATACCCGGACCCCTCCCCGGGCGGTAAATTTTACGGCGTTTGAGATCAGGTTGATCAGTACCTGACGGAAGCGCTTTGGATCCCCCAGTACCTCCGTCCGGGTTTCTTCGGGAATATCCAGATAAAAGGCCAGGCTCTTTTTGCGGATTTCCGTGGAAAGCATGTCCGCCGCCTCTTCAGTGGCCCCTCCGGGAGAAAAGGCGGTCCGTTCCAGTTCCATCTTTCCCGCTTCAATTTTTGAATAGTCCAGAATATCGTTGACCAGGGCAAGAAGCAGCTCCGCGGAAGATTTTATCTGCCGCGTATACTCGTACTGTTCGCCGTTAAGGCTTGTTTCTTCCAGCAGTTCCGTCATGCCGGTGATCGTCTGGATAGGGGTGCGTATTTCGTGGCTCATGGTGGCCAAAAACCGGCTCTTGGCTTCCATGGCTTTTTCTGCGATCCGCATGTCTTCGTGGAGTTTTTCTTCCGCCTCCCGTTCCCCCGTTTCATCGTTAAGGATAAATCCGATAAAGGGCCCCCGGCCTGAAAGATCTACCCTGGGATCGGCGCTCATTTTCCAGGCATGGATTTTGAACCAGTGGACATTGCTGCTTTTATCGTGGTAGGGAGTTTTAAAGTCCATCCTGACCGTCTCGCCGTTGGCGATTCCGGAAAGGAGGTTGGAAAAACGAACCGCGTCATGGATGGGAAGAAAGCCAAAGGATGAACCCAGCCGGGCGCTGTCGCTGGTAATGTCCGGCAGGATCCCCGAAAGGGAACCGATAAGCTCATTAAAGCGGCTGTTGCTGGCCACCAGAATTCCATTTTTGTCCGCGATGGCCATAGCCGATCCCGATTCGGTGAAAAACCGGTAATACGTACTTTTAAGCGGCTCCGTTCCCATCTAAACGTTTACCCTGAGAATTTCCATCGTTTTTTTGAAAATATCCGCCGGTTTGATGGGCTTTACCAGATAACTCTTTGTTCCCATCTGAAAAGCGCGGATCACCGTCTCCCGCTGGCTTATCGCGGAAAGGATCACCACGGGAATATGGATATTTTTGTCCCGCAGTTCCCGGAGCACCGCGAAGCCGTCCGCCTTGGGCATCATCAAATCCAAAAAAATAAAATCAAACTGTTCCCTGTCCAGGGCGGAAATAAATTCCGCCCCGTCCTGGTAAAGGTTGAATCGGACATTAAAGCTGCTGAAGGTATTTTGAATAAGCTCCAGAATAACCGGATCGTCGTCCACCGCCGCGAGGTGCATATCCTTAAGAATTTCTTTTATGTCTTCCGGGTTGTAACTGCCCGCGCCGCCCCGGGTTTCACCGTCAAAACGGAGCTGCATGGATTCCATGGCGCCGGTATCCGCCGTAAGCACCTTGGCGCCGATGAGCGCCTGGTCTTCTCCCGGGTCCGCCGTATCCGTAAGAAGGCCGTCCAGGGCCTGGGACAGGCTGCCCGCCACTTCAATATGTTCAAATTCCTTTTGGGCCCTGATAAAGATTTTGACAAATTCTTCTTTTGTAAGAATTCTGATATTGCTCTGCCGGGCTCTTGAGGAACGCAGAACGATGTTAAGGAGTTTCTGCAGATTGGGGCCGTCCGCATGGGACAGGGAAACGGCGCTGAACATAACGATGATCTTGGGTACCCTGATCCGGTAAAGTTCGATAAGTTCGGTAATTTTAAAGCTTAAAAGGTCCAGCTTGTCCCGGTTAAGCCCCTGGGACAGTTCGATAAAAATAATATCATCGTTGACATGGGCCTCCACGATGCCCGGGCTGTCGTCGATGTCAAAGGAAGCGCCCAGAATTTCCTCAATGGTACGGAAAAGAACATCCATTTTTATCGGTTTGGTAAAAACCTTTTTTACATTGTACTGAACCAGATCGAGGATTTTTTTTTGATCGAGCTGCTGGGCTACGATAATAACAGGTATCTGGGCGGTGGTGGCCCCGGCTTTTTTTTGCTTTAATACTTCCATGCAGCCCCCGTGGATGCTGCTGCTCAGGTGGTAATCCATGATCACCAAATCCGGACGGATGTTTCTGATTTTAATGAGCCCTTCCATGCTGCTGGCCGCTATGGTTACCTCTACTTCATTCTCCGTAAGTTTGAACCTTAGATATTCCCGCAGAAGCGGGGTCTCGTCAATAATCAACACCTGATTCACAGAATCAGTATAGGATATATCTGGCGGATTGTTCAATATTTTCTTATACTGAAATTCAGGAACTGTTAAGGAGGACCCAATGGAAAAAAGGACGCTGGTTTTTTTGGCCGAAGGCTTTGAAGAGGTGGAAGCGGTAACCCCTCTGGATTATCTGCGCCGGGCGGGGATTGAAGTAATCTCCGCATCGGCGGGGGAGGGGAAAACGGTTAAGGGCGCCCACGGCATTTCCCTAGCAGCGGACCTTCTGCTGGCGGATCTGGAACGGGCGGGAAAATTAAAGGCCGCTTTCTGGGACTGTGCGCTGGTCCCCGGCGGCATGCCCGGCGCGTCGAACCTGGCCGCCTGTACTTTGGCGGGAACATTCTTCAAGGAGATGGCTGCGGCGGGAAAAATCATTGCCGCCATCTGCGCTTCCCCGGCGGTATTTTTGGCGCCCTTGGGCATTCTTAAGGGAAAGCGGTTTACCTGTTATCCCGGGATGGAAAAGGATGTCCGGGAGGGACTGTGGACGGCGGAACGGACGGTGGCGGACGGAAACCTGGTTACGGGTCAGGGCCCCGGAACGGCGGCGGAATTTGCCCTGGCCCTGGTAGAAAAACTTGCGGGGGAAACGGCGGCAGAGGATCTTGCCGGGGCGGCCCTGCTTAAGGCCTAGGCTGGTTCCCCTTCTCCGGTCCGCTCAGGATCAGGGCGGCGGCGGCGTTTCCCGCCCGGGCGCAGGATTCCCAAGTTTCAGGGCCCGGGCGGCCTTCGCCCCACAAGCCGCCGTACCGGAACAGAGCGCTTAAGAAACCCGCTGCAAAGGCGTCCCCTGCGCCGGTACTGTCCTCAATCTTGAGGGCCCTTGTTTCCGCCGTATAAACGCCGTCCCGGGTACAAACCGCCGCACCCCGCCCGGCCAGCTTCAGTACAATCACCGGACCGGAGGGAGAGGCGCAGAGTTTTTGCAAAAAGCGGAAGAGCCCTTTGCTGCTTCCGGAAGGTTCCGGCGCTTCCAGGCGCCGGCGGAGGGCGGCGGCCTCTTCCCTGTTCATAAAGAGGATAAGCCCGTAATCCCGCAGTAACGCCGCAATGTCCCCGGCCCTGCCGTTAACCACCGCCGCCGATCCGGCGTCCAAGGCAAAATATTTTTGCAAAGAAAGGCTGCGGGCTTTTTCGATGAAGGGCCTCAGGTCCTGGCGGCCCAGCATATAGCCGTCCAGCATGAAGAACCGCGCCTTCCGAAAGAGGTCCTCCGGAACGGAGGCGGGATCCAGGGGAGATCCCGGCGCGGCGGCGATGCGGATCCCGGGATCTTCCTCCGGGTTTTTTAGGATCAGGCAGCATCCGGTTTTGCCCAAGGTACAAAGAAAGGTTTCCACCCCGGCCTCTTCCAGTTCCCGCCGGAAGATCCGCCCCAGGCCGTCCATCCCGCCGCCGCCGCCGGAAACACAGGGCCCGGCGGGAGCGGAAATATTTCCTGCTCTTCCGGCGCATCCGGCAAAGGCGGTTTTAAGCCCCAGCCGGGCGGCGGTTTTGGCGGTATTGGCTGCGCCGCCGCCTGAGGAGTATACCGTTTTGGGGAGCAGACGAAGAGCCATGCCGGCCAGTTCCGGCGAAACGTGCTGAACCGGGGCGGTAAAACCAAAGCGTTTACAGAAGTCTCCAGCGGCCTCGGCAAACACATCCACCATCACATTCCCAATACAGAGGAGATCAATTCCGGCCATTACTTTGGAAGGGCGATGATCTCCCTAAGGCCGGGGTTTTTGGCCAGTTCCCCCTGGAGGCTTTCCGACCGGCCCTTGTTGATATAACCCCTGCTCTGGAAGGAGTAGCTAAAGCTGGTGTGGATGTCGTAGGTTCCCGCCATCAGGGCATGGGCGTCTTCGGTCATCACCAGCTCTTCATCGGTGGGAATGATATAAACGGGGATCTTTGATTCCGGTTTACTGATAATCGTTTCGGCGTTCCGGGTGTGGGACATGGCGTTTTTTCCGGGGTCGTATACAATGCCCAGCCCCTCAAGGCCCGCAAGGATCTTTTCCCTCATAAAGAAGGCAAATTCTCCGACCCCGGCGGTAAAGACCAGAGCATCCGCCCGGCCCAGGGCCGCCAGATACCCGCCGATATACTTTTTAACCCGGTGGGCCTCCATATCCTGGGCCAGGAGGGCCGTTTTGTCGCCCTCCAGTTTTGCCTTCTGGATGTCCCGGCGATCCGTATATTTGCCGGTGATCCCCAGGAGGCCGCTTTTTTTGTTCAGGGCGTTTTCCGCATCGGCGGCGCTCATGCCGGTTTTTCGCATTACGTAGAAGGGCAGGGCGGGATCCACATCGCCGGAACGGGTTCCCATCACAAGTCCCTCCAGGGGGGTAATGCCCATGGACGTATCGAAGGAACAGCCGTCTTTAACGGCGTTAATAGAAGAACCGTTTCCCAAATGGCAGATGATAAGGTTCGTTTTGAAGGGATCCTTGCCCAAAAGAACCGCCGCCCGTTTGGCGGTATAGAGAAAACTTGTCCCGTGAAAACCGTAACGGCGGACCGAATATTTTTCGTACCATTCATAGGGAACGGCGTAGAGGTAGGATTCGGGGGGCATGGTCTGGTGCCATGCGGTGTCCATGACGGCGCAGTGGGGAACTCCGGGCAGTACCTTCTTGGCTGCCTGGAGCCCCAGGATCTGGGCAGGATTGTGGAGGGGGCTCATGTCCTTCATGTCGTTAAAAGCCGCCATGGCCGCATCGTTGACAATAACCGATTTGGTAAACCTGTCGCCGCCGTGGGTTACCCGGTGTCCCACCGCGCCGATGACCGGCATATCGGCAATACAGCCTTTTTCCCTGTCCGTTAGGGTTTTGATGATTAGGTCCACCGCTTCCAGGTGGGTGGGACAGTCGTGGTTGATCGTAATCTCTTCTTTTCCCTTTACCTTATGGTTGATGAAGGATCCCCCCACGGTAACCTTTTCCACCAGCCCCACGGCCAGCACATCCCTGGTCTCCCAGTCGTAAACCTGGTATTTGGCGGAGGAAGATCCGCAGTTCAACGTTAAAATCACCATAATAAAACCCCTGTTTCCGTAATTTTTGGCCGAAAAACGGCATCATCCTTTTGGACTATAGCATATACCGGAAAATTGTGCTATATTGAATGTATCCGGCAGCCCCTCTGGCTGCCGGATAGTTTCCGCTAAAACTGTTGTTACGCCGCAGGGAGGAATGCAGGCATGGTCGTAAAAGTGGCTTCGGGAAAGGCAACGTCGTCCAACGAGGTGGTCGTCTGGAAGAATTCTTATTCGGTGGGGATCCCCCTCATTGATTCCCAGCATAAGGAGCTTATCAGCCTGACCAATAAACTCTACCGGAGCTGCATGAAGAGCAAAGAATATTCCAAGGAAGTCTTTCTGGGGGTTATCCGGGGGGCCGTTGATTATGTGGGGTATCATTTTTCCACCGAGGAAAAGATCATGGAACGGGTGCGTTATCCCGCTTACGGGGTCCACAAGAAGGAGCATGCCGATTTTGTCCGGGAAGTGCTCAAGGCGGTGGATCAGCTTTCCAGAGACAACGACTACAATCCCCTGAATTTTGTACACTACCTTAAGGACTGGATTTTAACCCATATCGCCGTTTCGGATACCGCCATGGGAAAGCATCTGATTGTCCTTAAACAGCAGGGAACCCTCCAGAATATGACGCTCAAGGTCAAGCAGGTTGATCATGTAGGGGAGGGAGGCTGCAGCGTCCAGAAACGGTTTGTCATAGGATAGGACGGGCCGGAGAAACGCCGGACGGAAGGCCGGGCGTGGAACCGGCGGCGCTTTAGAGCAGATCTCCGCGGCCCTTTTTCCGGATCAGGTCCACAATGGCCCTTACCTGCTGGGACTGGCCTTTTTTTGAAATCAGTACGCTCCCGGGTTCTCCGTTTTTTCCGGATCGTACCGCCACGATCAGGTCTTCCACCCCTATGAGGGCAGCGGGTATGTCCGAATCCACAAAACAGTTTGCGGCGTTGTACCGGAAGGTTTCGGCGGTTTCTTGCCCGTGCTTGTTGATGAGCGCCGCGTATTCGTCCCAGCTTCCCACGTCGGTCCACCCAAAACAGGCCCTTACCATCACCGTCCGGGAACATTGTTCAGCGATGGCGTAGTCAAAGGAAACAGCCGGAGTTTCCCGGTAGGCCTCCGCCAGACGGTCCCAGTCCCGGAGGACCCGCAGATTCCCCTCCGTCCCGAAGGAACCTTCCTCCGGCGGCCGGAGTATGTTGAAGGGCCGGATCACGGCGGGGGCGCAGCGGTGGAATTCTTCCAGGATAAACCGGGAAGAAAAGGCAAACATTCCGGAATTCCAGAAAAAATTTCCCGCCTTAAGAAAAGTTTCCGCCTGTTCCAGCCCCGGTTTTTCCCGGAAAGCCCGGACTGCAAAGATTCCCGGGTTTTCTTCCGCCCCGGAAAGGGGGCTTTCCGCTTCAATGTAGCCGTACCCCGTTTCCGGGCCGCGGGGCCTGATCCCGAAGACGGTCAGTCTGTCCGCCCCGGCGGAGGCGTCCGCGGCGGCAACAGCGTCCGCCAGGAAACTCTCCAGGGGATCTATGATATGATCGCTGGTAAGGACCAGCACATTCCGGTCTTTGCCGGAGCTTAGGACTATAAAACGGACCGCGCAGGCAATGGCCGGGGCGGTGTTTTTTGCTTCCGGTTCGGGGATCAGCACCAGCCGGCTCCGGTCTTCCGGGGCGTATTTTTCACAGGCCGCGGCAATGCGGGCCGTATGGGAAAAGCCGGCAATGATAATCACCCTTCCCTGCCGGTTTACCGCCGCCAGGGCCCGTTCCACCGAGGCGTCAAAAAAACTGCCCTCCCCCCCGGGGATGGGGAGGAACTGTTTTGGCCTTCGGCTGCTGCTGGCCGGCCACAATCTAACCCCGGAACCCCCCGCCATGATAATGCAGTCGTCGAACATCCCTTTCAAGTATAGTGCGGGCAGGGAAGTATGGCAAGAAGATTGAAGGACCGCGGCGGCTTTTCAGGGATTCCGTGCGTTCCGGGCGGTATATAGCCGCAGGGTTCCGTACATAACCAGGGCCAGGCCGGTAAAGGCCGCGTATACGGCAAAGAGAGGCCTGTATCCGGCGGCTTCGGCCAGGAAACCGCCGAATATGTTTCCGGCGAAAGATGGAAGCCCTGAACCCAGGGCCAGGTAGAGGGACATGCCCACGGCCCTTTTTTCCGGCGGAAAGGCGGTAACGATAAAGTTGACCGCCGCGGGATGGTAGATGCCGAAACAAAGGGAATGGAGCAGTTGGGCGGCGATAATGACGCCCTTGAAGGGAAAGAGGGCCCAGGCCAGAAGACGTATGGTAATTCCCGCCGCCGACAGGCTTAGGAGGAAAAGAGGGCTGAAGCGGCGCAGGAGCCGGCCCGAGATAAACATACAGGGGGCTTCCGCCGCCGAGGCCAGGGCAAACATGAATCCCACGACGTTCCAGTGGAGTTCTTCCGTCAGGTACAGGGGAAAGTAGGTATACACCGCCGTCATGGCCAGACGGCAGAGAAAGATCACCGCGAAACCGGTAAAAAAAGCGGCGGAAACATATTTTTTCCGGAACCCTGGGGTTGTACCGCCCTTCCGGCGTGTCCGGCGCAGACCCGGGGAACCGGGGGCAGTCATGCTTCCGGGGAGGAGCAGCACCGGGACAAGGGCCGCTGCGGAGGTAATGACGGTCCAGGCGGCTATGTTTTCCGCGGTGGAAGGTTTTAGCACCGGGGTCCACTGGAGAAACAGCACCATCAGGATAAAGCTGATGGATCCGGTAACCCTGATATGTCCGTAATTCCCGGCGCCTCCCAGGTTGATTGTGGTAACCGCGTCCAGCAGGGAGGTATTTGACCGGAAGGCAAAGGCAAAGACCGCCAGGAGCAGGGCGCTGATCAGGGGATGGACAAATAGAACCAGGGGAACCACCGCCAGGGCGGGGATTAGGATGGAAGCAGCCAAGGGTTTTCTGTAGCTCCCGCCCCGGTCGGCCCAGCAGCCGAAGACAAAGGGCCCCGCTATACCCGCGCCTTCAAAGATTCCCAGTAGAATGCCTGTCTGGAAGAGGTTATAGCCCAAATTCGAGACCATGATGGGCAGGTAGGGGGTGATGATTCCGTAGAGGGTGAATGAAAAAATGTAGGAAGGGATCATACCGCCGCCAAAGTTTTGCTCCGGTTTACGTCGGCGGCGCCGGTGGATTCCCGGACAATCAGTTCCGCGTCCAGGATGATCTTTTTAGGTGTCGCCAGGGGGTTATGGATCCGTTCAATGAGCAGTTCGCAGGCCTGGCAGCCGATATGCCCCATGGGCTGATCCAGGGTGGTCAGGGGAGGGTCCACCATGGAGGAAACGGAGATGTTGTCAAAACCAATGACGGACAGATCCTCCGGCACCCGGATCCCCAGCCGTCTGGCCGCATGGATAGCGCCGATGGCGTACACGTCGGAAACGGCCAGGATTCCGTCGGGGCGGTTCGGCAGGGAAAGCAGGTTTGTCCCATAGGAAAAGGCCAGATTGTAGCTGGTTTGGGAAATATGGACAATCCAGTCATCGTTCCGCTCCAGCCCGGCTTTTTCCAGGGCTTCGGTATAACCTTCTTCCCGGCGGCGGGTACAACTGTACCGGGCGGAACTGTTCATGAGGGCGATTTTTCTGCATCCGCAGGAAACCAGGTAATCCGCCGCCTTTCTGGCGGCGCCGGCGTCGTCGATGTTGACCACAGAGACGCCGTCGGTGTCGCAGCATTCGGCACATATCACCAGGGGGCATGAACGGGTGATGGTTTCCAGCAGTTCCGGTTCCCCCGCCGCGGCGATAAGGATGATTCCCGCAAAGGTATGGTTGTGGAGCACCTCCCGGTAGTCGTCAAAACCAAGCTGGGTTTCCTTTGACTGGAGGATAAAGACCCGGTAATTACTGCGGCCGGCGGCACTCTGGATGCCGCTGATGATCCTGTGGACCGCCGAATTGCCGATTTCCGCGGCGCAGATCAGGATGGTTCTGCTGGCCTGATCGGTTAAAAAAACCGATGAAGGGTTCAGGTGGTTTTTTTCCAGTACCGTGAGGATCCTGTGCCGGGTATCTTCCCGGACATTGCCCTTGTGGTTCATTACCCTGGAAACCGTGGCAATTGAAACTCCGGCCATGCCGGCTATCTCCTGTATGGTTGTTTTTTGAATTTTTTTCATAAGAAACCGCCTTGCGGAAAATGAAAATTCCGCAGAATCTACTTAAAGTATAGTACCATTTTACAAAAAGTGTCAGGTTTACGAAAAGTGTCAGGCCGTTGACAGCCCTCCCCGTTACAGGTACCCTTGTCTTGGGGCGGTCAATCCGGTCCCGCAGGGACTATTTTCCACGGAGGTTTTGTGGCTAAAGAAGAAGCGATAGAGGTGGAGGGGGTGGTAAAAGAGGCCCTTCCCAACACAATGTTTAGAATCGAACTGGACAACCAGAATGGACACCTTATCCTTGCCCATCTTTCCGGTAAAATGCGTAAACACTATATCCGCATTGTGCCTGGCGACCGGGTCCGCATCGCCCTTTCTCCCTACGATCTTAACCGGGGGCGGATCATCTACCGGGAGCGGTAACGTTCCACGGCTGCCTAAGCCCTCCCTTGCTTGTCCGTACCTGGACGCCGTTCCGGAGGTTTTTGGGCGGCCTTTAACAGCACCCAGGTTGAACCGCTTCCGCCCTGGGCGGCACCGCTGAGGCCGCTTTCTCCGGCAAAGGGGCACCGTTCTATAAAATCCCGGGTTGTCCGGGTCAAGACCCCCGTTTCGGAGGGACTGTGGCTGCCTTTGCCGTGGATAACCAAAAGTTTTTCCAGACCCTGGATTTTTGCGTCGTTAAAAAAAACGCCCAGGGCGTTCCATGCCTGGTCTCTGGTAAGGCCGTGGAGATCAATTATCCCGTCGGGACTTTTGCGGAGCAGCCGCCGCCGCCGGGATGCGGAGGTTTCTGCCCGGGGGGGCAGATCGGCGTCCTTATTGTGAACCGGTCCGGCCTGTTTGTTCCACTGGTCAAGAATTTTTCCAAAATCCACCTTGACAAAACGTATAAAGCGAAGCTATGGTTACATTATTATGGATCCCCTTGCCGTTGAACTGAATGGCCTGCTGGACGGAAGTGTGGCGGGGTCCCTGCTTTCTTCCCTGGGCCGCCGCCTTTTTTTTCCCCGGGGTATTATTGCCCAGGCCGCGGAGGCGAAAAAAACCGCCCGGATCAACGCCACCCTGGGCATGGCCTTTAGGGAGGGTAAACCTCTGGTCTTTTCCGCCCTGGCCCGGCAGGTTTCCGGCCTCAAGCCGGAAGAAGCGGTGGTATACGCCCCCACCGCCGGGGTGGAAGGTTTTCGCCGGGCCTGGAAGGAAAGCCTCCTGCAAAAAAATCCTTCTTTGGGGGAGGATGATTTTTCCCTCCCCGTGGTTGTGCCGGGGATTACCGCGGGAATTTCATACGTGGCCGATCTGTTCCTGGACGAGGGCCAGACCGTTCTGGCGGGGGATCCCTCCTGGGACAACTACAGTCTTATTTTTACGGAACGCCGGGGGGCGCTGATAAAGGGGATACCCCTCTTTGATTCCTCCCATGGGGAGGGTGGAGGAGTTCCCGTAAGGCAGGGGGGCAATCCGCCGGAAGGGCGGGGCCTTAACCTGGCCGCCTTTGAAAAGGCCCTGGAAGAAACGGAAGCCGCCGCTTCCGGGGGAGGGCTGCGGATCATTCTTAATTTTCCCCAGAACCCTTCGGGGTATACCCCCACGCTGGCCGAGGCGGACGCCCTGGTTCGCATGGCGGCGCGTTTGGCAGACCGGGGCGTGTCCGTGCTGGTGATCTGCGACGACGCCTACTTCGGCCTTTTTTACGAGGCCGGCACGATCCGGGAATCTCTCTTTAGCCGTTTTGCGGTCCTCCACGAAAAGGTTCTGGCAGTAAAGGTAGACGGCCCCACCAAAGAAGACTATGTCTGGGGCCTCAGATCCGCCTTTGTCAGCTTTGGTTCCAAGGGGTTGGACGGGGCTGCCTATGGGGCGCTGGAAAAAAAACTGATGGGGGCGATCCGTTCTTCCGTTTCCTGCGCCAACACCCCCGCCCAGTACCTGACCCTGAAAACCATGAAAGACCCCGCTACGGCAAAAGAACGGGAACTTTTTTTTGATCTGCTCCGGAACCGCTACCGGAGGGTGAAACGCTTTTTGGAGGAACATCCCGCCCCGCCGGTTTTGGAGGCCCTGCCCTTTAATTCCGGCTATTTTATGAGTTTCCGGTGCGGGGATTCCCGGGGCCGGGGCATGGCCGAAGAACTAAGACAGGCTCTCCTGAAAAAGGGAATAGGGACTATCGCCCTGGGGGACACCTACCTGCGGGTTACCTTTGCCGCCATAGAGGAAGAGGAAATCCCCCAGGTGTTCGGGGCCATTTATGAAACCGCGGGGGAACTGGGGTAAAGGATTTCTGGATGGAGCGGGTTTGCAGCGGACGCTTTTACAGCGTTCCAATACGCCGCCGCGCTTCCTCCAGGGTAAGACCCTTGCGTTCCGCCCAGACGGCAAGCTGATCGGCGGCGATGGGCCCCGTGGAGAAATAGGCCGCTTCGGGATGGGTAATATACATGCCGCATACCGAGTGGACCGGCGTGATCATCCCCGATTCACCGATGCTCATCCCCGTCCGTTTTTCCGCTTCCAACAGGCGAAAGCACAGTTCCTTGTCCCGGTGATCCGGAGCGATGGGGTAGCCGAAGGCCGGCCTGATGAAGGGATAAGGCGAAGGCCACAGGTCCTCCCTGACCAGATGGAAAAGATCTTCCGCAAAGGCTTCGGCGAGGCGGTCCGCGAGGGCGGCGAGCAGCAGGGTCTGGTAATCGCCGTCTGATTTCCCGGCGGCGGCGTCATCGAAGCCGAACCCCGCCGACAGGGCAAAGAAGCCAATCCAGCCCTTTTCAGTTTCCGGGGGAATATAGTCGGCCAGGCAGGGGTTCGGCCCGCCGGAGCTTTTTGTTTCCTGGTTCCGGAGAAAATAAAAACGGATATAGCCGCCGCCGCCGGAGACGGTAATATCCTCGCCGCCGGAAGAGGCGGGAAAAAAGCCCAGCACTCCCCGGAGGGTAAGGGTCTTCTCCAGGGCGATCCGGGCGAGCATTTTTTCTCCGTCGGAGCGGATCTTTGTTCTTTCCCTGTTCACATCTGCGCCGCTGCCCTGGCCCAGTTCCCAGAACCGGTAGAATGCTTCCCAGTTGATCCGGGGAAAAAGCCCTTCCGGGGGATAATCGTCGTAGTGGATAAGCCCTTGTATCCTGGGCGCAGGGGGCGGATTTTTTTTCCAGTCGCTGACCACGGGGTTTTTCCGGGCTTCTTCCAGGGGCTTCAAAACCCTTTTTTTCGCGGCGGCCCCGTTTTTTAGGCGGATCCGTCCGTACCGGCGTTTGATGTCTGCAAGAAATTGTTCCCGCTCCCCGGAAAAAAGGGCGTGGAGTACCGCCGCCGATTCCCCGGCGTCCCTCACGTATACGACGGGACCGGAATAAACGGGGGCTATGCGGAGCGCCGTATGGGCGGGACTTGCCGCCGCTCCCCCTATCAGCAGGGGAATGGTAAACCGGCGGCGTTCCATTTCTTCGGCGACCCGGACCATTTCTTCCAGGGAAGGACTGATGAGTCCCGAAAGGCCGACGGCTCCGGCCTTTTCTTTTTCCGACGTATCAAGAATTGTTTCCCGGGGAACCATAATGCCCAGATCGATCACCCGGTAGCCGCCGCAGTTCATCACCACCGCGGCTATGTTTTTTCCTATGTCGTGGACATCCCCCCGGACCGTCGCGATGACAATTTTTTCCGCCCCCGGCACGGCGCCTGATTTTTCCATGAACGGCGCCAGAAGGGCGGCGGCTTTTTTCATTATCCGGGCGCTGCGTACCACCTGGGGCAAAAACATTGTCCCCTCGCCGAAACGCCTCCCCGTTTCCAGCATCCCCTGCATCAGCGGGCCCTCGATAATTTCCATGGGCGAAAGCCGCCGCCCCAGCTCCTGCACGTCCTCTTCGATAAATGTATCGGTCCCCTTCAAAAGGGCGCTGCGGATCCGTTCTTCCGCCGGCAGGTTCCGCCACTCCCCGGTGTCCGCGCCGGTTTCAGCGGCCCCCGGATTCGCCGCATTGCCCGGACCCGCCGCCGCCAGGGCCAGGAGCCGTTCGGTGTAATTGCCCCCGCCCCGGCAGAGGACAGCGTCTTCCGCCGCCTCCCGCAGGGCGGGGCGGATTTCTCCCCAGGGAACGAGGGAGGCGGGGTTGAGGATTGCCATGGAAAGCCCTGAGGCGGCGGCGTGTTTTAAAAAAGCCCCGTGGAGGGCGGCGCGGATTTCTTCATTCCCCCGGAAACTGAAGGATAGATTCGAGAGTCCCCCGGAAATCTGGACCCCGGGGCAGTGTTCCCGGATCCAGGCGCAGGCGCGGATAAAATCCAGGCCGTGGCGGTCGTGTTCGGCCATGCCGGTGGCAATGGCAAGCACGTTGGGATCGAAGACAATATCCTCCGGGGGAAACCCCGCCCCAAGGAGGATCCGGTAGGAGCGGGCGGCAATTTCGGTTTTCCGTTCATAACTGTGGGCCTGGCCCCTCTCGTCAAAGAGCATTACCACCGCCGCCGCTCCATAGCGGCGGAGAAGCCCGGCACGGCGGAGGAATTCATCTTCCCCCTCCTTAAGGCTTATGGAATTGACCAGGGCCTTGCCCTGGATGCATTTGAGGGCCGCCTCAAGAATGTCCCAGCGGGAACTGTCGGGCATCACCGGAAAACGGGCGATCTCCGGGTCCGCCAGGGCTAGGTTCAGAAAGCGGACCATCGCCGCCTTTCCGTCCAAAAGGGCGTCGTCCATGCAGACATCGGTAATCCGGGATCCGGCGGTGATCATCTCCCTGGCTACATTTACCGCCTGGTCCCATGCCTGGTCCCGGACCAGCCGGAGGAATTTTCTGCTCCCCGCCACATTGGTCCGTTCACCGGCGGGGGTAAACCCCTCTTTTCCTTCCCCCACCGGAAGGACCTCCAGACCCGCAAGAAAGGAGGCGGTGGATTTTTGCGGAGGAATCCGGGGGGCATAGCGCCGGGCCAGGTCCGCCACGGCGGCGATGTGGGCGGGGGTGGTACCGCAGCAGCCGCCCAGGATATTTACCAAACCGCGGTCGAGGTAGGCCTTGATAAAAGCGGCGGTTTCCTCCGGTCCTTCGGCGTAGTTTCCCATCTGGTCTGGGAGCCCGGCGTTGGGGTGGCAGCTTACCAGAAAGGGGGTAAAGGACGCCAGGGCTTCCAGGTGGGGGAGGAGTTTTTCCGCTCCCAGGGAACAGTTTAAGCCCAGCGCCCAGGGGCCGGCGTGGGCCAGGGAAACGGCAAAGGCTTCCACGGTTTGTCCCGAAAGGAGGCGGCCCGAAGGGCCGGAGATGGTGGCGGAAATGATGAGGGGGATGGCTTCCCGCCGTTCTTCCCGGAGCCGCATCACCGCGGCGGCTGCGGCCTTGGCGTTGAGGGTGTCGAAGAAGGTTTCCAGAAGGATCAGGTGGACCCCCCCGTCCAGAAGTCCCCGGATTGCTTCCCGGTAGGCCCCTTCCAGTTCGTCCCAGTCCACGCTTCTCCGGGACGGATCCTCCATGTCCGGGGAAATGCTGGCGCTCTTGGAGGTAGGCCCCACGCTCCCCGCGGCAAAGCGGGGCTTCTTTGCCGTACCGTACTTATCCGCCGCCGTCCGGGCCAGGATCCCCGCCGCCCGGCTTATTTCGTAAGCCCTGTCCGCAAGGCCGTAATCCGCCAGGGATACGGCGTTGGAGGAGAGGCTGCAGGAGCTTATAATGTCCGCTCCCGCCTCCAGGTAGGCTTCGTGGATCGAGGTGATAAGGTCAGGCCTGGTAAGGCAGAGGAGTTCGTTACATCCCGCCAGTTCCGTTTTATGATCCGCCAAGGCCCCGCCCCGGTAATCTGCCCCGGTAAGGCCCTCCCGCTGGAGGAGGGAGCCCATGGCGCCGTCGAGGATCAGGATCCGTTCTTCCGCGGCACGGTACAGATCCCTGGGGTATCCGGCCTGGCTATCCACGGTTAGGCGCCCAGGATTTCATTAACCTTTTTAATAAGATCGGCGGCGGAAAAGGGTTTGGTGATAAACCCGGCGGCGCCCCTGGCCAGGGTTTCCTTGGCGATGGCGGTATCGGACTGGGAGGAAACCATGAGTATTTTGGCATCGCCCTTAATCTTGAGCATCTCCATCAGGCAGCTTAGACCGTCCATCTTGGGCATGGAAATGTCCAGGGTAACAAGATCAGGCAGGGTTTTGGCAAAGATCTCCAGGGCCTCTTCCCCGTTCTGGGCGGTACCGGCGATGGTAAAGTTCTTTTCCGCCAGCGCGCGCTCCACCATTTTTCTCATCATCAGGGAATCATCGACAATCAGCAGTTTCATGTCCGCCTCCCGGTGGGTGTTCCGGCGGTTTTGCGCCGGAACGTCTCTTTATCTTTAATACAGCAGAGTTATTCAGAAACCTCAGCTGCTGAATAACTTCCACTTAAAAACGCATGTTTCGCAGCCCGGAGGGCGAGAAACTGCAAGGACTGTAAGATTACCAGCCGGGTTATCAAACAAGCCGGGTTATCAAACAAGCCCAGTATAGAATTTGACCATAAAAGATGTTCCTGTCAACCTCCCGCCTGGCTGCCGCCGCCCCGGGATACGCCTTGCATTACCAGGGGAAAAGCCGTACCGTTACTCATGGAAATTTCCCTGGAACTGGTGCCCCGTTCCCCCTCTTCTCTGCGGAAGGATGCGATCCTCTGTGCTTCCCGGCCCGTCATAGGGGGGGTGAACGTTCCCGATCTGTCCCGGTTTTCCCTGCGTTCCTGGGAAGCCTGCGGGATCCTGGCGGATGCCTTTTCCGGCGCCGGCGGCGCGGAGGGCCCGGCGCTATGCCCCCACCTGCGGGCCCGGGATTTTTCCCTGGAAGAACCCTTTCCCCTGGGGGATTTTTTCCGGAGCCGGGGGATCCGCCGGGCCCTGGTTATCGCGGGAGATTTCCCCGGGGGGGAAGGGGGGGAGGCTGTTCCCCCCGGGGAAAGGGGTGAAAGGTCCCCCACGGTTTCCTTTATCAAAAAGCTCAAGGCCGAACTGCCGGAACTGGACCTGTACGCCGCCTTTGATCCCTACCGGACCAATATCCGCTATGAGCTGGACTATCTGGCGGCCAAGGAAGAAGCGGGGGCTTCGGGTTTTATGAGCCAGCCCTTTTTCGATCTCCGGCTCCTGGAAATTTACGCCGAATACCTTGAGGGAAAGCGGGTGTTTTGGGGTGTCGCCCCGGTGCTGACCGCGGGAAACCGGCGTTACTGGGAATTGCGGAACCGGGCGGTATTTCCCCGGTCCTTTAGGCCGGATCTTTTCTGGAACATCACCTTCGCCAGGCAGGTGCTGGATTTCTGTAAACAGGGCGGTTTTAACCTGTACCTTATGCCCATCCGGATGGATCTGTCCGCCTACCTTTCCGGCATCTGGCCTCAGGCGGACGAATGAAATCCCTCTTTAACGACCGGGCTTTTTACCGGAGCCTCTTTGCCATTTCCGTCCCCATTATGCTGCAAAACCTTATCAATTCCTTTGTCAATATGGTGGACACGGTGATGATAGGCCGCCTGGGAACCACGGAGATCGCCGCCGTGGGGCTGGCGAACAACGTGTTTTTTCTTTTTACCATGCTGCTCTTTGGGATCTGTTCCGGCGGAGCGATCTTTACCGCCCAGTTCTGGGGCCGCCGGGACATCCAGGGGATCCGGAAAAATACCGGCCTGTGCCTTATCCTGAATAGTGCGGCGGCTCTGCTTTTTACCCTGGCGGCGCTGGCCGCGCCGGAAACCCTGCTGGGGGTTTATTCCAGGGATCAGGCGGTGATCGAAGCGGGGGCCCGCTACCTCAAAACCCTTTCACCGTCGTTTATTCCCTTTGGGATCAGCTTTGTTTTTACCCTGACCCTCCGTTCCATTGAGCGGGTCCGGCTGGCCATGGTAACCACCCTGATCGCCCTGTCGATCAATATGGGCCTTAACTGGGTGTTTATCTTTGGGGCGGGGCCTATTCCCGCCATGGGCGTAACCGGGGCGGCCCTGGCCACGGTGATCGCCCGGTATGTGGAATTCGGCGTCCTGGTTGCGGTAAGCTACAAACGGCGCTACGAAATCGCCGGAACCCTGGCGGAATTTACCGGCTTTAACCGGGCCTTTCTGGGCCGGTTTTTAACCATCACCGGTCCGGTGATTTTTAACGAACTGATCTGGGCCCTGGGGATCACCGTGCAGAATATTATCTTTGCCCGGACCGGTACGGACGCCATCGCTGCCTTTAATATAACCAACACCGTTTCCCAGCTTACCTGGGTGGTGTTTATCGGACTGGGAAACGGCGTGGCGGTGCTGATCGGCAAAAAGATCGGGGAAGGGCAGGAAGACACCGCCCGGAATTATGCCCGGCGGATCACCCTGTTTGCCCCCCTCCTTTCGGCGGCGGCGGCCCTGGGCCTCTACCCCCTGTCGCTGCTGCTTCCCCTGGTGTTCAACATTAATGCCGCGGTGCTGGGCCTTACCCGGGGGATGTTCATTATCCTCTGCTGTTCCTATCCCTTCCGGGCCTTTAATATGACCCTCATCGTGGGGGTCTGCCGGGCCGGGGGAGACACGATTTTCTGCGTCCTCTTTGAGGTGATCTTTATGTGGGGGTATTCGCTCCCCCTGGGGGCGGCCCTGGCCTTTCTGTTCCACGCTCCGGTGCCCCTGATCTATCTGTGTTTGTGCAGTGAAGACGTGCTTAAAATGTTCTGCGGCCTCTGGCGGCTCAGGAGCGGCCGCTGGCTTAACAATGTGGTGGAATGAGGCTTTCCACCCCGCCTGCCCGCCGTCTGGAGGAGCTTGACTTCGGTTAGGGCCCGCGGGGGAAGCGTAAAGCTCCCCCCTTCGGCGCGCCGCCGTATGACGCCGCTTCTTGCATGCTCCTTCCTCACCGTGTCAACCGTTACCGGAACGCGGTATTAATGCCGCCCCAATTTACCAGTGGATGGTAATAGTTGTA
>JAITHE010000024.1 GCA_031280125.1 Treponema sp.
GTTGATTACTCCAACCTGTTTTATTATTACTCGCCGTTCAAAACTACTTATTTGGTAGTTAATTATAATCGAAGCACCGGCTTTAATCACCAGTTTAACGCGGTACAAATTGACGGACAAACGGTTTTTATAGAACCCCAGGCATATACAGGCAAATCGTATGATTTACGGCAATTCTGGGGTTCGCAGTACAATCCCAGCTACAATCAGGTGAATAATACCACCTGGCGTTTTCTGCCGCGGGGAGTATCCGGCACAGAGGAATAACGCGGGACATTGTTCCGGTTTGATAAACCGTGCGGCACTGCCGCGCCATAAAAGGAGTACGTGTATGAACAACAGTTTTCTTGCCGTTGTCAAACGGATCATCGCCGAACAGGGCGAGGGCATTTTGGGCGACCCCCGGCGGATCAAGCCCTTTATTAAAGATTACGCGCAACAGGTGCCGCAGGAAGAACGCCGCGCCTTTGGCCGCTGCCTCGAGCAGGACTTTTACCGGCAGATACAGGCGGCTCACACGGCGGAGGAACGGCGGCGGCTGAAAGACGCCCTTGCGGGGCAGTTGCAGGCCGCAACCGGGATAAGCGCCGCCCTCTGTTCCGGCGCGCTTGACCTGCTCGATGCGGCGGTTCCGCTGTCCCCGTCTCCGGCTGCGTCCGGGCCGCAGACAGCAAGCCCCGCGCTCCCCGCGATGCCGCGCATTACCAAACGGACCCTGATTTTCGGCGCGGCGGCGGGAGCGGGGGCGCTGGCGGGCGCGTTGGTGGCGCAGCCGTTCTTGGGTCAAATTCCAGGCACTTTTTGGAGCAATGTCGTACATATAGCCTGGTGGGCGGGATTCATTGGACTGGGAATTTCCATTGCGCTTATCATGGCGCAAACGATCTATCTCAAGAAGAAACTTGTTATTGGAACCATCATAAAAAGCGCGTTAATGGGCATCGCCATAGGCGTGGCAAGCGGTGCGCTGGCGCAATTTATTTATGGTTATACCCAGCGTATTTCACCGGTGGTAAGCGTTATTTCCCGCGTCTTATGCTGGGGGCTTTTGGGCTGGGGCCTCGGTCTCGGCGTTTCGTTTTATGTGCCGAACTACCCCAAACCCCGCGCCATGCTCGCGGGATTTATTGGCGGCATAATCGGCGGCGTTATATGCGTCGCGCTTAACACAGGCGTTCTCGGCGAAGCGGCACTGGGCCTCGTCATCGGCCTCGCAATCTCCTGGGTGGAAGAAGCGTTACGCGAAGCCTGGCTCACGGTATTCTGGGGGCCAAAGGAAAGCCGCTCCATATCCCTTGGCGCAAAGCCCGTTGTATTCGGCTCATCCCGTGAAGCGGATGTGTATGTGCCCTCCCGCCACGGCGATGTTCCCGTGCCGCCGGTCCGCGCCGTCTTCACCATAGAAAACGGCGCAGTTGTTATGGAAGACAAACAAACCGGCCGGCGCGGCGTCTTGCCAAACGGCGGCGAAGTCATGATTGACCGTCTGCGGGTGGTGGTTCACACCAAATCTTGACAGGGCGGTAAAAATAATCAACGGAAGAATTCCTCAAACATCAAACCCGGCATACTCCGCTGCGGAGAATCCCTTTACCGTGAAACCGTCCCGCCAGGGAAGCGCTGATTTTTTCGTACCGGGGGTGGTGGTGGTGGTGGTGGTGGTTAATACCCCGCCCTTCAGGGTGAGGTTGTTGATTCATGAGGTTGTTGATTCAATCGGGAATAAATCAGCGCTGCTTTAATGCCGCATTTGCATAGTGGAGCAAACAAATGCATAGGGTAACGCTGATCAGCGTCAAGTTAATCAATGTTACCCTGAATCAGAGCTTCAAAGTTTGTGTCCGGGTTTTCATGGAGGATGAAGTACTAGGATAGAGCTTCCGCCAAATCGGCGATGATGTCGTCTGGATTTTCAATGCCCGTCGAAAGCCGGAGGAGCCGGTCGTTAACCCCGGCGGAAAGACGCATAGCTTCCGGTATGGCGCCGTGGGTCTGGACCAAAGGATAGGTGATTAGGGATTCCACGCCGCCCAGGCTTTCGGCAAAGAGAATCAGTTTAACCCGCTTAAGGACCTGTTCCGCCTCCGTCCGGCTCTTTACATAGAACGAGACCATGCCGTTGTGTCCCCGGCTTTGGGCGGCGGAGAGGGCCGCCTGGGGATGATCCGCAAAGCCTGTGTAAAAAACCTTCTCCACCTTTGGATGTTTCCGCAGCCATTCCGCCGCGGCCCGTCCGTTTTTTTGGTGCTTTTCCATCCGCAGGGCCAGGGTCTTGATTCCCCGCAGGGTAAGCCACGCGTCAAAGGGGGCAAGGCAGGCCCCTTCGCTCTTTTGTATTTCCCGCAGGGCCGCCGCATCCTCTTCCCTGGAATGGATGATGAACCCCGACAGGGTGTCGTTATGTCCAGAAAGGTACTTGGTTCCCGAGTGGATCACAAAGTCTGCTCCCTGGCCCAGGGGGTTTTGAAACCAGGGGGTCAGGAAGGTATTGTCCACCACCAGTACGCCCCCCCGCCGGTGAACAAGTCCGGCGCATCCGGCGATGTCCGTTACCTTCATCATGGGATTGGAGGGGGTTTCGATAAAGAGCGCCGTTACCGGTTTATCCCTATCCGCCAGGGCTTCCTCCACTTTGGAAAAATCGCTCGTGTCCACCCATGAAAAGGAAAGGCCGTAGTTTTCGTAGTATTCGTGAAAAAGCCGGTAGGTTCCGCCGTAGAGATCCTCCGACACGACAATGCGGCTCCCCGGCGGAAAGAGCTTCGCCAGCGCCGACACTGCCCCCATGCCGCTGGCAAAGGCCAGGCCGAACTTTCCCCCTTCCAGCAGAGCCACGGTTTCTTCCAGCACCGACCGGGTGGGATTCACCACCCGGGAATAATCGTAGCCGGTGGATTCCCCCAGGGCGGGATGGCGAAAACTGGCGCTTTGAAAGACCGGGACGCTTAAGGCGCCGGTCTTTTCCTCAAAGCGCCACGGACCGTGGACGCAGGCTGTTTCCTGTTTCATGGGATTATTATGAAGAATTCACCCCTGTGGAGCAACAGGCCGCCTAAAGCGGCCCGCGTTTACTCCGTACTGGGGCATTACCGTGCGCCGGCAGCGGCGGCATGAGTCCCGTCAACATCCTGCGGATGTGTTTACTCCTGCTCCCACAGCCAGGTACTGAGGTAACGTTCCCCCGTATCGGGGAGGACCGCCACGATGGTTTTGCCCTTGTTTTCGGGACGCTTGGAGACGGTCAAGGCCGCCTCCAGGGCCGCGCCGGAAGAAATACCCACGAGGATCCCTTCTTTTTTTGCCAGAAGCCGGGCGGCGCTGCCGGCCTTCGCTTCGTCGGTCTGGTAGATTTCGTCGATAATCGCGGGGTTGTAAACGGCGGGCTGGAATCCTGCGCCGATGCCCTGGATTTTGTGGGGCCCCGGAGCGCCGCCGGACAGAACCGGAGAAGCCGAGGGTTCCACGGCGATCACCTTAATGGAAGCTTTTTTTGCTTTAAGGAACTTCCCCGCCCCGGCCAGGGTGCCGCCGGTTCCGACCCCGCCGATAAGAATATCAATTTTCCCTTCGGTGTCTTCCCAAATTTCCGGCCCCGTAGTCTTTTCGTGGATCGCCGGGTTGGCGGGGTTGTTGAACTGCTGGGGCATATAGGCATTGGGAACCGTCGCCACAAGTTCCTCCGCCTTGGCGATGGCCCCTTTCATGCCCTTGGCCCCTTCGGTAAGCTCCAGTTCCGCCCCCAGGGCCTTAAGGAGCTTGCGCCGTTCAATGCTCATGGTCTCCGGCATGGTCAGGATAAGCCGGTACCCCTTGACCGCCGCCACAAAGGCCAGGCCGATACCCGTATTACCGCTGGTAGGTTCGATAAGCACCGTACCGGGTTTGATCTTGCCTTCCTTTTCTCCCGCCTCGATCATGGCCAGGGCGATCCGGTCCTTGACGCTGGACAGGGGGTTAAAGTATTCCAGCTTGACATATACCTCCGCCCCGCCCTCGTTGATCTTGTTGATCTTAACCGTGGGGGTTTTGCCGATTAAATCGGTAATTTTTTCAGCTTTTGCCATATAACACTCCTTGCGAGGGGAAATTCCCTGGGGATTTCTCCTCATATTTCCTATTATTTTTATAGGAGTATCTCACTTATGTCAAGGGGTTTTGATGAATCGTCATTTTTATGGTACATTTTTATTGATAATACTTTTGAATCAGAAATTATTCATATTATTTCGATAGGTATTATATACATTTTTCCGGGAGGAGAAGACTATGAGGAAAGAAAAGGCATCCGGAGGGACTGCGGCGGCGGTTCTGATGGCCCTGGCGCTGGCGTCGCTGATTCCGGGCTGTACGAAACAGAACGGTGTCCCCGGGGGGCAGGTGGTGCGGATAGGCCTGGTGGGGGAGGAACTCAGGACTGCCTGGACCAAAACGGCGGAATCCCTGGTTTCCCAGGGGATCAAGCTGGAATTGGTCAATTTCAGCGATTACGCGGTGCCCAACCGGGCCCTGGAGGACGGTGAAATTGACCTTAACGCCTTCCAGCACGACGCCTTTTTGCAGGCCGAGATCGCCAACCACGGCTACCGGATCAGTTCTTTTGGGAGCACGGTACTCTTTTTCCTGGGGGTCTACTCCAGCAAGATCAAGAGCCTGGAGGAGCTTAAAGACGGCGACACGGTGGTGATCATGAACGATGCCACCAACGGCGGCCGGGCCCTCCGGGTGCTGGAATCCGCCGGGGTCTTTACGGTGGATCCCGCCAAAGGGCATACCCCCACGGTGGCGGACATCATTGACAATCCCAAGGGCATTAAGATTGTCGAAGTGGACGCCGCCCAAACTTTCAGGACCCTGGAAGATCCCCAGGTGGCCGCCGCGGTGGTAAACTCCACCTTTGTGGTGGACGCCGGGGGCGTTCCCGCCAAGGATGCGATCTATATCAAGCCCATCGATCCCATTTCGGACAAACCCTACATTAACATCGTGGTGGGCCGGACCGCCGACAGGGATAATGAAACCCTTAAACAGGTAGTGGCCGCCTTCCACACAGAGGAAGTGGCTAGGGTGATCCAGGAAGAGCCGCCCCTGACGGGGATAGCCCTTCCGGCCTGGTAAACAGGTATCCCGCCCGGAAACCGGCTGGTTTTTTGGGCGGGGAGGGCCGGGGCGGTCCAATGGGAGCGGCGCCCCCGGTTACGGGGTATGTTTAATTAAATACCGGTTTTATCTCCGGCGGTATTGACAGGGTTTTTCTTTTTTGTCATTATCATAATATTCCGATAGGTATTATCGGATAATATTTTGACGAGGAGAGGAACATGAAGCAGCAATGGATTATGACAAAGAAAAGAATCGCCCCCCTGGCGCTGGCGGGCCTGGCGCTGGCCGCCCTGGTCCCGGGGTGTGCAAAAAAAACGCCCCCCGCCCAGGCCGAACAGGTGGTCAAGATCGGCGTGGTAGGTGAGGAACTGGTAAGCGCCTGGAACAAGGCCGCTGAATCCCTTACCGGCCAGGGGATTAAGGTGGAACTGGTGAATTTCAGCGACTACGCCGTACCCAACCGGGCCCTGGCGGACGGGGAGATTGACCTTAACGCCTTCCAGCACGACGCGTTTTTGCAGGCCGAGATCGCCAACCACGGTTACCAGATCGGCGCCTTGGGGAACACGGTACTCTTTTTTCTGGGGGTCTACTCCAGCAAAATCAAGAGCCTGGAGGAGCTTAAAGACGGCGATACGGTGGTGATCATGAACGATGCCACCAACGGGGGCCGGGCCCTCAAGGTGCTGGAAGCCGCGGGGGTGTTCACTGTGGATCCCTCCAAGGGGAATCTGCCTACAGTGGGGGACATTACCGCCAACCCCAAGAATATCAAGGTGGTGGAGGTGGACGCCGCCCAAACTTTCAGGACCCTGGAAGATCCCCAGGTGGCCGCGGCGGTGGTAAATTCCACCTTTGTCATAGACGCGGGGGGTGTGCCTCTGAGGGACGCGATTTATATCAAGCCCATCGATCCCGTTTCGGACAAGCCCTATATCAACCTGGTGGTAGGCCGGACCGCAGACAAGGATAACGAGGTGTATAAAAAAGTAATAGCCTCCTTCCAGACCGATCCGGTGGCCCAGGTGATTGACCGGGATCTGCAGGGCGCGGTGCCGGCCTGGTAAACCGGGTTTTGGCCGGAAACCTTGAGGAAAAAATGCAATCGAGGTAACGTGAGGTAAAAATAAGCGGGCCGGCCGGGAGGCGGAAGTTTCCCGGCCAAACCCGGCTTTGTTTAGGGAGGGTCCCCGTGAGAAAAATCTACTTCGCCGGCGGGTGTTTTTGGGGCGTGGAAGCCTATTTTAAGCCAATGCCCTGGGTTGGGCCGGTCCAGGCCGGGTACGCCAACGGAAAGGACGGAACCATCCCGCGCTACGAGACCCTAGAACAAACAGGTCACGCGGAAACGGTGGAGGTTGTTTACCGCGAGGAGGCCGTCTCGTTGCAAACCCTGGTCAGGCGGTTTTTCCAGATTATCGATCCCCTCAGCATCAATAGGCAGGGGCATGACGCTGGGGTTCAGTACCGGACGGGGGTGTATTATGTGGAGGGGGCCGCGGAAGAAACCGCCGCGGATCGAAGGGCCATCGAGGAAGTTTTCGAGGAGGTTAAAAAAAAGCTGAAGACGCCGGAGCTGGCCGTCGCCCTGGAACCGGTTCGAAGCTGGTTCCCGGCGGAGGAGTACCACAGGGACTACCTGGAAAAGAATCCGGGGGGATACTGCCATATCTCCGTAAAAACCATGCGGCAAAAATGGCCCTTGATTGACAAGGAACGCTACCCCCGTCCAGGGCCGGAGGAATTGCGGCGAAGGCTTAAGCCCCTGGAGTTTGAGGTTGTCGAGAACGCCGCCACCGAGGAGGCGGGCACGGGCGCGCTGGAGGGAAACTTTGAAAAGGGCCTCTATGTTGACAGGGCCACCGGCGAACCCCTGTTCATTTCGGCGCACAAATACCATTCGGGATGCGGATGGCCCGCCTTCTCGAAACCTATCGACGAGGGGGTGATAGAGGAACGGGATGACCCCTCTATCCCCGGAAGGCCAAGGATCGAGATCCGGTCCTCCTCAGGCTCCCATCTGGGCCATGTATTTAACGACGGACCATCCCCGGAAGGAAAGGGGGTGGTTGATCCCTCCGCCGATCCGGACCACCGCCCGGTCCCCCCGGAGGAGGGCCATGCCCTGCCAAAAGAAGCGACGGGACGCAGATACTGCGTCAATTCCGCCGCCCTCCGGTTTATTCCGTTCCACGAAATGGAACGGGAGGGTTACGGCTATTTGCGGGAACTGGCCCATTGACATTGCATTGACATTGACCGATTGTTGCTGTTATATCTTTTTTACGAGAGTTGTTCAGGAACAAGTCCACTGGAGGAACCATGAAACTGCCGGAATCCCTTTTGCCCGCCGCCGAGGCGTACCGGGCGGAAATTCAAAAAAAAATCAACATAGGCCATGAACTTATCTATCTTTCCCAGGACGATGTCAAGCGAATCCCCGTAACCCCGGCGGAAATCCTCGACCGGACCGAAAAGGCCCTCATTGCCTACAGCGCCAAAAAGGTCGACATGCCTTCCAAAATCGCCCTCCACCCGATCACCGACACGTTCTTTCACGCCATGCCCGCCTATGTGCCGGAAGAATTCGCCGCGGGCCTCAAGTGGGGTTCCTGTTATCCGCGGAACCGGGAAAAGTACGGCTTTCCCCAGGCCCAGGGGCTCATCATCTATAGCGATCACCTTTCCGGCCTGCCCCTGGCGGTGCTGGACTGCAAGTACGTTACGGAGATCAGGACCGCCGCCGTTACCTATACGGCGGCCAAGTACCTGGCCCCCAGGGATGCCGAAACCTTTGGGATGATAGGCTGCGGAGTCGAGGGCCGCCAGCACGTCAAGAACATCGAGGCGGTGCTGCCCAATCTCAAGACGATCTATGTGTACGATATTTTTGAAAAAGCGGCGGACGATTTAATCGCTGATTACCAGGGGGAGCTCCGGGCAAAGATAGTCAAGGCCGCTTCCTACGAGGAACTGGTCAAAAGTTGTTCGGTCATCGCCTCCGCCACAGTGGCCGCCGAAGACTATAACCCGGTGATCAAGGATGAATGGATCACGGCGGGCCAGACGATCCTCCTCTGCGAGGGCCACACCCTCTACGAAAACGCAATCTTCAAGCGTTCCGATAAATACATCGTGGACAGCCGGGAACAGGTGGATCAATTTACCGCCTACGGTTACTATCCCTTCGGCACCCCGGCCATCCACGGAGAAACCGGGGAAGTGGCCGCCGGAAAGGTCAAGGGCCGGGAAAGACCGGAGGAGCTTATCATCGGCAACAACTTTGGCATGGCGGTGGAGGATATGTTTGTTGTACGGCTCCTCTTTGACCGGGCCCTGGAACACGGGATCGGCGTAAGGCTTCCCCTCTAGGGGGGGCCATAAGGGAGGGAGGCAGTTTTCCGGGGTATGATACGGCTCATCAATGTTGATAAAACTTTCCATATTCCCGCTTCGTCCTCCCCGGACGGTAAGGCCCGCCTTGTCCACGCCGTTAAAAACGTGAGCCTTTCCATTGAAGATGGAAACATTTTCGGGGTCATCGGTTTTTCCGGTGCGGGAAAAAGCACCCTGGTGCGGTGCATCAACCTGCTGGAACGGCCTGACCGGGGACAGGTGCTGGTGGACGGTGAGGATCTGATGAAACTGCCGGAAAGGGCGCTTCGCCGGGAACGGAAGAAAACCGGCATGATCTTCCAGCACTTTAACCTGTTCCGGTCCCGTACTGTGGGGGACAACGCGGCCTTTTCCCTTAAATATACGGGGATGAAGAAGGAGTCCATCCATGGCCGGGTCAAGGAACTGCTGGATCTGGTAGGGCTGGCCGACAAGGAACATGCCTACCCCTCCCAGCTTTCCGGCGGACAAAAACAGCGGGTAGGTATCGCCCGGGCTCTGGCGTCGAATCCCCGGGTTCTTCTCTGCGATGAGGCCACCAGTGCCCTGGACCCCCAGACCACCCGGTCTATCCTTTCCCTCCTTAGGGAACTCAACCGGAAGCTGGGGATCACCATCGTGATCATCACCCACGAGATGCAGGTTATCAAGAGCATCTGCAGTCATGCGGCGGTGATGGACCGGGGAGAAATCGTGGAACAGGGACCGGTGTTCGATATATTTTCCAATCCCCAAAAGGGCATTACCCGGGATTTCGCCGCCGCCACTTCCCATCTCTATAAAATTTACGATCTTTTGGAAGAGATGTCCCCGGTGATCCGTCTTAAACCGGGCCAGATTTTGGCTCATTTTAGCTACTGCGGCCGCAATACCGTGGACGCCCTTATTTCCACCGCCTCCGTCCGTTTTGACGTGAGGCTCAACATCATCTTTGGGGATCTGGACATTATTCAGAATACTCCCATAGGAGGGCTTATCATTATCATGGAAGGGAAAGAGGCGGCGCTGGAACAGACCCTCCAGTGGTTCGCCGCCAGGGGGGTTAAGACGGAGATTCTCCGCCGGAGCGAAAACGAAAGGAATGAACCATGACGGAATTTCTGCGGGCACTCATGCCCAACGTAATGGCCCGGCTCCCCGAACTGTGGAAAAGCTGCGGTGAAACCCTCTATATGACTTTTGCCGCAGGGCTTGTTTCTTTTGCCTCGGGGATAGTCTTTGCGGTGTTCCTTACTGTAACAAAACAGGGGGGGATCCTGGAAAACATTCCCCTCTGGACGGCGGTGGACAAGATCATCAATTTTTTCCGTTCCGTGCCCTTTATCATCCTGATTGCCCTGCTCATCCCCGTAACCCGAATTCTCGCGGGGACCGCCATCGGGGTCAGGGGGGCCATCCCGCCCCTGATCTTCGGTACCGCCCCCTTCTTTTCCCGGCAGTTGGAAAGCGCCCTGGCGGAAATTGACCGGGGATCCATCGAGGCGGCCCAGTCCATGGGGACAAGCCCTGGGGGGATCATCTTCCGGGTCTACCTTAAGGAAAGCGTGCCGGGGATCATCCGGGGGGTAACGATCACGATCATCAGTCTCCTGGGCCTTACCGCCATGGCCGGCGCGGTGGGGGGCGGAGGGCTGGGGGACTTTGCCATCCGGTACGGCTACCAGCGTTACCAAACGGACATTACGGTGATCACCGTGATTATCCTGATTCTTCTGGTAACGGCAGTTCAAAGCCTGGGGAATTTTCTGGCCCGCAGGGCCGCCCACTAACAAGCGAGGGATAATCATGCCCGAAACAAGCAGCCGTACAGCGGGGTTTACCGAATCGGTGATCCGCCGCATGACCCGTACCGCCCTGGAAGCGGGGGCAATCAACCTTTCCCAGGGTTTTCCCGACTTTGACCCCCCGGCGGAACTGACCGCCGCCCTGGCCCGGACCGCAGGCGCCGGCCCTCACCAGTACGCCGTAACCTGGGGAGCAGCGAATTTCCGGGCAGCCCTGGCGGCCAAGCAGAGCCGCCTCATGGGAATCCCCGTGGACGGCGATAAGCACATCACCGTTACCTGCGGCTCCACCGAGGCGATGATGGCCGCCATGATGAGCGTGGTCAACCCCGGCGACGGGGTGATCGTCTTTTCGCCCTTTTACGAAAACTACGGCGCCGACGCGATCCTCTCCGGAGCGGAGCCGGTCTACGTGCCGCTGGAGCCGCCTGAGTTTTCTTTTGACCGGGACCTTTTGCGCCGGGCCTTCCAGGGCCGCTCCGTGTCCGGAACCGGCCCGCGGCCCCGGGCGCTGATCCTCTGCAACCCCAGTAATCCTTCGGGCAAGGTTTTTAGCCGGGAGGAACTGCTCTGTATAGCGGAGCTGGCGGAGGAGTTTGACGCCTGGGTAATCACCGATGAAGTCTACGAGCATATTGTGTACCGCCCCGCGGAACATGTGTATTTTGCCTCCCTGCCGGGCATGGCGGAGCGGACCATCAGTTGTTCCTCCCTTTCAAAAACCTACTCAATCACCGGCTGGCGGCTGGGGTATACCATTGCCTGTGAGGAGGCCACCGGGGCCATCCGCAAGGTCCACGATTTTCTTACCGTGGGCGCCGCTGCGCCCCTCATGGAGGCGGCGGTGACGGCCCTCGCCTTTCCCGATTCCTACTACTCGGAACTCCTCGCCTCCTACACCGCAAAGCGGGACCTCTTTCTCCGATGCCTTGACAACGCCGGGCTTCCCTATGTAAAACCCCGGGGCGCCTACTATGTGCTGGCCGACATCAGCGCCTTTGACCGCGGGGACGACACCCGCTTTTGCGAATGGCTCGCCCGGGAAGTCAAGGTCGCCGCCGTCCCCGGCTCCAGTTTTTTCCGGGAACCGGTGAATCACCTTATCCGCTTTCACTTTGCCAAAAAAGAAGCAACCCTCCTGGCCGCGGGAGAACGGCTTTCGGAACTAAAAAGAATCTGGAAAAAACGAGGATACCGTGCAGTACCGGGTTGATAAAAAAACAGGCAGGAAGCTTTCCGTTCTGGGACTGGGATGCATGCGCTTTCCCCGGACCATTGCCGGAATTGACATGAAAAAGGCCGAAGGGATCATCATGGCCGCCGTTGAAGGGGGGGTGAATTACTTTGACACCGCCTGGATGTATCAGGGGAGCGAGGAAGCCCTGGGGGCCGTACTGGAAAAAAACCGGATCAGAGACAGGGTGTTTATTGCCTCCAAGCTGCCCGTGGTGCTGGTAAAAAAACCGGAAGATTTTGGCCGCTTTTTTGGGGAAGAACTGCGGCGGCTGCGGACGGACTGCATCGACTATTACCTTATGCATATGCTCACCGGTCTCGCCTCATGGGAAAAACTTACAGGCATGGGAATTGAAGGATGGATCGCCTCGGAAAAGAAAAGCGGACGCATCGGCCAAATCGGTTTTTCCTTCCACGGCGCCGCGGGGGAATTCTTGAAAATCCTGGACGCCTATCCCTGGGAATTCTGCCAGATCCAGTACAACTACAGCGATGAACATTTTCAGGCCGGCATAGGGGGCCTTAAAAAGGCGGCGGAAACCATGCCGGTGATCATCATGGAACCCCTCCTGGGGGGGAAGCTCGCCCAGGGCCTGCCCAGGGAGGCGCTGGACATTTTTCGCGCTTTTCCCCGGAACGGGAGCGGCGGCGCAGGGGCAGGGCCGGAAAAAGGGCGGCCCTGCCCGGCGGTGTACAGTCCCGCCGCTTGGGGACTGCGCTGGGTGTGGAATCACCCGGAGGCGGCGGTGGTCCTGTCGGGGATGAGCGATTCCCGCCAGGTTGAGGAAAACGCCGCCCTGGCGGATAACTGCGCCGCGGGTTCCCTGACCGCGGAAGAACTGGATGTGTACCGCCGGGTCCGGGAAGTGTTCAATGCTTCCTGCAGGGTACGCTGTACCGGCTGCGGCTACTGCATGCCCTGTCCCCGGCATGTAAATATTCCCGGCTGTTTTGCCGCCTATAACACATCTTTTTTCATGGGCTGGATGGCGGGGATGCAGCAATATATGACCAGCGCCGCCTTTGCCTTTGAAAACAGTTTCGGACCGGGGAACTGCATTGCCTGCGGAAAATGCGAGACCTGCTGTCCCCAGAAGATTCCCATTATCGCGGGCCTTAGGGAACTGCGGAAGCGCATGGAACCCCTGCCGGTGCGTATCGTTATTGCAGCTATGCGGAAATTTCTTGGGAGGAAGCGGCGTTCAACCCCTGCCGCATAAGGAATTACAAGCGTAAAACAATCCGGCGGCGTTGCCCCGGACATAACCGCATTGTATACATGGCTATCCGTAGTTCCTAGCCCTGCAAAGCGGCATTGAAAACCGGTTTTATGCACTCTTTTTTTACGCAAAGATTAGAAACGCCCGCCGCCGAATAGTTCCACCTGTAATTCTTTACAACGTAAAGAATTAGAATCATTGGAGATAAGGGGATTCGAACCCCTGGCCTATAGATTGCGAACCTATCGCTCTACCAACTGAGCTATATCCCCATGGGATCATTAAAGGCCGAACCGGCTTTTAAGTCAAGGGGCAAAGATGGTAATGATGTAATGATGCAAGGAGCTTTCTTCCGGCGGTAAAACTCAAGCCGCCGCGCCCTGTATCCGATATTAAAAGCGGAGGTTCCCAATGAATAAAAAAAGTATGGAAAACCTGTACCGTATGCTGTTGAACGCGACTTTTCTGGCGTCTCTGCCGGATTCGGAAAAACATAAGTTGTGGGAAGAAGCCCAAAAACACAATTCCGAACATCCCATGCTGGCCTATTTTGACTATATTCTGGAGGGCCCCCCGGGAACGCGGGGTATTTTTAACAACCTCCATTTGGAATTTTAGGCTCCGGCGGCGAGGCTTAAAAAGCTGCCCCGGTAATACGGCGGCCCGGCGGAATGTATGTGCCCGTGCAGGGATCTCTAGGCCAAACCACGCCGGCAGTAAACCGCTTGGCGGTTTACTGCCGGCGTACTCTTACTGCCGGCTGGAGGGATAAACCCCGGATCACGGAGCGCCCCGGTTTCCCCGGAACCCTCTCCCGAAAGGGGAAGGTTTTCCAGCGGCCAGCCGGGGTTAGTCGTCCGTTTCGGTAACCTTGAATCCCTCCCTGGTTTTGATCACCTCTTCGGCTATGCGGCCCGAGATGGGGGCGTAGCGGGCAAAGGCTACGTTGAAGGATCCGGTACCGCTGGTGATGGACCTGAGGTCAATGGAATACCGGAGCAGTTCCGCCTGGGGAACCTCTGCCTGGATTTCGGCGATGCCTCCGGCGGAATCCTGGCCCAGAATCTTGCCCCGTTTGCCCGAAAGATCGCTCATCACGTCCCCCAGGTACTTTTCTTCCACAAAAACCGAAAGGTGCATCACCGGTTCCAGCAGGGTAGGGCTGGCCTGGCGCATGGCCTCCCGAAAGGCGTTCCGCGCCGCCAGTTTAAACGAAAGCTCCGATGAATCCACCGGATGATACTTGCCGTCCACCAGCTTTACCTCCACATCTACCACGGGATAGTGGGCCATGGTACCGTGGGCCATCCCTTCCACGATGCCCTTTTCCACACCGGGGATATAGTTCTTGGGGATCGCCCCGCCGAAGATGGCGTTGACGAACTGGTAGTTTTCGCCCCGGGGAAGGGGGGCAATCTCCATGACTACCTTGCCATACTGGCCGTGGCCGCCGGTCTGTTTTTTGTGGGTATACTCGGCCCCGGCCTTTTTGGTGATCGTCTCCCGGTAAGCTACCTTGGGCACATGGGTTTCCAGATCTATCTTTTGGCCCGCCTTGATCTTGTCCAGGATGATGTTGATTTGGAGTTCCCCCATGCCGGAGATCACCGTTTCCCGGGTTTCCCCGTTGTACTGGTAACGGAAGGTCTTGTCCTCTTCGGCGGCCCTGACCAGGGATTCCCCCAGCTTGTCTTCGTCTTTTTTGGCCGCCGCGTTCACCGCCACCGAATGAACCGGCTCGGGGAGGCGGAGGGGCAGGAACATCAGAGAGGAATCCCCGGCGGAAAGGGTATCGTTGGTTTTAAGGGTCGCCGACTTGGCGATGATCCCCACATCCCCGGCGGCCAGTTCCTTTACTTCTTCCAGCTTCTTGCCCTGGCAGGTGTAGAGTTTACCGATCCGTTCCTTCTTGTTTTCCGGCACATTCAATGCCTCCAAATCGGCGGCAAGCTTTCCGGTGATCACCTTGACCCAGGACAGTTTGCCGGAAAACTGGTCGTAACTGGTCTTGATCACCAGGGCCGCCAGGGGCTTGTCCGGATCGATGGGCGCCTTGATTTCCGCTCCCTCTGCCGTCCGGGCGGTATCCCTGGCCCCCAGGGGTCCCGGTCCTACATCGGCGATAAAATCTAAAAGGGGCGTAAGCCCCGAATTCTTCAAGGCTGATCCGGCAAAGGCGGGGAGGAATTTGTTTTCCGCCAGCGCTTCGATAAGCCCTGTGTGCATTTCCTCCGGTGAAAGGGATCCCTGGTCGATGTATTTTTCCATGAGGGTATCGTCTCCCTCGGCGGCTGCCTCGATTAGCCGTTCCCGGGCCGTTTCGAAGGCGTCCCTGTATTCCTCCGGCACGGGCCCTTCCTTTTCCAGTCCGTCCCCCTGGACCAGATAGGCCTTGCCGTTGAGGACGTCGATAACCCCCCTATAGGCGGCGCCCTTACCCATGGGAAAGCTTACCGGCACGGGCTCCCGCTGGAACTTATCTTTTATGCCGGAGAGGACCCTGTCAAAGTCGGCCCGTTCATCGTCCAGTTTATTGAGGAAGACCCCCCGGGGTTTTTCCCGGCCCTCCAGGTTCCGCCACAGTTTCACCGTTTCGATCTGTACCCCGTCCCGGCCGTCCACCAGGAGCAGGGCGAATTCAGCGGCCCGGAAACTTAAAATAACATCCCCGGTAAAGTCCGGCGACCCGGGGGTGTCGAAAAAGTTGATTTTTTTGTTCCCCCTCTCCACATGACCCAGGGCGGCGTGGATGGAAATTTTTCGTTCTATCTCTTCCGGCGTATAATCCGAAACGGTTTTACCCGATTCCACCGTTTCGGGCCGGGCAAGGGGCCCCCCGGCAAAGAGGAGCCGTTCAAACAGGGTGGTTTTGCCGGTCTGACCATGACCGGCAATGGAGACATTCTTGACGCTTTCTGTGGTATAACTCATGGGATCTCCTTAGGTAAGACTATAATGAAGCCCACGGACGGTATTGTCAACAAATTTTTTATGCCCCGGGGCAGGATCCGCCGAATCCAGCCTGGATCCTGGAGGAGGAACCTGCCAAGAGGCCGGTAAAGACCGGATCCCCGCCGCCGGGGGCAGCATTTTGGCCCTGCCGCCGCGTTGCCAGGGCTATTGAAAAAAGATAAAAACCGGGCAAGAATACCCCATGAGCAAGTTCCGGAAAGTTTCGCCGTGATCGTCGCCTGCGGGGAGGCCCTCATCGACATGGTTCCCGAAAAGGATGGTGCAGGCCGGGATCTGTACGCCCCCTGCCCCGGGGGAAGTCCCTACAATACGGCCGTTGCCGCCGGGAGGCTTCTGGGAAAAGACGCCCTGGACCGGCCCCGGACTGCCTTTTTATCCAGGCTTTCCCGGGATTTTTTTGGCGAAACGCTGGTCCGCCGCTTGGAAGAAAATAACGTATCCGTGGAGCTGATCCGCCGGTCCGGCGAAAATACAACCCTGGCTTTTGTCAAACTGGAGGAGGACCGGGAGCCGGCTTACATCTTTTATACCGAAGGAGCCGCTGACCGGTCCCTTGTTCCGGAGGATATTCCCTCCCGGCTCCCCTCCGGGACGGACTGTATCCTCTTTGGATCCATTTCGCTTACCCTGGAGCCCTCGGCGTCGGCCATAGAGGGCCTTATTTTCCGGGAGAGGGACCGCCCCGGCGGGCCGGTGATCTCCCTGGATCCCAATGTCAGGCCCATGATGATCCGGGATAAGGACGCCTATGTCCGCCGTTTTGAAAGCTGGGTCCATGCTTCGGCCGTGGTAAAGATCTCCGCCGTGGATTTTGATTGTATCTACCCTGGGCTGGGACTGGAAAAATCCGCGGAGCGGATCCTCTCGATGGGCCCCCGGTTTGCCGTCGTTACCCTGGGAGCGGAGGGGGCCATGGCCTTCTTCCGTACCGGCGGCGGGGACCTGTGCCGCGTCCCTTCCCCGGCGGCGGATCTTCCCGTGGCGGATACCATAGGAGCCGGGGACACCTTTCACGGGGCTTTCCTCGCATGGCTGGAAGACCAGGGACTCATGTCCCGCCGGGCCCTGGGGTTTCTGAAGGAAGGAGAACTCCGGGAAGCCCTGGATTTTGCCAACCGGGCCGCCGCTCTTGTCTGTTCCCGCCGGGGAGCCGATCCGCCCTTCCTGGCGGAACTACAGGCCCTGGTCTAGGGAATGGGCGGCAGTGTTTCTGGAAGGATCTTCCGGGTTACAACCTTTGGCGAGTCCCACGGTCCGGCCCTAGGGTGCGTCGTAGACGGTTGCCCCGCGGGGATCCCTCTGGAGAAGGAGGACATCGCCAGGGATCTGAGGCGGCGCAGGCCCGGCGCGGGGGGCGCCATGAGCGCCCGGATCGAAGAGGATGAGCCGGAAATCCTGTCGGGCCTTTTTGAGGGTAAAACCCTGGGAACCCCCATCGCGGTGGCTGTTAGGAATACCGGCCAGCGTTCCGCTGATTATGGAGACCTTCGGGACAGTTACCGTCCAGGACACGCCGACTGGACCTGGGAGGCCAAGTACGGTTTTCGGGATTACCGGGGAGGAGGCCGGAGTTCCGGCAGGGAAACCGCGGGCAGGGTTGCCGCCGGAGCGGTGGCTAGGGCGTTTCTCGCGGACCGGGGGATTGCCCTCCGGGCCTGGGTATCCCGGGCGGCGGGGGTGGAGGCCCCTGCCCCCGGCGGGGCCGGTTTTGATCTTGACGAGGCGGAACGGAATGTCCTGCGGATTCCCGGAAAAGCGGCGGCGGAGGAGAGCCTCCGGCGGCTGGCGGAATTGGCGGACCGGGGAGACAGCGCCGGGGGAATCGTTTCCTGCCGGGTACGAGGGCTGCCGCCGGGACTGGGGGAGCCGGTTTTCGGCAAAATCACCGCCCGGATCGGGGCGGCGGTGCTTTCCATCGGAGCCTGCCGGGGGGTTGAATTTGGTAAAGGTTTTGCTGCGGCGGATCTTCCCGGATCTGTCCACAACGACGCCCCCCTGTATCCCCCTTCGGTGTCCCCGCCGGTGGAGACGGAGGTCTTCAAAACAAACCATGCCGGGGGCAGCCTGGGGGGGATCTCCACGGGTATGGATTTTCTGTTCCGGGCGGCCTTCAAACCCGCCGCTTCCATCGCCGCCCCCCAGGCCAGCGTGGATAAACGGGGTCTTCCCCGGGACATAAGCATCCGGGGCCGCCATGATCTGTGCATCCTTCCCCGGGTGGTTCCCGTGGTGGAAGCCATGGCGGCCCTGGTTATCGCGGATCTGATTTTGCTGCAGCGCTGCGCCCGGGCATAGGGGAGGGGAGTATGGATAGAACACGCTGCGGATGGTGCGAAGGTTCCGATCTCTACAGGAATTACCATGATACCGAATGGGGGGTTCCGGTCTTTGACGATTCCAGGCATTTTGAGTTTCTTGTGCTTGAATCCGCCCAGGCCGGACTAAGCTGGATAACGATCCTCAAAAAACGGGAAAACTACCGCCGGGCCTACGATGGTTTTGATCCGGAAAAGACGGCCCGTTACACAAAAAGAAAGATCGAAACCCTGTTGGCCGATCCGGGTATAGTCAGGAACAGGCTCAAAATAGAAGCCTCGGTCAACAACGCCCGGCGTTTTCTTGAGATCCAGGATGAATTCGGCGGATTTTCACGGTATATCTGGGATTTTACGGGGGGCAGGCCGGTAACCGGGACATGGAAAACTTTGGCGGAACTTCCCGCCCGGACGGGGCTTTCGGATAGGCTTGCAGCGGACATGAAAAAGCGAGGCTTCCGTTTCCTTGGAAGCACGATCATGTATGCCCACATGCAGGCCACGGGGATCGTCAACGATCACCTCACCGGCTGTTTCCGGTATAGGGAGCTTAAGAAGGCGTCCTTCCCCCAGGCCGGCGGCGGACCCGAAGGGATCAGCCGTTCCGGGCTATCCTAAAGCCTATGCTCCGGGCCTTAAAGGCCGGGGCGTCCCAGATGCGGAAGGTTGTTCTTAACTGGGGAAGGTTGTTAAGGTAGGATCCTCCCCGGTATATCCTATTTTTGCCCGTATCGCTCCCCGCATAATCGCTGACCGGATCGGCGGGATACACGCCGTACAAATCCCAGCACCACTCCCAGACATTACCGCTCATGTCGTAGATCCCCAACTGGTTGGGTTTCCTGCCCTTGACTGGATGGGTTTTGCGTTCGCTGTTCTGGGCAAACCAGCCGTATTCCCGGGGATCGGCGGAGGCGTCTCCCCCGGCAAAGAAGGCCCTTATCAGGGCTTCACCGTCGGCCCCGTACACACCGCCCCGGGCGGCGTATTCCCATTCCGCTTCGGTGGGCAGCCGGTAGCCCCTGGATTCCTGGTTCCAGATGACGTTTTCTCCGTTGACGATATAGGCCGGGGCAAACCCGAAGCGGAGGCTTAGGGCGTTGCAGAACAGCACCGCCTCCATCCAGCTTACCGAATCCACGGGAAGATCGCCGCCCTTAAAAAAGGAAGGGTTTTCGTTCATCACCGAAACGTACAGTTCCTGGGTTACCTCGGTTTCGGAGATCAGGAAAGAGCGGACCGTAACTTCGTGGACCCTTTCGTTGGCCGCCAAGGCCCCCTCGTTGCTTCCCATTAAAAAGGATCCTCCCCGGACGGGGAGCATCACGGGCTTGGCCGGTTCTTCCGCGAAGATGCCGCAGACCGGCGCCAGGGCGGCGGCGGACAGTATGAGGAAAGATTTTATGCCCTTCATGCAAGTTCCCCGCGGCGCTGGATAATTCTGGAAATAAGCCCGTACCCGGCGGCTTCTTCGGCGTTCATCCAGAAATCCCTGTCGGTATCCTTTTCCACCTGTTCCAAAACGGCCCCCGTTTCTTCAGCGATAAGTTTGTTGATCTTTTCCCGGAGTTTTTCCAGTTCCCGGGCGTGAATTTCAATGTCGGTGGCTACCCCCCGGATTCCCGAAAGGGGCTGGTGGATAAGGTAATGGCTGTTTGGAAGCCCCACCCGCCTTTCTTTGGGTGAGGCAAGCTGGATGATCGCCGCCGCGCTGGCTACCAGGCCCATCCCCACAGTCCAGACCGGGGCCCTGACAAAACGGATCATGTCAAAGATGGCAAAGCCCGCGTCGGCGTCTCCCCCGGGAGAATCGATAAAAATACGGATGGGCCCTTCGCCCTCTTCTTCCAGCAAAAGCAGCTGCCGGATGGTTTTTTCCGCCAGATCCTTGTTTATTTCCCCGGAAAGCAAAATGGTCCGGGTTTTAAGCATCCGTACAAGCAGAGGATCGGGGGAGGCGCTTTTTGCCTCCTCCCCTTCGTCTTCATCCTCGTAAAGCGGATTGTTATTTATCATTGCAAACTCCTTCAAGCCGGTTTATGCAAGGTATAACCGGGGTACCCGGGGGCTGATCCCGCAGGTTATTTCATAGGGTATGGTACCAAGCCGGGCGGCCATGATCCCCGCATGGGGGGCTTTTCCGCCAAAGACACTTACCCTGTCCCAGCGCCGGGCTCCGCTGTCTTTACCCAAATCGACCATGCACTGATCCATGCAAATTCTGCCGGCCAGAGGCCGCAGGCTTCCCTCCTTCCCGGAACCGGCGTATACATCCCAGCGTCCACTGAGCCTCCGGGACAGTCCATCGGCGTAACCCACGGGCAGGGTACCGATCAGGGTATCCTCCGGGGCGGTCCAGGTTCTGCCGTAGGAAACCGTTTCCCCCCTTCGCAGTTCCTTGATAAAAACAAGGCTGCTTGAAAGTTCCATAAGGGGTTTTACGGCCATGACAGGTTTCCCCTGGGAATCCTCCGGTGAATAACCGTAAAGAAGAATTCCCGGCCTTACCATATCAAACCAGGAATCGTTATAAAAGGTTACAGCCCCCGTATTGGCCGCATGGACCAGGCCGGGATCGATCCCGGCGGTTTTGATACCCTCCACCGTCCCGCGGAAAATGTCAAGCTGCCGTTCCGTAAAAGCCCGGTCTTCCGGCACGGGGGAATCGGAAACCGCCAGGTGGGTAGCGGTGCCCGCCAGCAGAAGGTTACGGCTTGCCGCTATGCGGGCGGCCAGGGAAAGAGCCTGGCCGGGCGTGCATCCGATACGGCCCATGCCGGTGTCGATCTTCAAATGAACGGCGCATTTTTTTCCCGCCCGGGCGGCCCTTCCTTCCAGGGCGTCGATGTATTCGGCGTCCCCGGCGAAAGGTTCCAGGCCGGCGGCGATGATTCCGTCGATTTCTTCGGGCAAGGCGATGGAGAGGAGCATCACCGGAGCATCTATGCCCCCTTTCCGGAGTTCCCGGCCCTCTTCAAGGGTGGCCACCGCCAGATACTCCGCCCCGGCGGCCAGGGCGGCCCCGGCTACAGGCAAGGCCCCGTGGCCATAGGCGTTTGCCTTGACGGGCATACAGAGCGCCGCGCCGGTTTTTTGTTTAACCAGGACGATGTTTTCCGCCAGATGATCCAGGCGGATCAGCGCCCTGGTTGCCCGCAAGATGCCGGGCGTTCCACATTGTCCCTGGGGAAGGTCCGGAACATTTCCCGCATCGTTCCCCGGACAGCAGGCACACATGACCTTGAGTATACCCGGGTCGAGTAATTATGACAATTGTGCTAGGATTAGGGGAGTGAAGGCGTCTATTTTTCTTCTGGCGCTGGCGATGATCTCCTGCCAGGGGCCCGAACCGGTCCGGGATGCGCCGCCGGCTGAGAAACTTCCCCCGCCGGCGGCGCCCCGGAAGCTGCCCCCGGCGCTGCGGATCAGGGACTATAAAAACAGGGACAGCGGGGCGGCGCTGGCGCTCTGGCTCCGGACATACCTGAACGGAGGAATAGGGGAGGCCGAATCCCTGGGAGCATACCGGGATTCCTACCTGTTTATCGCCGGAATGTACAATTCCAGCAGGACGGCGGTGGATCAGTGGCTGCGTTCTTTTTCCGCCGCCCGGGATTTCTCCCGTCTCGCTGCGGAACGGATCCGTTTCAGGCTGGACCGGGATGCGGATCTCCGGCCCGGCGATTTTTACGGCCCCAATTATGAGCTGGCCGTAAAGGCGGCCTACCGCGCCTCCTTCCGGGGCGCCCGGATGGAAGACAGCTCCTGGGTACTAAGCGGCGACGGCAAAGAGGACCTTTACTGGGGCTTTGTTCTTCTCAGCATCCCCAGGGAAGTTCTGGAACCCCAGGTGAGCGGGCTGCTTGACGGCATATCCACCGGCAGGAACCGGGAGCAGACTGCGGCCTTTAATAACGTAAAGGAGCGTTTTTTTGAACAGTTTTAGCGTTTTTTTCCCGGCGGCGGGTTCCGTTTCCATCTACGGTTCATCCCTGGGCATCCCGTTGATAGAAACAATCCAGTCCGCCGCCAGTCCGCCCTTAACGGTGTTTATGCTGATCATCACCAACTTGGTTTCACAGGCCGGGTTTTTTTTACTCCTTCCGGTTTTGTACTGGTGCTGGAACGAAAAAAAGGCCTTTCGCCTGGGGCTCTTGATAATTGTATCCCTCTGGGCCAATGATCTGGCAAAGAATTTTTTTGGGATGCCCCGGCCCTTTCATTTGGAAGGTTCCCTGGGGATGATCCCTGAGGAGGGTTACGGTTTTCCCTCGGGGCATGCCCAGCTTTCCCTGACCCTGCTTTTTCCCCTGGCCCGGTGGCTTACGGAGGACGGTTCCGGCGGCTTAAAAAAGGCCCGGCCCCTGGTCTGGGTCCTAACCTGCCTCCTCCTCCTGCTGATCGGTTTTTCCCGGCTCTACCTGGGGGTTCATTTTCTCTGGGATCTCGCCGGGGGCTGGGTTTTGGGCGGGATCCTACTGGCGGGTTTCTTTGTACTTCCCCTGGTTTTCCGGTTTTTGAAAAAGGCCGGGGGCGGAACGGACAGGGGAGGATCCCGGAGCCTCCGGCCGGCCCTAACGGCGGCGGCCCTTGTTTCCCTGGGAATGAACGCCTTCCATCCGGGCAACACCCTTCCCGGGGCGCTCTTTTTTGGGTTTTCCCTGGGTTTTGCTCTTATGCGGAAATATTTTCCTTTTTCCGCCCCGGGGTTTTCTGCGCCGGAGCCTTCCGGCGGGGTAAAGGGGCCGGACAGGGTTTTTCTTGGGGGTTCCCTTCTCCGGTCTCTTGCGGGACTTGCCGGCGCGGCACTGATCTACCTGGGCCTTAAGGCGGTATTTCCCGGATCCGGTTCACCCTACTACGGCCTTTTCCGGTTTGCCCGTTATGCGGTTTTGGGTTTTTGGGTAAGCGGCGGGGCCCCCTGGATTTTTCGGCGTTTTCCCTCCAGGTATAAGCCGGCCTCTTCCGGGGAGGCCGCGTCCGGTCCGGAAGGGTAGGATGGCGGCCGGCTACGGCGATACCTCCCCCATTGCCGCCCAGGCCGCGGGAGGGACCGCCCTGGCCTTGATCAGGACCAGCGGACGGGGGACCCTGGAACTTCTGGCAAAGGTTTTTTCCCGCCCCAAAACCCTGCGGACCGTTCCGGGCAGCACAGTGGTCCACGGGTGGATTACCGCCCCGCCCGGAGAGCGCCGGATCGATGAGGTTCTGGTGTCGGTATACCGGCCTCCCCGGTCCTATACCGGCGAAGAGGGTGCTGACATTTCCTGCCACGGTGGAGGGGCGGCGGCCCGGGCGATCCTGGAAATCCTGCACAAGGCGGGTTTCCGGAACGCCCTGCCGGGGGAATTTACCTTTCGGGCCTTCATGAACGGAAAAATCGATCTTACCCGTTCTGAATCGGTGATGGAACTGGTATCCGCCAAAACCCGTCCTGCCCTGGAGCGGGCTGCCCGGCGGCTTTCGGGATCCCTGGAAGGGGAAGTTAAGAAAATCCGGGAACTGCTTCTGGAATTGACAGCGGCGGTGGAAATGTGCCTGGACTATTCCGAAGACGAAGCCGGTACGGGGGAGGAAGAGGCGGGACGCCTTCCCCTCCGGGGGATAGCGGAAGAAGCTCTGGAGCGGCTGCGGGCCTTGTCCGCCACATACCGGCGGGAAAAGCTCTACCAGGAAGGGGCCTTGGCGGTGATCGCCGGAAGGCCCAATGCGGGAAAATCAAGCCTCTTTAACGCCCTGGTCAACGAAGACCGTTCCATTGTTACCGAAATTCCTGGTACAACCCGGGACTGGATCGAAGGGCGGATTTCCCTGGATGGAATTCCCCTGCGCCTTGCCGATACCGCAGGGCTCCGAAGCACCGAAGAGGCGGACCGGGTTGAAGCGCTGGGAATTGAACGGAGCAGGGATCTAATCCGGGAAGCCGATCTGGTCCTGTATCTGGCCGACGGCTCCCTGGGCATAACGGAAGAAGACGCTGCCTTTCTGGAGGAATGTGAAAAATCTCCGGAAGGGGGAAGGGCGCTGCTTGTCTGGAACAAGGCGGATATAAGGGAGGCCCCCGAAGAAATAAAAAAAAGCCGGGGCCCCCTGGCAGAGGTAAGCGCCCGGACGGGAAAGGGCGTGGAAGGACTCTGCGGAAGGATCAAGGCCCTTTTAACAGATTCCCTTGGAGCGGAAGCAGGGGAATCTCCGGGCGCCTTGGGTACTTTGCGGCAGAAAGAATTGACGGACAGAGCGCTTTCCGCGATGGAAGAATCGCTGACACTGGCGGCCCGCGAAGAACCGCTGGATCTAATTGCCCCCCTTTTGCGGGACGCCCTGGACGCTTTGGGAGAAATAACAGGAGAAGTTTCTTCGGCGGATATTCTTGAGCGCATGTTCAGCCGTTTCTGCCTTGGTAAATAAGGCGGAAACATCTGAAGCTCAAGGACAAAACGGCAGCAGCCAATGGTTATTGCCCTGTTATTCCCTCGCTGTCCCGCGGAAAAAGGGGCATGCATGCCGGCAAAAAATCCATAACCAATTACCTCGTCCTGAAGGACGGGTATATTGTTCTTCCCAAGCGGCTGCACTCAGGGATTAATAGAGTTGTCCGGAAACTTCAGTTTCTGAACCACCACCGCTTAAAAAAGTGTGTTTCGCAGCCTCCAGGCAAGAAACTGCAAGGACTGTGAGAAAACCAGCCGGGTTTCCGAATAGGTCCAATACTTTTTTAACCGCCCTAAGGCTCCCCGCCCAAACAGGTTCTTGGGTATTAAACCCCTTGGGCACGGATAAAGCAGCACTGAATACTTCAATCTGGAATTATTCAGTGCTGCCCCCGGGACTAAAAGAAAGGAAAACTGGATTCGGAAGATCCTCCAGGATTATCCTCGGGTTTTGGAACTACGGGTTTTTTTACGGCGGGTTTTCTGGCCGCTGCGGGTTTTCTAGCGGCGGTAGTTTTTTTAGCCGCCGGGTTTTTTACGGCGGGTTTTCTGGCCGCCGGGTTTTTTACGGCGGGTTTTCTGGCCGCTGCGGTTTTTTTGGCGGCGGTAGTTTTTTTAGCCGCTGCGGTTTTTTTTACGGCGGGCCTGCCCACCGGTTTTTTGGCGGCGGTAGTTTTTTTAGCCGCGGGTTTTCTTGCAGTCTTGGCTTCGGGCATGGTTACTCCTTTCAAAAATAAAAATTAGACTTGTCCAGAAACTTCAATGAACACGTTCGGAAATCTTGATGGTTCCCTCCCAAGTCCTTGCAGTTTCCCGCCGCCATAACCATTATGGATTACGCGGACGCAGGAACATGGTTTCCGGTGAAACAGGCATATTTAACCGGAAATTATTCCAAAACTGAAGTTTTAAAATAATTTTCACGTTCCCGGACAATTCAATTATTAAACTGTATCGCGAAAAAAAAAAAACTGCAAGGGTAAATAAATAAAATTATGTTTTTTTTATGCTATTTTGCTATAATTTTTTTAGAAATGGATTATGGATGTATAGTAATCGGCGGAGGACACGCGGGTATTGAAGCGTCCCTCGCCGTTTCCCGGCTGGGAATCAAAACCCTGCTGATTACGCAGAACCCAGATCGTATCGGCGTTCTTTCCTGCAATCCCGCGGTGGGCGGACTTTCCAAGGGTAATCTGGTCCGTGAAATAGACGCCCTGGGAGGTGAAATGGCCAGACTGATTGATCAATCCATGATCCAGTACCGGATTTTAAACAGATCCAGAGGGCCGGCGGTTCAGGCTCCCAGGGCACAGGCGGATAAACTGGCTTACCAAAGCGCCGCCCGGCGGGCTGTGGAAAATCAAAATAATCTTTCGGTGATGATGGATACGGCGGTTGAACTGATTGTGGAAGGACCGGACGCGCCGCAAAGGGGCAGAGCGGCGGGAGTACGCACCGCCCGGGGGCACGGAATAGGCGCGGAAACGATCATTTTGGCGGCGGGTACTTTTATGGAAGGAAGAATTTTTATCGGCCCCTACGACGCTCCCGAAGGCAGGCTGGGGGAAGCCGCCGCCCTGGGGCTGGGAACTTTTCTGCGCCGCCTGGGATTTTCCGCAGGCCGTTTTAAAACCGGTACGCCCGCCCGCGTGGCCGGAGACAGTATCGATTATGGAAAGATGGAGAGGCAGGATGGTGAAGAAGCGGCGTCCTTTTCTTTTGATGGGGCGTCCTTTTCTTTGCGTTGCCGGGATGCGGACCGGCTTAGACCAACCTGGATCACCCATACTACGGAAGAAACCCACAGAATAATCGGATCAAACATTCACCGGTCCCCCCTTTACGGCGGCAAGATCAAGGGATTGGGTCCTAGGTACTGTCCTTCCATTGAAGACAAGGTGATGCGTTTTCCCGAAAGGGACCGGCATCATGTTTTTGTGGAACCCGAGGGACTTTACACCGGCGAAATGTACCTTAACGGCCTTTCCAGTTCCCTGCCGGAGGATGTACAGGAAGCGTTTATCCGCAGTATTCCGGGACTGGAAAAAGCCCGGATCGTCAGACCCGCCTATGCGGTGGAGTACGATTACCTTGATCCCCTGGAACTTTTTCCCTCCCTGGAGAGCAAGCGGCTTGAAGGGTTTTTTGCGGCGGGTCAAACCAACGGCAGTTCCGGCTATGAGGAAGCGGCGGCCCAGGGGCTTATGGCGGGAATCAACGCCGCTTTGAAGATCCGGGGCGAAGCTCCGCTGATCCTAGGCCGGGACGAAGCCTATACCGGCGTCCTTATTGATGATTTAACCACCCTGGGCGCTTCGGAGCCCTACCGGATGTTTACAAGCCGGGCGGAACACCGGCTCCTTCTCCGGCACGATACGGCGGATACCCGGCTGACCCCCAGGGGCAGGGCTGTGGGTCTTGTGCCGGATGAACGATGGGAACGGTTTTTGAAGAAAACCGCGGTCCTGGAAACGATTCGGGAATTGATCCGCCAGGGAAAAACCGTTCCGGAAGGCGGCGGGGACGCCGGCGAATGTACCCCCTTTCCCGGCGAATGGATCCGGCGGGTTCTGCTGGACAACAAATATGCGGGATATATCGAAAAAGAAAACCGGATTATTTTGCGGAACAGGAAAATGGATAGGGTAAAACTGGATCCCGCCTTTGACTACGACGGCCTTCCGGGGCTTTCCTCGGAAGGCCGGGAGAAGCTAAAAAAGGTCCGGCCCTTTACGGCAGCCCAGGCGGCCCGGATTCCCGGCGTCCGCCAGGGGGATATTGCCCTGTTGATGGTTATGGCCCGCCGCGCCGGTTCCCTCTGATGGCAAGACCGTTTTCCCTATTCCGCCCTTTAGGGCGGGGTTGGGCTGCCCAAAGCGGCGTCCGGCGGATATTTTTTATGCACCCCCTTTTACCGGGCGGGTATTTTTTTCCGGAAAAAAGTTCCCCCGGGGCGGATAACGCGGTACAAACGGCACTTTACACAGTTGGCATAATTCTTGCTAAATGAAAGATGATGGGTAAGATCCAACCGTTGCTCCTGTGCTTTTCCCTTGTGCTTGCCGCGTCCCCGGTTCCGGCCCAGGAAGGGCAGGTTTCCGTCTTGACCCTGGAGCGGGCCTGTGAACTGGCGGAAAAAAACAGCATCACCCTGAAAAAACAAGCCCTGGATCTGGAACTGGACCGGGTGGGGGCAAAAAATCTTTGGGCCCAGATCTTTCCTTCGATAGGCGTGAGCGGAGGAGCGAACTATTCCATTCCCCTCAATAACGGCGCCCCCCGGGCCGATCCTTCCTATACCGTCCGGGTCGGTCTTTCCCTGAATTTGGGAGCGGGTCTCCCCTATACCATGGCGAACCTTTCCCTGGCCTACAAAAAGGGCCTCCTGGACTACGAACAGGTCCGGCGTCAACTGGCGAATCAAACCGCCAAAACCTTTTATTCCCTCCTGGTTCAAAAAAACAGCCTCCTGGTTCTGGAAGGGGCGGAGCGGATCGCCGCGGATCAGCTTCAGCGGGATCGCCTGGCCCGGCAGAACGGGTATCTGGGGGAGCTGGATTTTCTTTCGTCGAGCCTCAGCGTGGAAAACGCTAAACTTGAGTACAGCCGGGCCCTTTCAAATTACCGGAGCGCCCTGGGAGCATTTCTGACCACTCTGGGGCTGGATCAGGAAGAAGAACCTGAGCTTGAAGGAACGGTGGAGATTGAAAAACTTGTCCTTGACGCCGAAGGGCTGATACGGACGGGACTTTCCCGGCATTCCGGCCTGGCCGCCCGGCGTAATGAAATTGAGCGGCTTAAGAACGCCGGGAACGAGACCTTTCTTTCCGCCAAGGGGCCCTCCGTCAGCCTCTCCGCCTCCCTGGGCGCTAGTCTTGCCGATGGGTTTGAAGATACGGCAAGCGCCGGTATTTCCCTCAGCATCCCCGTGGATCCCTGGATTCCCCGGTCCCGGAGGGATCAGGAGGTACAAAGGGCCCGGACCGGTTATGAAAAGGCCCTGCTGGACCTGTGGGATCAGGAAAGGACCCTCCGGCAGGAAATACGAAACGCCGTTGAAGCCCTGGAAAACACCTGGACGGAAGTGGAGATCGCCCGGCTCCAGGCAGATTATGCCCGGCGGGCCTTTGAACTGGCCGAGCAAAGCTACAGGCTGGGGACCATGAATTTTTTGAATTTTGAAACTCTACGGAACAGGCTTACCGAAGCCCGGCAGAGGCTGTTCCAAAATGAACTGGATTACAAGATTCTGGCGCTGGATTTTGCTTCATCCCTTAATATGGATATAGGGGAACTGAAGGATTTTTCTTACGGGGACATTGAAACAGGGGAAGGCGGTGAAAGATAAAAGAGGCGTTGTAACGGTGGTGTTGGTTTTTCTTATTACCGTTACCGCTGTTCTTATTGTATGGCGGATAGTCCGGGGCCTGGTCCCCGCCGGACCGCCCGGTAACGGGCAGCCCGCTGCCGGAGGCGGACAAACAGCCGGACAGCGGGCAGGCGGACCGTCCGGGCAAGCCGGACCGTCCGGGCAAACCGGACAACGAGGCGGCGCGTCACAGGCGGCGGGCGCGCAAGGCGCCGGACCGTCCGGACAAGCCGGACTGTCCGGGCAAGCAGCCGGACGGCGGGCGGCCACGGCGATCCGCGTTACCCCGGTGGAGTTGGGAACAGTGGAAAACCAGGTGATTTTAAGCGGCGATGTTCTGTCTTCCTCCCAGGTGTCAATATACCCCGCCATGGCGGGCAAGCTTACCGAAGTACGGGTCCGGGCGGGAGACCGGGTAAGCCGGGGACAGGTTCTGGCCGTAGTGGATCCCTCCCGGCCGGGGGACTCATTCTTTGCCAACCCCGTTACTTCCACGGTCGCCGGATCGGTCCTCTCGGTACCGGCGAGCCCCGGCGAAACCGTCCAGACCGGCACGGTGATCTGTACCGTGGGTAATTTGGCGGAACTCCGGGTGGAAACCCACGTTCCCGAGCGTTACGCTGTGAATGTCCGCCGGGGCCTTTCCGGGGTACTCCGCTTTGAGGCCATGCCCGGCGAAACCTTTCCCGCCGAGGTGGACGAGCTGGCCCCGGTGCTGGATCCGGCCAGCCGGACCCGGCGGATCACCCTGCGGCTTCTTCCGGGCCCAGGGGGCCGTATCGATCCCCGGATCCTTTCGGGGATGTTCGCCACGGTAAGCCTCATTACCAATGCGCGAACCGGGGTTCCGGTGATCCCCCGGACCGCCCTGATCAACACCTACGGTTCGTGGATCGTTTTTGTGGTTCCACCGGATGCTTCCACGGCCTCCGCCACAGCCCGGCGCAGGGAAGTTACCCTGGGGCTGGAAAGCGAGACCATGGTGGAAATCACCGGCGGCCTTGAAACGGGGGAACGGGTGGTAAGCGCCGGGCAGAATTTTCTCTCCGATGGCGACCCGGTCCGGATCGTGGAGTAACGATGCAGCCGGCAGCGTACTCGGTTAAACGGCCCGTTACCATCGTGGTGATCTACGGCCTCCTTATGGGAACCGCCCTTACCCTGGTTCCCCGGATCGCCGTGGACCTTTACCCCTCCATGTCCCGGCCCGTCCTCTCGGTCTTTACTAACTTTCCCGGAGCGGGCCCCGAAGACGTGGAGCGGAACATCACCGAGCCCCTGGAAAACGCCCTGGCCGCTTCCAAGGGGCTTTCGGAACTTTCCAGCGTGTCGGCCTTCGAGTCCAGCCGGATATTCCTGGACTTTGCCTACGGTACCGACATGGACAAGGCCGTTACCGATGCCCAGACCCTGGTGAACCGGCTGTCCAATTCCCTCCCCGATGGGGCGGGGAGCCCCACGGTCCGCCGCTTCGATATGTCCGCCATGCCGATCATGCGCCTGGTGGTACGGGGGAGTTATCCGCCTGACCAGCTCCGCCGTTTTGCCGAGGACGAAATACAGGCGGAACTGGAACGTATCGACGGCGTGGCCGCCGCGGAAGTTTCCGGGGGTTCCGTCCAGGTGGTCAAGGTAGCGGTGGCTCTGAACCGCCTGGGGGCCTTCGACCTTTCCCTGGCCGACGTAACCGCCGCCCTCCGGGGCCAGAGCGTCCTTAGCTCCGGGGGCAGCATCACCAGGGGAACCAGGGAATACCAGATCATGACCACCCAGGAACTGAACGATCTTTCCCAGGTCAAGCGGATCGCCGTCAAGACTGTCAGCGGCGGCGGAAGCGGTGCGTCCGGCGGAAGCCGCATCATCCGCCTCGAAGACATCGCCGCCATTTCCCTGGGGTACAACGAAAACGCCAGCCGGGTCTACGTGAACGGCCAAAGCGGGGTCTATATCCAGGTGTCCAGCGAAAGCGACGCCAACCAGGTCCAGGTAGCCCGGCGGGTCAAGGCCGCCATTGAAGAGATCAATTCGGGCCTTCCCCAGGGGCTTACCCTGGCGGTCCTTACCGACAATACCTCGATGATCGAGGCCACGCTGAACCAGGTTTACGGTAACGCGATCCAGGGGGCCCTTTTGGCCATGGCGATTCTCTTTCTCTTTCTGCGGAACGTCAAGGGCACGGCGATCATCGGCCTGGCCATTCCCATATCGATACTCCTTACCCTGATGTGCATGGCGATTTTCGGTTTTACGCTGAACCTCCTCACCATGACCGGCCTTATCATGGGCCTGGGAATGACCGTGGACGCTTCCATCGTGATCCTCGAAAACGTCCACAACTACCGGGAACGGGGGGCCAAGCCCCAGGTGGCCGCCGCCCTGGGAAGCCAGGAAATGATCCGGGC
>JAITHE010000071.1 GCA_031280125.1 Treponema sp.
TGGCTAAGGGAGTTCTCGATAATGTCGGTGGTGTTAAACACTTCGGTAATGTCGATGTCCTGGGGAAGTTCCCGGTCCATGCGCTCCAGGCGCGCGCGGAGGTCCCGGGCGGTCTGGACTGAATTTTTTCCGCTCTGTTTTTGGACCATCATGATCACCGCGGGCTTGCCGTTCACATAGGCGATGTTTGTTTCGTCCCGGTAACCGTCGAACACATTGGCCAGGTCCCGAAGGTATACCTGCCGGGGCAGGGTCCCGGCCATCATTCCGGCGGATACGCCGCCGCCCTTGTAGGAGATCACCGTATTGCGAATTTCTTCCAGAGACCGGTATTCGCCCATGGTGGTTAAAATATACGAAAGGCCGTTTTCGGTAATGTTCCCCGCGGCGACCTGGGCGTTCTGGAGGGCCAGCATCTGCTGTATCTGGGTTACGGTAAGGCCGTAGGCTTCCAGGCGGCTCTGGGGAATCTCCACCCGGACGATCCGTTCCCGGCCCCCCATAACGCTGGCGGTGGCTACCCCGGGGGTTTGTTCGATCCGGGGGATGATCGTGTCGTCGGTAAGTTCCCGCAGTTCTTCGGGGCTGCGGTTCCCCAGTACTACGAGGCCCATGATGGGGATCATGGAAGGATCAAACTTGAAGATCAGCGGCGTGTCGGCCCCGGCGGGCATATAGTTCCGGGTCCGTTCCAGGGCGTCCCGGACGGAATTGGAGGCGTCCGCCAGATCCGTCCCGTAGGCAAACTCCATGATCACCATCCCTGAATCTTTGGACGATGTGGAGCGGACCTTCTCCAGTCCGGAGACCCCCGAGAGGGACGCCTCCAGTACCCGGACTACCGAGCGTTCCACCTCTTCGGGTCCCGCGCCGGGGTAGGATGTGTATACCACCAGCATGGGAAAACTGATTTCGGGGTAAAGGTCGATGGGAAGGTTTGCCAGGGCAAAGAACCCCAAACCGATAAGCAAAACAAATATGATAGCGATGGTTGTGGGCCTGCCGACAACCGTTTTGGCAACACTCATGATGAAAAACCGCCTCCTCGCGGCGATGCTACTGCCGTTCAGCCCCCAGGGGAGCCGTCTTTTCGACAATGTTGATCCGGGAACCGTCGTTAAGCTGGGTTTGGCCCTTGACGATAAATTCTTCGTTGGGTTTGAGGCCCCCCTGGATTTCCAGCGCGCCGTCGATCAGTATCCCCGGCGTAACAAGCCGTTTTTTTGCCACGTACTCTTTGGGAGGAGGAGCGGGGGCTTTTGGCGGGGAAGGGGGTTCTTTTTTGCCCAGCCGCCCGAGGATTCCGGCAAAGAACCGGGTAAAAAAGCCGGGCTTCTTTGGTTCTTCGCTGTTCCCTGTTTTTGGCGGCGGGACTTCTTCCGCCACAAAGACATAGCTTTCGCCAAAGCGCTGAACCAGGGCGGAGGCGGGAATCTTGACAATGTTTTCCTTCTGCGCGGTAATGAGCTTAACCTTGGCGAACATTCCCTCTTTAAGTTTGTTCCCCTGGTTTGCCACGTTAACCTTGACTTCCATGGTCCGGGACACGGGATCCACCACGGGGCTTACTTCCGTTACGGTACCCCGGAATATTTCGCCAGGCCAGGCGTCCAGGGAAATTTCGCAGGGCTGATTCATCGCCACTTTGGAGATAAACCGTTCCGCCACGTAGAGTTTTATTTCCAGGGCATCGCCCCCTGAAATCCGGGCCAGGGGCACCGCCTGGCTCACCGTGGCTCCCACCTGGGCGGGGAGAGCCACCACCACGCCGCTGATGGGCGCTCCGGCCACGCCGGGTACATAGTTCATCCCCGGTTTGCTGGGGTCCACCGCGGCGATGGGGGTTCCCCGGTTTACCCGGCTCCCCACGTTTACGTAGACCCTGGTAACCCTGCCGGCCACATCGGAATACACGTCCACGGTGGAACCCGCCACAATGTCTCCGGAAAGGGCGATGTAGTCCCAGATTTGGCCCTGAACCGCCGTGCTGGTGTTGACGGCGAATATGGGGGCTTCCTGTTCGCCGCCAGGGCCTCCGGGCTCTTGACCGCCGCAGGCCGCCAGCGCATAGAGCAAAAGCGCCAGTCCTGTACATGCGGGAAGACCCGCAGAATGGCTCCGGGCGGCGGACGTTTGTGCCGGCCCGTTCTGTTTGGAGTGTCCGCTCCAGCCGCGGCTGTATTCAATCAAGGTTTTCATTCATTCCTCCCGCCCAGGGAACCGAAGGGAACCCCGATGGCATATTCAAGATCAAGCAAATCTTTAAGGTAATTATAATTTTGCTGCAGCGCTTCCAGCCGGGCCTGGCGCAGGGCCAGTTCATCGCCCTGGACTTCGATAAACTGTTTAAGGCCGTTCCGGTAGGCGGCTTCGGAAAGCCGCAGGGTCCGTTCCGCCAATTCCACCGTAAGCCGTTGGGCTTCCGCGGAGGTCCGGGTTTTTTCCAGCTGCAGGATGATGTTGTATGCCTCCACCTCTGCGGCCTGGACCGCCTGGGCAAGACCCAGGTCCAGGGCCTTGACCCCGTCTTCCATGGCCTTGTAATTCTGGTGTTCCGGCGTAAAGGGAATAAGGGCGTTAAGCCTCCAAACCAGGGAAATTCTGAACATCCCCGACTGCTGACTCCAGAGGGAACCGTCAAACACATTGTCCTTCCAGGGGTCGCCGCCAAAGGCCGGATCCATGTTGAATCCCAGGGAAAGGGTGGGCGTATAGAGATTAAAGAACAGGGCCTTTTTGGCAAGCCGTTGGGTATCCAGTCTGCGTCTGAGTTCTTCGATATCCGGCTTGTTTGACGCCGCCCGGGAAATTAAATCCGCCGCTTCCAGGACTGCAAATTCCACGTCCCCGGAAAGGGGGATCAGCTCAAAGCGGGCGTCGTAGGGGAGACCCAGAAACATGGCAAAGGAAGCCATGGCCATACGGTAACCGTTTTCCGCCTCGTCAATCTGGGGCTTCATGTTTTCCCGGGCTACCTGGGCCTGGAGCAGGGACACTTCGGGGATAAGCCCGCCCCGGTAATTTGCCTGGGCCATGGCCGCCCGCTGTTCTGCATTGGCGTAGCTTTCCCGAAGCAGGGCGATCTGCTCTTTTGCCAACAGCATGTTATAATAGGCCTTGCGGACATCCCGTTCAAGCTGGAGCCGGGCCTTTTCTACGGTAATAAGCCCTGTCTGGTAGTCTTCCACGGTTTGTTTCATCCCGATAAAAGTACCAATATTGAAATTCAGCGTTGCCGAAAGAGAAGCGGACAGCCGCCACTGGGAGCCGCCGCCCATACTGATGGGACCAGCCGGCGGCGGCAGGGGTATTACGGTGGCTTCCGGCGCTTTGTTCAACCGGGCCAGGGTACCGCCCAATTCCACCGTGGGGATAAACACATTCCAGGGGGTTCCGGCGGCCCGCCGTTTAGCCTCGTTATTGAGGGACGCCTGCTGGAGACCCAGATTTTTTTCAAGGGCCATTTCCACGGCTCTGCCGGGGGTTATGGAGAACACCGCCGGGCCGCCCGGTTCCGGGGATCCTCCCGGCGCCGCTTCCTGGGCAAAGAGGCCGCGGCCAGCCCAAGGGGCGAAAAAAATCATACAAATAGGCAGAAACCGTTTTATCATAATCAACCTCATTGGACTTGTCCGGGATCCGGCGGGTTTTTTCCCCCACAGTCTTCGCTGTTTCCCGCCGCCGCAATCCTTTGGATCGTGCAGGCAGCGAAACCCGCGCTTTTAAGCAGAAATTGTTCCAAAACTGAAGTTTCTGAACAATTTCATTCTACTTTTTACTGCCGTTTACTGTTGTTTTCTGCAATGCAATCAATATAGTAGAAAATACCGTATTTATTACGAAAAAACAACCAGTAACCGGGCGGTGTACAAGCGCTTTTACCAACCATGGTTCGTTCCCCCGTTAAACGCCGGGTAAACGAAAGGTAAAATCTTGGTAAACAGTTCGCCAGTGGCCGATGTTACCGACCGGTCGTTAACATATAAAATACTTGTTTGGGGAATTTTTGTCAAGCGCTTTCCAGCCCTTCAATTCCCAGGGTGATAAAGCGGAATATTTTTCGCAGACCTTGGGGATCAAAAACTTCACCAGTGGATGTACCCGGCGGGGGGGGGGGGGGGGGTTACCTCCATACCCCCGGAGTTGCGTAATTGTGCCATCGCATAAGAAGGGCCACGTACAGAAAACGGGACCAC
>JAITHE010000107.1 GCA_031280125.1 Treponema sp.
GCTCTGTCTATGAATATGAAATATATGAGAGCGCCGATGTATAGTAGTAACCATAACGCGCTTGTTTTTTAGACAAAATCTATCTCCTTATCATAGCCGGACTCATTTACCATATCATAGAGATGTCCGATCAAAGTTGGTCTGGCAGCGGCTCATATTTTTGGCATAGATTCGATGCTGGTCGTGTTGTTCCTGTTGCTTCTGAAAATAAAGTCAAGGCTCGCGGTGTCAATTTTATTATCAAATTGGTTCGATTTTTCAAATTCTGCTATATCGCCACGATCCCAAAGAATGTTTCTTTTTACAGCCATTGCTGGATTGCCGGCAATGGCTGTATATGCTTCGGTAAAAATTTTAGTTACTACAGATCCCATACCTACGATACTGTTATTTGGAATAACAGTATTTTTTGCGAGAAGACATTTCTGGCCTATCCAACAATGATTGCCTATGATGAGCGGATGCTTGGGTTTGTTTATGATGGCGCCTGTTTCTTTATCAATTATCGTATGCGCGTCTGTTGCTCTGATAAATATATCATGGGCGAACATACAATCATTACCGATTATCACTTTCGCGTTATACGTTAGACGAATTGTTACGCTGCCTTCGGATGTTGAATTCTTGCCTATTTTTACAATTTGTCCTGTCCCCGCGGAACAGAGAATCAACAGGTTGTTGAATCGACAATTTTTTCCTATATCAATGACTTTCCCGCTGCTGTGTATTTCAAGAGAGCTGTTTCTCAAAGTTATTGGCATCTCAATTGTTACAGTGTTACTGTTACCGGTGATTTCCAATCTCAATCCTTTGGGGATTTTTGATGTTTTGTTAATGTATTCTTTTCCGTTTTCAATTATTCTAATTGTATTATCTGACCCTTTGATTTTTATTAAAAGGAATCTGCGAAAAATAGGAAAAAAATAACATATAATTCTAATTATTTTTTTTGCCATATATTTACTTACTCTCCAAATTACCGTGGGTCTTTTCATAACAATCCCCTCTCTAAGCGCCTCTGTGGGAGATACATTTCACGCTAATCGGCATGACACTTCACGCCGGAATCAGCAGTTTCTTTCCCCGCCGTATCATTCACTGTCTGGGCAAAAGCAAGGGCCTCCATAATGCCAAGAAAACACCGCTTGTTTTCCTCCGTCAAAGAGTCCACAACTTCCTCCAGCCGTTTCTTATTCACCTCTTTGGTATGATTTTTCATACATTCCTCCAGTAAAATCACTATGTAGTATTATAGCATACATAACAAAAAGAAGTCAACCATTCATAGTGGAAATGTGTCTTGATATGTAGTGGGAAAACCGGTACAATGAGGTTATAGAAGTTATGACAGTCAACGAGCGGATTAGACAGGCAAGACAAGTTCTCAATATGACCCAGACAGCCTTTTCCAAGGCTATCTATGTCAGTTCAGGCTATACGGCGGAGATAGAAAACGGGCATAGGGTAGCCAATGACCGGATTATCCATCTCATCTGCCTTACCTTTGGCGTAAGCGAAATCTGGCTCAAAACAGGCGAAGGCGAGATGTTTCAGACCTCCCCTCTTGAACGCAAAGAACGGATTTTAAGCCTTTTTGACGAGTTGAATCCGAGGTTTCAGGAATACGCCTTGACGGTGCTTGACCAGTTGCTCAAGCTTCAGAACGGCCAAAAAAAGCCTGAATGATTACACCCCTGCCGCCTATTCCAGCACCACATCGAAAATCCGGTTATGTTTCCGGCTGCTGTACCTGAATGCTGCTTCGTCAAGGTATTTCTTTGTTTCTGCCGAAAACAATGGTTAAGCCTCTACGCATAGTGGAATCGCCTGCCCCTGTCTCTTTTAGGTGCTTTATAGCTCTTTCCATTTTTCGCAGTCTCCTTAGCAGGGAATCATCAATAGAGGTTTTAGAAGCCTGAGGTTGAAAGTGGTTTTTAGCGGCCTAAGAAAAGGGACTTAAATATCTCAAGGAAAGTGTAAAGATAATATGGGTTTAGTAGGTTATATGAATATGTGTATGTAAATATTCAATTGTGAAACTGATGTACAGGCCGCAGGCGGAAAACCGGACCCAGCGCCGTTCCGTCCGCCGGTGCCCGGTCTTGGATACTTAACCTTTAACCCGCAATTTGCTATAGTGGGGAATGGCACGGGAACCCGGTTTATTTTTCACCGCTTTCGTAAAATGTACTGTGGTTTACCATTTTTGGCGGAGGCTGTTTGTAAACCTCAGTTCCCGAACGACACCAGCTGCACAAAGTCCAGAGGAGACTAGACTGTGCGATACTATGCAAACAAGGAGGAGTCCATGGACAGGCTCTTTAGACTGAAGGAGCGCGGTACCACAGTTCAGCGGGAAGCGGCGGCAGGGCTTACAACCTTTTTAACCATGGCATATATTCTGGCGGTTAACCCGGGCATGCTTTCCGCCGCGGGAATGTCCGCCGGATCCGTCTTTACCGCCACCGCCCTTGCCTCGGCCATTGCCACACTGGTCATGGCCTTTGCCGCGAATCTGCCCGTGGCCCTGGCTCCCGGTATGGGTCTTAACGCATTTTTTACCTTTGTAGTAGTGCTGGACATGGGCTACACCTGGCAGACGGCTTTGACGGCGGTCTTTCTTGAGGGGCTTCTCTTTGTCCTGCTTTCCCTGGTCAATGTGCGGGAACTCATCATCAAGGCCATCCCGGTCAACCTTAAAAAGGCTGTGGCTGTGGGTATCGGCCTCTTCATCACCCTCATTGGGCTTTCCAATGCGGGGATTGTCGTTAACAGCGGCGGTACCATCATAGGGCTTGGCGATCTTTCCGCCGGCGCTCCCCTGCTTGCCCTGACCGGCCTGGCAATTACCATGGTACTTTATGCAGGCAGAATTCCCGGGGCCATTCTGATCGGTATTCTAATTACCACCGCCATCGGCATACCCATGGGAATTACCGTTGTCCCCCGTGGATTTTCCCTGGTCAGTTTGCCTGCTGCTCCCCTTTTGGCCCGGTTTGATTTTTCTTCAATCTTCACCCTCAAGTTTTTTACCGTATTTTTCACTTTTCTTTTTGTTGATATTTTTGACACCATTGGAACCCTGGTTGGAATATCCACCCAGGCGGGACTTGCCGGTAAAAACGGCGATATTCCCAATGTCAAACAGGCCCTCCTGGCCGATGCCATCGGCACATCGGTGGGGGCGGCTCTGGGTACTTCTACAGTTACAAGCTATGTAGAAAGCGCATCGGGGGTCGCCGCCGGCGGCCGTACCGGCCTTGCCTCGGTGGCAACGGGGATTCTTTTTCTGCTTGCCCTGTTCTTTTCCCCGCTGTTCCTGCTTATCCCCGGCGCTGCCACCGCTCCTGCCCTTGTGGTGGTGGGGTACTTCATGATGCAGCCCGTTACCGGCATCGACTTCAAGGATCCCACGGAGGGTATTCCCGCTTTTTTAACAATCGTTATAATGCCCTTTGCCTACAGCATCGGAGAAGGTATCGTATACGGCCTGCTTTCCTATGTATTCCTAAAAGCCCTTACCTTGAAATTCAAGGATATTTCGATAATAAGCTGGATCCTGGCTGTTATTTTTGTACTGCGCCTGGTTCTTTCCTAACATGCCGGATTCTGATCCCCGTTCCAGCGGGGATCAGCTCCAGTAGGAACGGGAAAAAAATACAAAAGCCGTCCACAACTCAAGCCTTCCTGCGATCATCACAAAAGACAAAACCCATTTTACATAGGCGGGAAATTCAAGAAAGACAGAGGGCGATCCCAGGCCGCCCAGGCCCAGGCCGATGTTCCCAATGCTGATAAGGGATGCGTTAAACGATGAATAAAAATCCAGCCCTGAGCTGGCTACAACCAGGGCGGCCATGGCGGCGACAAACAAGTACAGGAAGATAAATCCCGACACTCCGTAAACCACATCTTTACGGCCTACCTTGTTATTGAGCTGCACGGAAAAAACGCCCCGGGGATAAATGATCTTGCACAGTTCATTTTGCATCTGCTTAAAAAGCACCACATGGCGTATTACCTTGATTCCCCCGGCGGTTGATCCGGAACAGCCGCCGATAAACATAAGCAGAAACAGTACCCCCTGGGCCAGGGAAGGCCACAGGCTGTGGCCTGCACAGGAAAATCCCGTGGTGGTCAGTACGCTGGCTGTATAAAAAAATCCCCGCCTGATATTATCCGCGGCGGATCCTCCTGCGGCAGTCAGGGAAACTGCTATGACCAGCACTGCAGCGGCAATGATAAGAACATAAGCCCTGGCTTCGCTGTTAACAAATGCCTCCCGGAATTTCCGCCGGCAAAGCCGATAGAGGAGGGAAAAGTTAAACCCTGCTATGATCATAAAGATGATGGTAATCCATTCAACAAGGGGCGATTTATAGTAGGCGATGCTTTCATTCCGGGAACTGAAACCGCCGGTAGCGATGGTAGAAAAAGCGTGGATTACCGCATCAAAAAGATCCATCCCCGCGAGGCGGAGGAGCAGAACCTCAAGAAAGGTAAGGACAATATACATAAGCCAGAGCAGTTTTGCTGTTCCGGTAATCTTGGGGGTGATCCGGTCTTTGTCCGGCCCGGTGGTTTCCGCCTTGAGAAGCTGAAAGCCTCCCACCCCCAACAGGGGAAGCAGGGCCACCGTAAGGACCACCATGCCCATGCCGCCGAGCCAGTGGGTTTCGGCCCGCCAAAAAATGAGGGACCGGGGCATCATTTCCAAATCGGTGATCAGGGTAGACCCGGTGGTGGTAAAGCCAGAGACGCTTTCAAATACCGCATCGGCAATCCTGGGAATAAAGCCCGATACATAATAAGGAACCGCTCCGGTAATGCAGGCTCCGGCCCACGCGAGAAAAACCAGCAGAAAACCATCGGAGGCGGTAAAACGTATGGGCTGCCCGCGGGTGGCCGCCAGGACCGGCAGAACAGCAAGCAAAACCGCCGCCATGGCAAGGCCAAAGGCCCTTGCCATGGCGGCTTCTTCAAGACAGACAGCCATAATCAAGGGCACGGTCATGGCCAGAGCGGTAAGGGCAATAAGAAACGCCAAAAGGCGGATCACGGCCCGTTTTTTCATTTGGGCGCCCCGAAGATGGTTTCAATTTCCATTTCGGTGCCCTTCCGGGCAATAAGGATAAGCCGGTGTCCGGCGGTGTATATGTAATCCCCCCGGGGGATAAAGTCATCTTCCGTTTTCCGGTTTACCAGCATAACCAGGGCGCCTTCGGGAAGATGGAAACCGGCAAGGGATTGCCCCTCCGCCTGGGAACCGGGACTGATGTCGATTTCCAGGATCCCCACATTGCCTTCGCCTATGCGGTGTATACCCCTTACTCCGCCCCCCATCAACTTGGCAAGAATCGTATCTACCACCACAGACTTTATGGGAATCACGACATCTACACCGAGCTGCCGGGCGATGGCGGCATAACCTGTATTGTCTACCATGGCAACCGCCCTGGCCACTCCCCGGGATTTCAGATATACTGCGGTAATAATGTTCAATTCCTGATGTTCCGTGGCCGTAACAATAAGATCAAGACCATCTATGCTTTCTTCGGCTATAAAACTTTCATCGGAAATATCTTCGTTTAGAACCAGTGCACCGGGAAAGCAGGCGGCTAGTTCTTTGCAGAGACCATAATCTTGTTCAATAATTATGACTTTTTTAAAAGTCCTGGGCGCCAGCGTTCTTAAAAAAGCAAAGAACCCCCGGGATCTGCCCTGCCTTTTTTCCGGCAGGACCTCGTCTTCCGCTCCGTCAGTTTTAAAACGCCGCCGTTTTTCCCTGTCCAAAAGTCCTGCGGCAATGAGGGAACCCAGCCGTCCCCCGCCCACGATGCCAACCCTGTGGATTGGTTTTTCCGGCCTGCCCGCCAGTCTAAAACCCTCGTCCAGATCCTCTTCCTTGGCAAGAAGATATATCCGGTCTCCCGCGGCAAGCCTGGTATCCCCCGAAGGGAGGATGCTCCTGTTCCGGCGTTCTACCAGAGTGATGAGGCTTTCCCCCTGCATGATTCCGCGGAAATCCTTGAGAACCAGTCCGTCGAAGGAAGAACCGGCTGATACATCTATCGTACCCAGTTCATAGGGGGTTCCGGCAAAAGAAAGGATATTTCCTATGGCGCCGTGTTCAATGGCGTCCAGGGCCGAGCGGGCCGCCTCCACATCGGGGTGAATAAAAAAGTCAATCCCCATGGCGGAGGCCTTTCCTCCAACCTGGTTTTGGAAATTCCGGCGTACATATTCATCGTTCCTGACCCGGGCTATTTTAAGGAGCCTTGGATACCGCGATGCCAAGCCGCAGATGATCATGTTGACTTCATCGGAATCGGTAACACAGATTAAGGCATCGGCTTTGGCAATGCCCGCTTCTTCCAGCGCGCTGATTGAATTCCCTTCGTCCTGTAAAACCATGCAGTCAAGCCGGTTTGAAACATGCCTGGCCCGTTCTTCGTTGGCTTCGATGATGGCAATATCGTGTTTCTCGTCGATAAGAAAACGGGCCAGCTGGGTACCCACAAGCCCTGCGCCAACGATGATAATATGCATCGCTTAAGTATAGCACCGGGCGTTTAAAAGTTCCAGAAAGCCCGGGTAGGTTGCAGCCCCCGCTTCAGCTCCGGCAATTTCCGCCCCCCCGGGAAGGCCCAGGGCGGCACAGGCCAGGGCCATCATGATCCGGTGATCGCCTCGGCTGTCCAATAGTACAGACGGAGATTCAGAAAAAGCCTGTCCGCCGGGACAGCGCAAGCCGCGGCCTCCCTGTATCACCAGTCCTTCGGGCCTTTCTTCACAGCAGAAACCGGGACTGCCGGAAGCTTTAGCAAGTTTTGTTAGTTCCTCCGCCATGACGGCGATGCGGTCTGTTTCCTTTATGCGGGCATGGGCCACATTGACAAGCTTCGTTGTGCCTTCGGCAAAGGCCCCCAAAACGGCCATGACGGGAAACATGTCCGGCGCATCGTTTAGATCAAAGGCGCCGCCCCGTAGACGCCGGCTGCCGGAAATGTGCAGCAAGGGTTTGCCTGCCTGGGTATCCCAGACAACGGAACAGCCCATCCGTTCCAGGTAATCAAAAAAAACCTTGTCGCCCTGGGTATCGCCGGGGTCAAGTCCCCGCAGGGTGATTTGCCCGCCTGAAATAACGGCGGCGGCGGCGGGAAAGGCGGCAGAAGAAAAGTCGCCCGGAACAGGACCATTCAACGCCCTGTACGAAGCGCCGCCGGTGATGCGGAACCAGGAAAAATCCGCCGCCGCATATACAGAACCAGGACTGTTACCGCCCGGGGAAACGGAATCCAGAGCCTCCTTCAATCCCTGGGCTTTAAGGTAGGCAAGGGTCATTTCCACATAGGGCCTTTCGTTCAAAAGGGGCACTTCAATCTCCGTAACAACTCCGGCGGGGGCCAGTGGGGCAGCGATGAGCAGGGCCGAAAGGTACTGGCTGGTGGGACAGGGCAGGCTGATGCTGCCGCCCTTCCAGGGGCCGTATATGGTGATGGGGGTGTAGCCCCGGCTTTTGTCAAGACCCTCGCCGGGACCTGCGGCGGAACTAACCGCCGCTCCAAGCCCTGCCAGGGCATCCAGCAGAGGACCGGCGCTGCGCTTTGCGATTTGGCTGTCGCCGGTAAAACTTACCGGCACAGAACCAAGGGCGGCGGCGGCGAGGGCAAGAAACAAGGTTGTTCCCGAATTACCCACGTTAATAATGCGCTTCCGGTCCGGGGTGGACGTACCCGGCCGGGGACCTTCTCCGGGTTTAAAGCCCCGGACAGTCCAACTCCGCAGTACGCCGTCTGACCTGTTTTCGCCTATGTCGGCTCCCAGTACACGGCATGCTTCAACGCAGGAGCAGGTATCAAGAGAATCCAGAGGATTTTCTATATACGAAATTTCTTCGGAAAGCGCCGCCATAAGAAGCCGCCGGATAGTATGGGATTTTGAAGCGGGAACCGTTACCGTACCGGAAAAACAATGGGGGTCAACAAAAGCGCGCATATTGCAGTATAACGCCCAAAACTGTTCCATAACAAGGCCGGTGGACTTGTGTGCTGACCCGGTGGTTTATACAAAACAGTCGTCTCCACGGAACGATGATCTTTCACAATTGGAAAAATATGTAAACCGCTAAAAACACCATACCCGCCATACCGGAAGCCGCAAAGGCGGGCATGGTGAAAAAACCGAAAAAAGGCGCATACTATTAGTATCATGCGTTGTTTGTTTGCACCCCTGCGGGAATATGCACAAGGGCTCAAGGCCGCCGGGCTTTTACCGGCGCCAGCCTCGTGTACCTCTTTTTCCCCTGGCAGCTGGAACGTAAATGCCTGGCTTTAATAATATGCTTGACAAAATAAAAAAATTATAATAAAAGTGGTTTTATGCTGTAAATCAATTTATTCCATATTTGGTAAAGTCGAAAGGTCATGGGCTGCGCCTCCCACGCCTCATTCCGGCACATTTTGCCCGCCCTGGCCCTTGCTGTTTTCGTAACGGATGCAGACGTACACCGTGGATCCCCGGTCTTCGTGGAGATCCATCCGTTCCTTCCTCCGCCTTGTCCACAGCGAATGGGGCAGCTCGTCCCCCGAAACCGGAATGGTCATCAACAGCCGCCGCTTCCCCGCGGCCAGGTCCACCGTTGCGCCCCCCGGCGGATACACCCCCCAGTAAATACGGCAGCCATAGCCGCAGGCTGCGCCGCCCCGCAGCTCCGGTGCAGCCTGCCCCGCCACAGGCCGTCGGGGCCGGCGCCGGGGTGGGGGTGCCGTCGTGGGGGTGCAGCAGCAGCGCCGGATAGTCCGCCTCCGCCAGGGGCGGAGCATGGACGTACCGCTCCTTGAGGAACCGCATCTTTTTAACCAGCGCCCCAAAGGCCGCCCGGCAGGCCGCGGTGGTCCT
>JAITHE010000119.1 GCA_031280125.1 Treponema sp.
AGCCCCCGCGCGGAACTGGCCGCCCTGGTGGACGCCTCGGCGGAACCGGGCAAACGGGCCGCGGACGAACTGGGCTGTCCCTTTTACACGGACATGGAAGAACTCTTTGCCCGGGAAAACGTGGACATTGTGGATATCTGCCTCCCCTCTTTTCTCCATGAACGTTTTGTCCTTGTGGCGGCGGAACACCGCAAACACGTGATCTGTGAAAAGCCCTTTGCCCTTTCGCCGGAATCAGCGCGGCGTATGAAGGAAGCCTGCGAAAAGGCCGGCGTGGTCCTTATGGCGGCGCAGGTGGTCCGCTATATGAGCGAATACCGGGAGATCCGGCGGCTGATTGAACAGGGCCGGGCGGGAACTATCCGCATGGTTTCCGCCGCCCGGCTGTCCCAGCATCCCAACTGGACAAGCTGGCACCGGGACCCGGAAAAAAGCGGCGGCGGCCTTTTCGACCTCCACCTCCACGACATCGATTACCTCTATTCCCTCTTTGGCAAAGTTGAATCCGTCTCCGCCGTGGGCTGGAAAAGTCCCTCAGGATGCTGGAACCACGTGGTCTCTTCCCTGTGCTTTGCCAATGGAATCCGGGCCGTGGCGGAGGGTTCCATGGAAATGACCGGAGACTATCCCTTTAGCGCCGCCTTCCGGGCCGTGGGGGACCGGGCTACTATCGAATACCGGCTCAGCGCGGGCTTTAACATTGAAAACCTCGCAGCGGCCCAGAGCAGCCTGGTCCTCTTTGAGGAAGGAAAAAAGCCGGAACAGATTGAGATCCCCCCGGGGGACGGCTTTCAAGCCGAAATAGACGCCTTTGTGGAAGCGCTCGAACAGGGGAAGCCCTCCCCCATAGATCCGGCGGATTCCCTTTATGTGATCGGGATCATCGACGCCCTGCGGACGTCCCTGGAAACGGGAAAAAGCGCCGCCCCGGCATAGCGCCGTCCGGCGCGCCGCGCCCTTGCCGGAGCATACATACGGGCGTACCTTTTGGGAGGCTTCTTATGGAAAACCAGATAACCCTTAACTCCAATTCTTTCCACGGCTTCGGTGTGGACGAAGCCCTGGAAGGGGCGGCGGCGGCGGGGTTTACCTGCATTGAGCTAACCGCCGTCAGGGGGTGGACCGAACACATCATGCCGGATATGGGAGACGCCGCCATCGGGCGCATCGAGCAAAAGCTCGCTTCCCTGGGGCTCGTCTGCAATGCCCTAAGCGGCCACTGCAACCTGATGGATCCCCGCCGCCTGGAAGATTTCCGGGCGAACATGGCCCTGGCCGCCCGGCTCGGGGCCCGGTATATTATCTCCTCCACCGGGGAAGCCCACTTCGGCAAGGACGAAGTATTTGCCGATGATGTTCTGGCGCAAAATATCACGGCCCTGGTGCCGGACCTTAGGCGGTACGGCCTGACCCTGGCGCTGGAAGTCCACGGCGAATACGGTTCCGGCGCTTCCCTTAAACCGGTGGTGGAAAAGATCGGCTCCGATCATGTGGGGATCAATTACGACACGGGAAACGTGGTGTTCTACGGCGGCGTAGATCCGGAGGAAGATATTGCGGCCTGCGCGCCGTTGATCAAGTTTGTTCATCTTAAGGACAAAACCGGGGGCCGGGGGGTGTGGAATTTTCCCCCCCTGGGCCGGGGAGAACTGAAACTTGAGGCGCTGATCAATCGTCTCAACGATATGGGCTACCGGGGCCCCTACTCGGTGGAAATCGAATATACCGAAGACTTTACCATGAACCCCAAAAAGGACGGGGACCTTGCCGTAGCCCGGGAAGGGGCAAAACAATCCTTTGAATATCTGAAAGCCCTGGGGAAAAAGCTGTAGCCAGGCAAGGTCTGTACACGACGGGCAGGGCCTACCAGGCGGTAGAAAAATCCTTCCCGCTGCGGAGGGCGGCGAAGGCTTCTTTCACCACGGACAGATAGCGGCGGGTCATGGCGAATTCCGCCAGGCCGTTAACTTCCACGGTATACCGGCGTATATCCCCCTCGTAGAGTTTCATCGTGTCCGGGGCTTTAAGGGGATCCCGGTATTCAAAGCGGAGGACCAAAAGGGGCGGCCCCTTCATAACCGGGTTCTCCAGCAGGACCCCGTCGTTCCCGGCGCTGATAAGAAGGGAGTAAAATTTACGGAAGAGGGCAATGTCCAGTACCCCGCCATCCAGGGACACCGCTAGTTCCCGGCTGCTTTCCCCGGAAAAAACAAAACGGTGTTTTCCGCCGCCACTGTCCGCTGGCGATGTACCCGGTGCGTCCGCGCCTACCGTCAATTCCAGAAAGGCCAGGTCGGTAATAAGGGGTGTCAAAAACCAGCGGGTTACGAGCTTTTCGTAACTTGTGTTCAGAAAGGCTTCTCCCGGTTCAATCCGGTGAATCACCCTTTGATCGTCCCGGACAAGGAGCCATTCCCCGTCCCGGCGGACCACCCGGAGGAGGATCCGTGTAAGCGGTTCGCCTTCCCCGGCCTCTGCATCAAATTCCGCCCTGACCCAGGGATCATTAAAACCCAGTTCGTCCAGCATGGTATCCGGCACGTTCCAGGCCATCACGTCCCGGTTGAGCAGTCCCGTGAGGGACGCAAAAACTTCGATCCCCTCCTTCTGGTCGATTTCATGGAGAGCCGGTGAACGGATCAAGTGGGTAACGGCTCCAAAACTGGCCGCATCCCGCAGCGCCTCCTTATCGCCGGACAAAACCGCCTCGATCACGATAGGCCGGGGAAAGGCCCGGCCCCCCAGTTCCAGTCGCTTGACGGCGGACAGGGGGGACTGGTATTTGATAAAGGGAACGATCTCATAATTGACGTAACGGGCCAGGGGCATGACAAAGCGGATCGTCCGGGCGTTGTCGATCAAAAAGACCTGCCCGGCCTGTTCCCCGCTTTGGGGCAAGAGGTATCTGCCGCCGGAAATTGTTTCTTCTTCTCCCACAAGGAACGAAAACGTTTCCCCGTCCCGGCAGCGCACCGTAACTTCCGCCCGTGGAGGCAGGAAACCGTAACGCTTACGTTTTTCGTTTGCTTCATCCCCGGCGCCCTCAATGGTGTCCCTCGCCGGACGGAACTCAATCCGGGCGGCCTCGTCAAAAAGCATGAGGGCGTATTCCCGGTTAAGGGATCCGGCGGGGATGTCCCCAATTACCGGCGCGTCTCCGTCAAGGCGGGCCTCGTAGGTTTCGCCAAAGCTATTGGTAACGTGAATCGTCTGAATATCCCCCGGCTCCCGGCGGAAAAGATACGACACGGTTTCTCCGGAATCCGGAACGGGCAGGCGAACAAGCAAGAACGCCCCGGCGCCCAGGGCCGCCGCCAGCACAAGCAAAACAGGGAGAAAAAGGCGGCGGGTTCTTTTTTTCACGAGCGGATCCTCCGGATCCAAACGGCCAGTCCCGACGCAAGTACCAAGAGGGGAATGACAAAGATCAAAAAGGCCCCCAGGGTATTCACCGTGTTTTTTGAAAGGTTAAGGCCCCCTCCCGCCAGGGTCCGGGACCTGAACGCCAGGGGTTCCTCCCGGGCGGAAAGTTTATTCAACAGTTTCACGAGGTATTCGGCGTTGGCGAAGGAAGGATCGTTCACGGCGAATCCGTCCATCATGGCGGTGGAACCGGAAACCACCAGGTACGAGGCGGCGGCGATTTTACCGCTTCCCCGGTCCCGCAGGGAATAAGCGCAGAGAAGCATCGCCGGGAGGGGGCCCCGGACAAGGGCGGAGGCGGCGGTAAAATCCGCCGGGGCGGAAGAGGGGCGGACTCCCGTGGAGGCGGCGAACGACAAAAGGGGCCGGGCCGAATAGTTTCCCCGGTATTCAAAGACAGCCTCCAGGGGCCGGGCCACGGGCATCAGCATGGGCCGTCCGGTTTCCGCGAGCGGCCCCGCATACGTTTCTTCGGCATAATCCGCCACGGCGTAAAAGGGGTGGTAGTTGTAGACCCGCTTTTCGTCGGTTTCAAAAACCGCGCCGTCCTCCACCGCCGCCCCCCATTCCCGGAGGAACGTCTCCAGAGCGGGCAGCGGCCCCTGGCCGGGATCGGCGCTATAGAGGAGGGTTTTGCCGTAGGTTTCGCCCGCAATCAAAAATCGGTCAATCTTTTCCAGCTCCGCTTCGCTTAAATCGGATTTGGGGGCGATGACAAAAAGCATATCCGTACCGGGGGCGGGATCGGAGGTGGCCAGGTTCAGTGTGGAAAGCTCATAGTTGTTTTTTCCCAGCAGGACGAAAAAATCCGTCATGGTATATTCGCCGTGGCCCGAAACAAGCTCCACCTGGAGGGGCCGCCCGCTTGAAACGCTCCGGATGGCGCTGTGGATCGCCTCCTCCACCCGGGAAGAGGCGATGGCCAGCGCCCCCGAAGCGCCCGGAGCATAGTTAAAGAGCTCCTCGGTTTTTACCAGAACGTATTTTTCCCCGCACTCCACCAGAAGGTCCCCGTGTTTCATCACCAGGTCCGGGTAACGGGAAGCAAAGGAAGGATCCCGCACATAGTCCACATAGACCACGGACAGGGCCGGGACATTCCGCTCGAATTCCCGGATAAGCTCGTTGGCCTGGGCGTTGTAGACCGAGGTTTCGGTAAAGGTTTCTTCCCGGGCCAGAACATACACCGTTACGTCCTTTTCCAGCTTTTTGAGGGATTGAAGGACGGCGGGATCCGGGCGGAAGATACGGCTTTTGGTCAGGTCGGGCCGCAAAAAAGAAAAGCGCCGGGCCGCCAGGGTGGCCGCCGTGTTGAGGGCGATGAGTACCAGCGCTGCCGCCGCGATGGCGGCCCAGGAAAGGCCCCGCCGTCTGAGTTTGCGTATGCCGCCGTGTACCGTTTTATCCCGCTTCATCGTCGTCCTTTTTCTCCACCATCAGTTCCAGCGGCGTTTTTCAAACTGTTCCGCCGCCAAAAAAACAAAGAAGACGCTGACGCTGATAAAAAAGATCACATGGTCAACGCCGAAAATTCCCAGGGTAAAACTCTGGTAACGAACCCGGAAGGACATGGCTTTGATGAATTCCGAGGCGGCGCCGGAGGGAGCCATACCGGCCAGGCTGTCCAGGAGCATCATAAAAAAACTCACGCAGTATCCGCCGATGGCGGCGATGATCTGGTTCTCCGTGAGGGATGAAATAAAAAGGCCCGCGCCAATGAGGGCGCTCCCCAAAAGAAACAGCCCCGCCAGGTGGCCCAGCGTTACGGGCCATTCGCAGTCGCCGCCTGAGGCTTCGATGATGAGGGCCGTTCCCAAAGCGCCGGCCACGGCCAGGGTATAGACGGCCAGGGCGGCAAGAAATTTTCCCAGCACGATGCCGCCGCTTCCCACGGGGGCCATGAGGAGGAGTTGATCGGTTTTCATCTTCCGTTCCTCGCTCAAAAGACGCATCGTCAAAATGGGAATCAGAAAAAGGTTCACCGTAAAAAGTACGGCAAAGAGGGACCGGAGATCGCTGGAATTGCCGTAGAGGTTATAGTTAAAAAAGAAAAAGCCGGTAAAGAGATAGTAGGCGGCGAGGAACACATAGCCCAGGGGTGTACAAAAGTACGAACGGAATTCACGTTTAAACACGGGGATCATCTTCCGCTCCCGCGCCGCCAGCCACATCCAGAAACATCCGCTCAAAGCCGGGGCCGGTTCGTCTGGTAGAAAGGAGAAGGAGGCCCCGTTCCAAAAGGGCCCGGGAAAGGTCCCGGCGGAGATCCCGGCCCGGGACGCCAGAAACCTCGTATTCCCACACCGCCTCCGCTTCCCGGGCAAGCCGCCGGACGCTCCTGACCCCCGGCGCCGTCCGGAGGGCCGCCTCCACCGCCTCCGGCTCTCCCTCCACGGTCAGGGCATAGCAGCCTTCTTCGGCGCCGAGGCTGCCGGGGTTTCCGTCCGCGGCGATCCTCCCCTGGTTAAGGACAATGACCCTGTCGCAGACCGCCCGTACTTCCGGGAGGATATGGGAAGAAAGAAGCACCGTGGATCGTTCGCCCAGTTTTTTGATAAGGCTGCGGATTTCAATAATCTGCGCCGGATCGAGTCCCACGGTGGGTTCATCCAGGATAAGCACCCTGGGGGATCCGGTGAGGGCCCCGGCGAGGCCCACCCGCTGGCGGTATCCCTTGGAAAGATTTTTGACCAGCCGGCCCCGGACCGCTTCGATCCCCGTTTGGCGGGAAACCTCTTCCAGATGGGACTTCCGGTTTCCCCTGACCTTTTTAAGTTCAAACACAAAATCCAGATATTCGGACACCTTCATGTCGGTGTAGAGGGGCGGAATTTCCGGCAGGTAGCCGGTACTCTTTTTAGCTTCCTCCGGCTCTTCTTCGATGTCAAAACCGTTGATTAAAACCCTGCCGGATGTGCTGGAAAGGCAGCCGGCGAGGATATTCATGATCGTGGACTTTCCCGCCCCGTTAAGCCCCAAAAGGCCGATCACCTTTCCTTCGGGGATGCTAAAGCTGATGTCCCGGACGGCCGTCCGGGAACCGTAACGTTTGGTAAGGCCGGAGACTTCGATCATGACGACAAATAGGCCAGTTCCCGGACGTCCTTTTCTTCGGGCACCAGGAGGGTTCCCGCCGCTTCCCGTTCCCTGGCTTCGAGGATCATCTTTTCCGTGGCGGTACAGCCGAAGCGGCTTACCCCCACGGCCCGGACCGCCAGGGCATCGTCCAAAAGCCGCACGCCCCCGGCGGCCTTTACCTTCATGGACGGGGGCGTGCTGGCCCGCATGATCCGTAAATCGGCGATTTTTGCTCCCGTGGGGGCATAGCCGGTGGACGTTTTGGTATAGTCCGCCCCGGCGTGGACGCAGAGTTCACAGGCTTTTTTGATGCCCAGAGGATCAAGGTAAAAGTTTTCCAGAATAACCTTGACCAGAACCTTCCGCGCGTGGGCCGCCCGGGTAACCGCCGTTATATCCTCCAGCACCAGATCATAGTCGCCGGACAGGAAACGGCCTATATTCATCACCATGTCGATTTCCCCGCAGCCCTGGTCCACGGCCTGTTCCGTTTCAAAAACCTTCACCGGGGTAAGGTTACTCCCGTGGGGAAATCCGATTACGGTGGTGGTAATTACCCCGGTATTTTTAAGGATACCATAGGCCAGTTCAACGTCACAGGGTTTGACGCAGACCGTGGCGCATTGGTATTCCGCCGCAAGCCGGCAGCCCGCCTCCACCTCCTCTCGGGTAAATTTTGGGTTCAGCAGGGAATGATCGATCATCTGGGCGATGTCGTAAGCGGTAATGGTATTCATGTTGTATCTCCCAGGGTGCCGCTGATTAACTTGACGCTAATCAGCGGCACCCTATTATTTTTCTCGTTTTCCTGCGGAAAACTGCGAAAAATCTATAATAAAGTAACACTGAATAATTCTCGATTGAATTATTCAGTGTTTTCCTACACAAACTGGCGCATAAAATGGTAACTCTGTTCAATGCCGGCCTTGACCCGTTCCACGCTGCCCTCAAAGGCTTTGTCTTCCACCTCTATGCAGGCCGGTCCGTCGTAGCGGATGTCGTTTAGGGCGGAACAAAACGCGCCGAAATCCACCCCGCCCAGGCCCGGCAGTTTGGGGGAATGCCAGAGCGCGGGATAGGAAAAGCGGCCAAAGTCGTCGAGCTTCTCCTGATAGATTTTTATGTCCTTAAAGTGGACGTGAAAAATCTTTTCCCGGAATTCATAGATGGGTTTGACATAGCTTGCCCCGATAAGATAGGGATGAGACGGATCGTAGTTAAGGCCGAAGTAATCGCTGGGAACAGCGGCGAACATTTTACGCCATATATCGGGGGTGGAGGCGAGGTTGTTGCCGCCGGGCCATTCGTTTTGGGTGTAGAGCATGGGGCAATTTTCTATGCCGATCCGGACTTTCTTTTCTTCCGCCCCGCGGATAATGGGGGTCCACACGGTTTTGAACAGTTCCAGGTTTTCTTCCACCGTTTTGTTTTTGTCCCTGCCGATGAAGGTGGTTACCATCCCCACCCCCATGCCGGCGGATACGTCGATGAGTTTTTTGATATGCTCTACCGCAAGTGCAGCGGCTTCCCGGTCCGGGTCCAGCGGATTGGGATAGTACCCCAGTGAGCTGATCGCCACACCCCGTTCCCGGGCATAGGTTACATAGGAGGCCATTTTGTCCGGACCCAGCCCGTCAAGATCGATGTGGGTTATTCCCGCATAGCGGCGGACCGCCTTTCCCCGGGGCCAGCAGCAGACTTCCACACATTCAAAGCCCACTCCGGCGGCATAATCGATCACTTCCTCAAAACTACAATCCGGCAGTATGGCGGAAACCAGTCCCAGCTTCATCTATTCCTCCCTGTTATACACTTATACGCTGACCCAGCGCCGTTCTGTGGCGCTTTCCACGATTTTATCACAGAGTACCATTTCCCGCAGGCCGTCGTCAAAGGTTGCAAAGTCCTTTGCCGGGCCGCCGCCGATGGCGTAGTAGATCTTCCTGAAGTTTTGCTTGAAGGTGTCGGGAAAGCCTTCCACGTGGCCGCCGGGATACCCGGTGATCTTCCCCGTTTCCCCCGCCAAAATGGAAGGATCCTTGACCAGTTCCCCGTTTTCCCCGTCCCGCCGTCCTATCCAGAGGGCGTTGGAATGTTCCGAATCCCAGTGGAGGGCGCACGTGCTGCCCCCCACCGCCACCACCATCTGGTTTTTTCGCCCGGCAAAAACCTGGCTAATGTTGCAGCAGCCGCGGGCGCCGCTATCAAAGTGGAAAAGAACCGCGGCGTAGTCTTCGGTGGTGATCGGCACTTCCCGGTAATCTTCGGGACGGAGGGCCATGCCCGAGTAGGTGTCGATGGGTTTCAGGGGCTTTTTCCGGGTTTTGTGAAAAATTTCAAAATCCGCCAGCACTTCGGTTACCTTAAGGCCCGTGATAAAATGAACCAGATCCAGCCAGTGGGAACCGATGTCGGCGAAAGCCCGGGACATTCCGCTCACTTCCGGCTCAAGCCGCCAGCTGTAGTCGGTGTCAAAGTAAAGCCAGTCCTGCAAATACCCGCCGTGGACGGTGTAGACGGTTCCCACGCCGCCGGAGGCGATCATCTCCTTCATCTGGTACACCAGGGGATAAAAGCGGCAGTTAAAATTAACCGCGTGGACCAGTCCCTTTTCCCGGGCCTTGTCCCGCATCGCCTCCCCTTCGGCGGCGGAAACCGCCAGCGGCTTTTCGCAGACCACGTTAACCCCCTTCTCCAGGGCGTACATGGCGATTTCGTAATGGGTACTGTTGGGGGTGCAGATGTGTACGCAGTCTAGCGCTTCCCGGTCGATCATCTCCCGGTAATTTTCATAGGC
>JAITHE010000047.1 GCA_031280125.1 Treponema sp.
ATCTCCGTGACCGGCGTGTTTGCGGCCATGCACCGGATAGCGGAACTCTGCGCCAATTCAAAAAGAAACCGGCTCCCGGCGCTTTACCGGTTACTCGTCCCTAAGTAAACGCATATGCCCCCCCCCGTTTCCAGGGGCGGGGTATTCGACTCCATGGTGAAAAAAATACGCCCAATAACATGGATTTTTACCGGCGGAGTAAAAAATATTTTTCCTGTTTTTTTGAAAAACCTTGACGGCGGGCAAAAAAAGCGCTATATTTAACATATCTGATAGGCGATTAGCGTATGGCTCTTCGGAGCGCTATCAGCGGCCTCCCAGGTTTCTTCACCTCCTTTTCCTGGGAGGTTTTTTTATACCCGGCGCCCTTTATATTTTCCGGAACCACATCTCCGTTGCGGCCAGAAAAAAGCCTCCGCGGTGGGCCGAAGAGAACCGCGCCAACCGTAAACTGTTCCGCGGTTTTGTACGAAAAACAAGAGCGCCGCTGTACAGTTCCGCTTTTCATTTTCCCGTCATGGATCCTGTCTGCAAAAGCCGGTTCTTAGACATGAAACCCGCAGGCGGAATCAAGGGTCAGTTCCCCATCCCTCTCAATAACTACGCCGGTTCCGTCCGGCATAAGGGCGGTGATGGTGGGTTCCCTGACCAGCCCGTCCAGATGAATCAGCGCTGGAGCATCGTTGTCATAGTTATGGCCCACGGCGAAGTGACAAGTTCGCAGGGCTTTTTCATCCTCCAGCATACCCCCGGTAATACGGGCCTGGGGGTTAAGGCCTATGCCCAGCTCCCCGATATTCCGGGCATTCCGGGCATAAACTGCTCCCTGGCCCCTAGGAAGCCGTCCGGTTTTTTCATACTCCAGAGAATCCCCTTCGGCCACGGTAATCGTTTCCAGCAGAGCCCGGGCATCGGCTCCACCGGAAATATCCGTCACATAGCCGTTCTCAACGGTACAGCGAATCGGTTCCCGTATGATAATGTCCCCCCGGTGGAGGCTGATAGATCCGTCAAAGACGATGATTCCCCGGGCGGTTCCATTTTCGGGGCTGATAAAACTTTCCCCTGCGGGCAGATTGCCGCCCAGGCCGGGCCGGGAAAAATCGCCGTCATCGGCCTTTGCTTCTCTGCCCCGAAGACCCAAGGTAATATCCGTTCCCCCCGGCGCGGTTACGCAGACCCGCTCCGCCGCCGTAAGGATGCGGTTCAAGACGGCGCAGCGCCGCTTCAACCCGGCATAGTCGATGGGCACTGTCCGGGAAAAGGATTCCAGGGTAACGCCGGGGGACCAGAAAGAGCGGCAGCTTTTTTCTCCGTACATCTGGAGATGGAAAATATGATCGTACTCCGATTCCCCATACCGGTAGGGTTCGGCAATGCCCCGGCGGTCCTTGCCCAGCTTTTCTGCGCTGATGGAAATAACCGCCTGGGGTTTCGCCTCAAACGCGGCAATCACCGCGGGTTCCGCAAAATCAAACTGGCTTTTAACCGGCTGAAAAAGCAGTACCGGAGCGGCGCCGCAGTCCAGGACCGCCTGGTACAGGGAGCGGGATATGGCTTCCGCATCGGGCCGGGGGTTAGTGATGATCAACGTCTGCTCACCCCGGTCAAGTTTAAGTACCTCCACAACAGCAATGCGGGCCGCCTGATCCAGGGTCCCGCCCACAAGAGCGGCGGCATGGGGTTGGTTCTCCAGCATGGGATCAGTATGGTTTATTGTGCCGTATTTTACAATACGATTTTTTATGCTACCCTAAAAGGAGATGGAATGAACCTCTTTCTGTTTGAAGCCGGGGAACTATACGCGGGGGAACACGGCGCTTTTTCCGGCGGTACGCTCTGCCGGCGCGATGAACGGGCGGAACACCTTATAAAGGTACTGCACAAAAAACCCAGGTGTCCCTTTGATGCGGGAGTTCTGGGAGGCAGGCTGGGTACCGGCGTCATAGAAGAGATAAACGCCGAAACCCTGCGCTTTTCCCTGACACTGAACGCCGATCCGCCGCCCCGGCTGCCCCTGCGTCTGGGGGTAGGTTTTCCCCGCCCCATCCAGCTTAGGCGGCTGCTGCGGGACTGCGCCAGCCTAGGCTTGGCGGCGGTGGATCTGGTGTACACCGATCTGGGCGAAAAAAGTTACCGGGACACAAAATTACTCAAGTCCGGCGGCGCCAGGGCCGCCCTGATTGAGGGGGCCGTCCAGGCCCGGGATACCAGGCTTCCGGAACTCTCCCTGTATCCCGGCCTTGCCACCTGGCTCAAGGACCGGCCCTGGGAAATGGACGGCCAGTCCCCGGACATTTCCGGGCCCGGCGGCGCGGGGCGGAATAGGGCGCCCATACTGCTTGCCGCAGCGGACAACACGGAGCCCCGGGGCAGTTTTGCAGATCTGGATCGGGGCGGCTATGGCGCTGCGGTGCTGGCGGCAGGTTCCGAACGGGGCTGGAGCAGCCGGGAGCGGGATCTGCTGGAGACGGCGGGTTTTCTCCGGCTTTCTCTGGGAAGCCGGGCCCTCCGGACCGAAACAGCCTGCGTGGCGGCGGCGGCGCTTCTTATGGAAAAAACCGGATCGATATAGCTACAGGCCAAGCTTGAATTTAGAAATTTCCTGCATCAGCACTTCAATACTGCGGCTGTTCTCCTGTTCAATTTCCTGAACATGGCTTACCGCGGAGCTGATCCGGTTCACCTCCGAGGCGATATTCCCCATGCCCCCGGAAAGATTCTGGGTAAGGAGTTCCAGGTTTTTTCCCTCGTCCATCACATGCCTGCTGTTGACCAGCATCTCCTCGGAACCGCTCCTTACATTCCGGGTAATGCCGTTGGAACGGGCAATGGTTTCCAGAATAGCCCGGCTGCCCGAATCCTGTTCTTCCACGGCGTTTCTTATTCTTGTTTCCTGATCCGACACGGTCTTTACTTCCCGGTCGATCCTCTCAAAGTTTGAAAGGGCCAAGGTGGTGGAACCGCTTATCCCGTCCAGGGAACCCTTGATCGTTTTCAATACCTCCGAAACCATTTTTGCCTGGCCGCTGGAATTTTCCGCCAGCTTGCGGATCTCGCCGGACACCACCGCAAAGCCCCGGCCCACATCCCCCGCGTGGGCGGCTTCGATGGCGGCGTTCATCGCCAGCAGATTGGTCTGGCTGGCAATATTTTGAATCACCTTGTTAATCTCCAGAAGCCGTTCCGACTCATGCACCACCTCCCCAATGGCGCTGGAAACCTGCTGGAGGGCGGCGTGGCCCTTTTCCGAAGCGGCGGTGAGGTTGTTGATGTTCGCCTCGTTTTCCATCAGGCTTCTGGTTACCGCCGCTATATTGGCTGTCATCTCCTCCACCGAAGCCGAAGACTGGGCAACACTTTCCGCCTGGGCTTCTATATTGGTGTTAAGGTTGTCGATATTTCCGATGATCTGCCCCATGGCGGCGCTGGTCTTGGTAACGCTTTCCGTCTGATTCAGGGCCTTTTCCCTAAGGCCGTCGGCGCTGACCCGGATCTTGCTGACTGCTTCGGCGGACTGGCTGGTGGTGGCGGTCAATTCACGGCCCACGGCAGAAAGCTTGTCCGCCTTGTCCTTTATCGCCAGGATCAAAGCCCTGATTTCTTCCTGGGTTCTCCCCAGCAGCCTCATCATATCCCCCAGCTCGTCTTTTCTGCCGGTTTGGATCCTCCTGGTAAGATCGCCTGCGGCAATGGTTTCCAGCGCCCCAATAACCCGGCTGATGGGCTTGGTGAGGGAGGAAGAAACGGCGATGGCGGTAAGACTGGAAAGAAAGGCCGCAAAAACCAGGGCAGCTATAAGGGTAAGCCTAGCCCGCCATTCAAGCCCCCGGATAAGGGAAACTTCGTAATCCGCGCCGATAAACCCCCGGATACTGCCGTTTTTTACCACCGGCAGCAAGGCGGAAACAAAGGTTCCATATTCATCGGTAAAGGGCTTTGGGCTGACATACAGAGACATGGTCTGTTCCGCCGCCTGCATGTCGCCGGTAGCCTCGTAGGGCAGAAAATAATCGGCCTGATCCAGTCCCTCAAAAATATCCGGAGTGGCCGTAGAATCCAGGATAAACCGGTATGTACCGCCATCGTTGATGATCAGGTAAATATAGGCCAGGTTAAAGGCTTCCGCCAGGACATTCATGTCCCCGGTGATCCTGTAGTAGTCCTCCGACTGGGCAAGCCCTTCGGCCATAATAGAATCCGGATCCGACATGGCGGGGTACTGGGTTTCGATAAAGGATACCACCTTGGTAAGGGTTTCCCGGTAGTCCTCCCTGACCGAACCGATGTAGCGTATGTACATAAGGACCCCGACCCCCAGGGCTACCAGAATTCCCAACGAGGTAAAGAGGCAGAAAAACCGTGTCTTTAAGGTCATCGTACACCCGCCTTTATGCCGATAGTATGCCCCATTTAGGGGGATTACGCCACCCCTGCACCGCGGCACACCCGGGTGTTCCGGCGGACTGTCTGGCCGGCAAGCCGGCGGCGGCAGGGCCGGCACGGCAATGCCCTCTTTGGGGAACCCCAGGGCGGCGGGTCTTTGCTGTTTACCGGGAGGACCGCAGATCCTTCATTCGCGGCGGGGCATGATACCCCGCCGCTTTCGTGGGAAGCGTTACGGGAGAGGGGGTTCGGCGGCCTGTATACGGCCCAGGATGCCGCTGTATACCCAAACGGCCTGCACCGTATCTGTAGCTTTTGTTTTCCTTTTTACCCGCAGATACATACCGGCCAGCCCTTCCCCAATGGTAAACTCTTCGTCGTTTTCACTGGATACCGTGCCGTCTTTTTCAGGGCCGTAAAAGTATGAATCAACCCTGATTTCGTACCACTGGGGGTCATCCCTGGCAGCGACGTGTTCCCAGATAAAATCGGAATTATCCGTAAATCCGGCGCCGGAACTGACTGCCCGGAGCGTCTCTCCTGTTTTAGGGGGAGACGAACCGCCGTACACATAGATAACGGGCTCGCCGGAACCGCCGACAACCCCGTCGCAGCCCGCCAGCGCAATCCCCGCCGCCAGCAATCCCCCTATAAAAACCAGCGCCCTTTTCATCGTGCCTCCCATAAAGGTTATGTGTGTACAGGTATGTTATGTTTCTTCAAAGGTAAAGATCTCCTCTTTGTCATTGAAACCCAGCTTGTATTCTGTATCCGGCCGGGTGATTAGTTCTTTTTTTACAGGGCCTATGGTTTTAGTTACCGTTTTATAGATAATCCCGGGGCGCGAAGAGGTAAAACTCATTTCCACCATGCGGCTGCCGGGAATGACATAAAAGCCGGTTTTTATTTTTTCCGTAAAGAAAACCGGCGTTTCCCCGTCCACCGAATGAACGGTAACGGCCCCCCAGGAAACCGCCCTCCCGCCGATGTATATTTTTGCAGCCCCGGGATGGGATGCAAGAAACGCCCTGCCGGCCGATTTCATTGACGTAAAACGGATAATGTTAAATACCAGGGCGCCCGCACAAACAGCGCCCATAATAAGAAATATATATATATTCTGCCGGAACAGCGTGGTCAGATCGATAAAATGCATGACATCCCCCTGGCATAAAGCAGCATCATGTTACGGTTTCTTTTTTGCACCGGCATCCATTGTCTCACTATTCTTGATGGCATATTTTTCCATGGTTTCAAACATTTCAGTAAACTGGGATGTTCCCAGGGGGCCCGCTTCAATTTCGGTTTGTTCCCCTTGTTCATCATACAGTTTAAGGTCGATCCGGTTATCTCCCAAAATACCCCATTCGGTTTTCCGGTAATAGCCGATTTTGTAGTGAGGAAGCTCAAAGGTATTTTGGACTTTCCCCCTCTTATAATAACGGAACATGCCGTCGTCGTCCACTTCAAAATGGATATTTTCACTAAAAATGGCCCAATAGGCCAGAATGGCGGCGGCGCCTATTCCCAAAACAGCGCAAACCGGAACCGGCAGAAGAAGCTGACCCGCCATAAAGATGGCAAGCCCGCCAAAGGGCGCAATGATTAAGCCCCGAATCATGCTGAACCACGTCCGCCGGAACACCTTCATATATAATTCCTCCCGAATGGCTTAGAATACCCTATCATATAACTTCGCCGCTGTCAATGCCGCTGCGCCCGCCGCCATAACGATTTTCCAGTCCCGGGCCATGGCCAACTGCCCTTCCCTGGTGTGCGAAAGCCAGTCCCTGGTCATGGACATATCGTTCCTCTTCTATGGGGCGGACAGGGTGATACCCCTGGGCCGTATCTGCCTGAATAAGGGGCGCGGCTGCCTGAATATGAGGCATATTCGCCTGAATATGGGGCGCGGTTGCCTGAATACGAGGTATATCTGCCTGAATACGAGGTATATTCGCCTGAACGCGGGGTATATTCGCCTGCGTTTGGAGCGCAGTTGCCTGAATACGGGGTATATCTGCCTAACTGCGCGCCGGATGTGCCTGAACAGGGGGTGATTGTGCCTGACTGCGGGGCGGATGTACCTGTACATGAGCATTGAGGGGTTTTGTATAGTAAATAAGGGGCCGCAGCCCCGGCACAACCGGCGGAGGGGCCGCTGTCTTGACAGTTTCCGCCCTTTTGATCATGGTTAAACCATGTTGCATTGTCCGGACCGCGTAAACGCGGCGCTCCCAGGGGAATATAAAGAAATCGCCGAGGCCCTTTTTCCGCCCCAGGGGGGCGCCGGGGGCCTGGAAGAGGCCATTGCCTTTGCCGGCGCGCTGGATATTGAGGGGGATTACCGTAAACTGCTGACCCTGGGGGAACTGCGTCCTGTGGGATCAATCCCCGGCACGGAGATGCTCAGGTTTCTCCATTCCTTTCAAAACAACCTGGATCTGCTGATTGAGAAAACCTGGGTAGAAAAAACCGACGAATTCCGCAAGGACAAGCTGCTGGAACGCGTACCGGGTCTTATAGCAATGATTGAAAACGCCGACTACGGGGGGGCGCTTAAGGAATTTGCCGGCATGCTGGAGGAACTTTCCTGGCTGCTCTTCGGCGAGCAGAGCCGCAAGGAAGACTTTATCGAGTATGCGCTCCGCATTGACGTTCCGATGGGACTGTTCTGGTGGTACGGGGGGCAGATTAGCCGGGTTTTGGCGGAACTTAAGGACAGGGCGTTTATCAGGATAATCCTTCTTCTGGGACTGTGCTATTTAACTGATTTCTAGGGGGATGGATCTGGTGCGGGACAGGTACTGATGGATACAATGCAGTATAACCCGGCGGATCAGGCCGCCGCCGGAAACGAAGCCGGCGCGGAAAACGAAACGTCCGGCTTTATCAGCGAATGTATAAAGGAAGACCTGGCGTCAGGCCGCTTCACGTCCGTGCGTACCCGTTTTCCGCCGGAACCTAACGGATGGCTCCACATAGGCCACTGCAAGGCGCTGGCGGTAGATTTTACCATGGCCGAAAAGTTCGGCGGCCTGTGTAACCTGCGATTTGACGACACCAACCCCGAAAAAGAAGATATCTCCTACGTGGAGGCGATCAAGCGGGACATCGCCTGGCTTGGCTTTACCTGGGAAGACCGGGAGTTCTACGCCTCGGATTACTATGATTACCTCTACGGTTTGGCGGTCAAGATCATCAAAAAGGGCAAGGCCTATGTGGATGATCTGGGTGAAGAAGAAATGAGCGAATACCGGGGAACGGCGGTTTCCAGGGACGCCGGCGGCGGCATCATAACGCCGCCGGGCCGGAACAGCCCCTGGCGGGATCGCAGCATAGAAGAAAACCTGGACCTCTTTGCCCGGATGCGGGGGGGGGAATTTCCCGACGGGTCCAAGACCCTGCGGGCAAAGATCGACATGGCCGATCCCAACCTCCTGATGCGGGACCCGGTGATGTACCGGATCCGCCGCGCCGCCCACTACCGCACGGGGACTTCCTGGTGCATATACCCGATGTACGATTTTCAGCATCCCCTCTCCGACGCAAAAGAAGGGATCACCCATTCCCTGTGTTCCCTGGAGTACGAGATTCACCGGCCCCTCTACGAGTGGTTTATCCGCGAGGCCGAAGTATTTCCGTCCCGGCAGATTGAGTTTGCCCGGCT
>JAITHE010000019.1 GCA_031280125.1 Treponema sp.
GCTTCCGGGCTACCTCGAGTTTTTCCTGGGGATTCATGCTGCACCCCGGCGCCTGTTCGCCGTCCCGCAGGGTGGTGTCAAAGATGATGATTCGCCGCGCTTCGCCGTTTGCCATGCCCCATCATGCGCCGTCCCGGCGTTTTATGGCAATACCCGGGGCCGCTGTGTCCGCTATGCTTCGGCGGCGGCCTTCTCGCGCACCAACTCGCCAATGATTTGGGCAGGGCTTTTATGGGCGGCCTCGGCGCGGGTGATAATATAATCGGCGGCGGCCGTATCCAGCACGTCAAGTAATTCCCGCTGGCGGGTAAAATATCCCCCCCCCTTGGCAGGGTTTACCGTGGGCGGATTTTTGGTAAAAAATTCGTCCCAGTAATCGGCTTCTTCATCGGTCATTTCGTTCATAGGCTCCTCTTTCTGCTATCCCTTATGCAACAGGGGGAAAAAAATACTTCGGCACGGCATGGCGTGAAATATGTTTAACCCGCCGCCTTCCATTTCATTATACATGATTTCCAGCAAAGTACCTGCCGCGTCGAAACCAAGTACCAGGTATTTGTTTTTATAGACCTCCACCGGGCCTTCATACCTGGGGTCGTCAAGAGCATGGAGGATTTGATCCTGCGTTATTCCATGCTTGAAGGCCGAAGGTTTATACAGTATCCGTTGGATCATCTATTTATAGTATTCCGGAAAAAACGCAGACGCAAAGTCCCAGCCGCAGATAGCTGCCCGCCCCTTGACGGCATACAGCCAGTGGTGGTATAATCGTCCCTATGTTACCGTTTGTCCGTTTTGGTATGATCCCCCCCCCAGATATAGCGTAGGTTTTCCTGTTTTTGGCGGTTTTACCCCGCAAACCACACCATATAGAGCGTACTCCACGGTAAAACGATTCAGATCCGTCATGGAATTGTTCAGATTCACCGCAAAACGATTCGGATCCATCGTGGAATTGACCAGATCCGCCGCAAAAGGATTCAGATCCGTCACGGAATTGATCAGATTCATCGTGAAATTGATCAGATTCACCGTAAAACGTTTCAGATCCGCCGGGGAATTGACCGGATGTATCCCGTACCCGGCCGGATACGGGGCATAAAGCAAGGAGGAAGACGATGGACGAATACAAAAACGGGCTGCCCGCTGGAAGGAACGGACAGCTTGTCATGGCCAGGGACTGGATTACCCTGCTGGGGCCACAGGGGGGGGCAAAGCCGCCAAAAGGCTGTGCCTTTTGGCTGGGAGTTTGGCGGCATCGGTAACATCTGCGTCATCAAGAGGGGAACCTTCGCCCTGCGGGCTCGGTTGGGGTTCCTGTGGTTAAAAAAAGAAGATGGCCGGACGCTTGGTATGTATAACAATGGAGGATTGAAATGACAAAGAAAGCATGGATTGCGGCGGCGCTGGTTTTGGCGCTGGGGGTAACGGTGGGGTTTGCCCAGACTGCGGCGGATTTTGACATAACCCTCACGGAAGACGGCAAGGGGGCCGTTATCGTAAAGTATACCGGTAGAGGTGGGATGGTTCGTATTCCCGCCGCCATAGAGGGATTCCCGGTCCGGGAAATAGCTGGAGATGCATTTTATGAGAATAAAACGATCACCGGCGTTGTTATTCCTCCGGGGGTTACGAAAATTGGGGACAGTGCTTTTTTGGGTTGCAGTAACCTTGCCAGGGCGGACATTCCCAATACGGTTACCGTTATCGGGGATAGTGCGTTTTATGCTTGTTCCCTGACCACGGTGGTTATTCCCGACAGCGTACGATCCATGGGGGAGGCCGCTTTTCACTCAAACAAAAAAATGACAAGCATTACGCTGGGCAAGAGCCTTACCGTCATACCTAGCAATGCGTTCTACGGGTGCGAAAACTTTACCGCCATCGTTATCCCCGAGGGGGTTACGGAAATAGATCAATCGGCCTTTTCAAACTGCAAAAACCTGCGCTCGGTTACCCTGCCTTCCACCATCAAAGAAATAGGGAGCGAAGCTTTTTGGTTCTGCGAAGCCCTTACTACCGTTACCATCCCCGGTTCGGTTACGGCTATTAAATGGTGGTCTGAGGCCTTTAGGGGCTGTTCCAAACTGCCCTTGGCAACCCAGGCGGCGCTTAAACGGCTGGGATATACGGACCTTTTTTAGGCCGCAAGGCGGCCTGGATTTGTTAACAGAAAGGAGGAATGTATGGGAAGCGTATGTCCGTATTGCAAAGGTCCTGGGGGTAATACTTATTTTACCTACGTTAACGGAAAGGAAATTGACGGGTTTTGCTCAGACACCTGTTTGAAAGCCTTTGAAGCAAAACACGGAGACCGGGATGCAAAGGGGCGGCTAAGGAGCGGCACTTTTTTTGGCTCCATTGGCAAGGGTATTGAAGATAATGTCCGCCGTATGGGAGGCGGCTTGTTTGTTGATATTTTCAAATTGCTTTTCAAGCCCGTTTGCCGGCTTGTGTTCTTTATACTCAAGAGCATTTTTATACTGCTTTTTATGGGCGGAAAAATGGCATACCGCGGTATAAAAGCCCATATTGAGGCGCGCAGGACGGCGCGGGCTTCCCCTGTAGAGGAAGAGAAAAAGTAGAGTATTTTTTTAAGCCACAGGAGGTAAATGATGGCGAAGAAATGGATGGTTTGTTTGGTTCTCGCGGCATTGATCGCGGGAGGAGTTTTCGCCCAGGAGGGGGGCTTTGGCTTTGAAAGCGGAGGCGTTGGTGCACTGCTTGCCGTTCCTTCGGCGGACTTTGACGGCGGCCTGGAACTTGTCCCGCTGGCCGCCGGTTCGGGGGGCGGCTTTTTGACCGGAAACAGATTCGCGGCGGGAGCCCTCAACCTGCCCTTGGGCCTCTGGTCCTGGCTTAACAGGGACTGGCTGGGCGGCGCTCTTACCGCGGGCCTGGAAGGCGCCGGTATTGTACTGGTGGCTATGGGAGCCGGCGAGGGTGGGAGTACGATTTCTATCATACTTGGAATCGGCGTCGGTATCGGCGGTGCGGTATACGGCTTTAGGCGGGGCTGGAGAGAATGCGGAAAAATACAGCAGGCCCAAAGCCTGGCCGAAGCGCTGCGGGAAAACCCGCTGAAACACGTAAGCCTGGCGGCCGCACCCAATGGCGAAGGCGGCATGGCGGGCGTTCTGGTCTGGCAGGCTTCCTGGTAAGCCGCGCCGTATAGAGCCTGTTGCAAAAGTCGGTTACTTTTGCACGGCTCTTGCAGTTTCTCAGGCTAAAGCCTTACGAAACGTGCGTTTTTCAGCGGTTGCTGTCGCAAAACTGGAGTTTTGCAACAGCCTCTATAGAGCGCTCTTTTTTTATATGGGGCCAGGGGCGGACTTTCCAAGTTTCCATCCGTCCCTGGCCCTTCTTTCCGCGGCTTTCCGATAAAGTCCGCCGAGTTTATGAGGAGGCGGGGAATAGAACAGCAGGTTTAAGCCGGAGCGCCGCCGTCTTCTGCCTGAGGGTCTTCATCCACGGACAGGACCCGCTCTCCCCGTTCCAGGGCCACCAGGCCCGTCCGGGCCAGTTCCAGCACGCCGTAGGGGAGGAGGAGCAGGAGGAGGCCGTTGAGTTTTTCCCGGTCCCCGGTGGCTTCGATGGTGATGGCAGCGGCGGATACGTCAATGACCCGGGAGCGAAAGATTCCGGCGATTTCGATTACCGCAGGCCGGGTTTTTTCGCCGGCCCCTACCTTGACCAGCATGATTTCCCGGCGCAGGCAGGAGCCGGAATCCAGTTCCCGGACGGCGATAACGTCCACCAGCTTTCCCAGCTGTTTGATGATCTGTTCCAGCGCGGCGTCGTCCCCGGTAACGGCGATGGTCATACGGGACACCGAAGGATCCGCTGTTTCCCCCACGGTAAGACTGTCGATGTTAAAGCCCCGGCGGGCAAAAAGCCCCGACACCCGGCTCAAGGTTCCTGCCCGGTTTTCCACCAGGGCGGAAATCACCTGGGTTATATCCGGGGGAATCTGTACCGGCGTATGGGCCGCCCTTTTGCGCTTCATGGGTTTTCTACCTCCATGCCGTAAAGGAGGAGGATCTCCGGCCGGTACTCAAAGTGCATGGTGTCAAAGAGGGCCCACTTGCCGCCCCAGCAAAAACCATAGCGTTCAAAAATCTTTACCACCGAAAGGGGCGGATTCCAGCGGCCGCTGTAGGGGACTTTATACCACTCGGGATCCTTGTCCGCGGTCCACTGCCAATAGGTTGCCTTGCCCTGTAAATCCTTGGGTAGAATGTCCAGGGCCGCTCCGTAGGAATGATAACTCCGGCTTGCCGTGGCGGCCACGTTGCGCCAATTCCAGGCCCCGATGGAACCAATACCGTCAATCCACCGGCGGATCCCGGAATCGGCTTTGGCCGCCTCCTCAATCAGGGAATCTATCTTCTGCAGCCGTGCCGCCAGATCCCGGTGAACTGCAAAGATTTTTCCCAAAAACTTGATATGGACCAGATTGGCAGCGGCCTCGTCCTTGCTGCGGGCCTGCCAGAGGGTGTCGTAAAATGAGGGATCCCTCTTGGGGGGGTTAGTCCGTCTTTCGGTCAAAATATTTTTAAGCCGTTCCGCCTGCTCTCCCCTGGGTTCCCGCCAGGGAGGAAGCCCTGGAAAATAGGAATAAAAGGATTGACGGGCATAGCTTTCGGCTTCCGGGAGGCGCTCCTCCGGCAGGAGCCGCCCGTCGGCATGGTAAAACCACTTTTCCCGCAAAAGCACCGCCCAGTCGCCGTTGCGGTACTCCACCCGGCTTATAATCCCGGGGTAGGCGGCGGCGTGGGCCCTCATCATCTGTTCCGCCCCGATCCGCTGCGGAATATCATCGTCTTCCTCGTTTGGCCCGTTCCGCCTGTTCTTCTGGTTTTGGGGAAAGGCCGGAAAAATACACAAAAAAGCAAAGACAAGGCACAATATGCTACGGGGGATCATGGACCCATAATAAAAGAAATTACACTTGACGGCAAGAGCAAAACCGGGTATTGTTCTATAAGCCTGATTTTCAGGCGGATATCAGCGTGCCTGACGCCGGGTCGTATCTTGGCTTATGCCGAAGCTGCGATCTGTTTCAGGAGAAGGAATTTTCTCAATGTCAAAGAAATTGTATGCCGGAAATCTTTCCTACAACACCACCGAAGACAGCCTGCGCAGTCTTTTCTCCGAATTCGGAACCGTTGAGTCCGTAAAGGTCATCATGGACCGGGATACGGGAAGCTCCAAAGGATTTGGTTTTGTGGAGATGAGTACCGATGAAGAGGCTGCCGCGGCCATTGCCGGAACCAACGGCAGGGAAGTTGACGGCCGTCAGATCCGGGTCAACGAAGCAATGGATAAACCCCGCCGCGGCGGCAGCGGCTGGTAGACCCGGGTTTTCTCCCTGTAGGTTTGATGCCCCGCCGCTCTGCGGCGGGGATCATCAGCTGGTTATTTTCTAGTATCCGCAGAACTGATTAAAAGGCTGTTTTTTCGGTAAGCAGCTTCACCAGGTAGAGCTTGATATAAAGGGTCAGGGCATCCTGTTCGGCTATTTTGTGCAGTTCCACGGAAGTTTGGATGATCGAACCGGCTATCATATCCAGGGTATCTCCCTTTACGGTACTGATCTTCTGAAAATGCAGCATGTGGCGCAGTTTATCCCGGATCAAGGCGTTCATGTCTTCCACCAGGGTGTTCAGGGCCTGCTGATTTAACAGCCTGCTCCAGCGGGCAATCAGTTTTTGCAGGTAGGCGTCCACAGAAGCCCCCGCGGGGATAAGCGCCGCCGCCGTCTGCAGGGCCGTTTTATGAAGCCGGCTTTTGATGTCCTTGGTTTCCTGCCCCCCCCCATGGGCAGGGCCTTTCTGAGTCCGGGAAAGGGGCGGCCCGTTTTTTCCCAGGTTTTTGAAAAAGGCGATGCACGAAGAAATAAGGGGCAGGGAATACCAAATGGGCAGGAGAATTCGTATTTCGCTGATGATGTCCCTTTGCCGGATAAAGAGCAGCGTCCGCAGCGGAAGCAGCCGGCCGCCCTCAAAAAACTGTGAAGCCTCCAGCATAAGCTGATCCTTCTGTTTCGCTTCCTCGTATACCAGATAGAGCCGGCGATCCTTGATCAGGGACGCAAAAACCGGGGAATAATCCTTTATATAGATTTCAAGGAGCGTCTCAAAGTGATCGCCGTCCACCATGGCTGCTTCCTGCTGCCATTCCTCCAGGAGGGCCTTCCATCTTTTATGCAGGGCCTGGAGGATAACGGGCCGGGCTTCTCCTAAAAAACAGGCAAAAAGGGGCAGCAGCCTTGTTTTTTTAACCAGGTAAATTTTATCCCTGCCGGCATGGATGTAGAGCAGATCCGGCAGTTCCTCCGGCGCCGCTTCGGTGGTATGCTGTTTTATATAGGCGTCCAGTTCTTCCCGGCTGTACTGGCCCAGCAGGGGAACCCCCCTGGAGTTGGTGAATTGTTCTATTGCATCCCGGTGGAAGTAATAGGGCGGCTTGTCAAGCTCACTTTCCAGACTTTTGAAGGCCAGATCAACATCCCGTGCCCTGGTGGCATTGGTTTTGAAGAAACTGTTGAGAACTTCGATAACGTACACCGCCTGGAGAATACCCTGTTCCTCCGGAACAAGATCGGCCTTGTCCAGCTCTATTCTGATCATGCTGCAAAAAAAAGCCCAGAAGTAAAAGGCGATTTCCCTGCCGGCTATCATGTCGCCGATGCAGTCCGCGGGGCGCATCATAAGCTGGTTGATAAAATCCCTTAGAAACCCCTCCTTGCCAGGAAACTGGGGGATCAGCTTGTGCTGGAGGTAGTCTTTGTTTCCCTGCCGGAGCATGTAGTTCCGGACCTTAAACATGCAGACCTCCAGCAGTTTGGAAGGAATCCACGATGCGGGCAGTACCGCTTCGCCCCCTGAGGCGGGAAAGAGCAGTTTGACGACGGGCCGGGAATCTTCCCCCTCCCGCCGGAGGAAATTCGGGATTTCCCCCGTTCCCAGAGGTATGATCTGGGTGGAGGGAATTTTGGTTCCGAAGGTTTTTCCGCCGGGAAAGGGAAGGCTCACATCGTAGTCGACGCCGTTGTAGGCGTCCTGTACCAGGGACGCATAGTACCCATAAAGGAAGATCTTTGGCTCCCTTTCCCGGTCTGTAACCAGGACCATGCCGTCTTCTTCCAGGCCGGCCAGTTCCTGCCGCACAGCGGCGGCGGTATCTCCTGTCCACCTTTCCCATTCCGGTTTTTCTCCGGATGCCTGCCTGGCGCGGCGTTCCAGAAAGCCGGTAAATTCCTCTACCTTTATGGATGGAGATTCGATCTTCCGTGAGTAGTACTGAAGCAGTGAATACAGATCGGTTTTCTGGGCCATACCGTTACTATATCTCCCGAACGGGGAAATTTCAAATCCCCGCCAAACCGAAAAACCGGATGCTTTTTTGCGGGCCGGAAGGATGTTTTAGCAGGCCGGGAGCATGTCCCCAGGCGCTCCCCCGTTCCTTCGTCCCCGGTCCCTTACAGGATCTGCCAGAGGCCGCCGAAGCGGGCCTTCTGTTTGTCCGCAGGGGCGGCGCGGAACTCCAGCCAGACCCAAGGGCTGGTGATAAAACAAATGATGGGCTATACTGCTTTAGAGGAGCAAACCATGGCCTATGATTTCACTATTGAAGAACTGGGAAACTGTAATATTAAATCGCCCATCACCATGTCCAAGGTTCATGGGGATTTTATTGCCAACTACGTGACCGACGACGAATTTGTCCGTTTGGAAGCGCAGGTCCGGCTGGGCAAACAGGACCCTATAGACCGCAAACAGGTTTTTGAGGCTGCCGGCCCCCGGGAGATGATCTACTTTAGCCCCCAGCATGTTCATGCGGGAATCGTAAGCTGCGGGGGCCTCTGCCCCGGTATTAACGATGTAATCCGGGCCATTGTCCGCTGTCTCTGGTACCGTTATGGGGTTCGGCGGATTACGGGGATTCGATATGGCTACAAGGGTTTCCTCCCGGAATATCGCTTTGGCACGCGGGAACTTGCCCCCGATGTGGTGGACGACATCCACAAACTGGGGGGGACCTTCCTAGGCAGCGCCCGGGGGGGCGGGAAGGAGGTAGCCAAGATCGTGGACGCCATGGAACAGCTTAACCTAAACATGCTCTTTACCATCGGCGGCGACGGTACCCAGCGGGGAGCCCTGGACATTGCGGAAGAAGTGGGCCGGCGCAAGCTCAAGATCGCCAATATCGGAATCCCCAAAACGGTGGACAATGATTTTTCTTTTATCCAGCAGTCCTTTGGCTTTGATACGGCGGTGGAAAAGGCCGTGGAGGTGATCAGCGCGGCCCACATGGAAGCCCATTCCCAGATTAACGGCATCGGCCTCGTTAAGGTGATGGGCCGGGAATCGGGGTTCATCGCCGCCCACACCGCCCTGGCAAGCCACGAGGTAAATTTCTGCCTTATCCCGGAGATTCCCTTTGAACTGGACGGCCCCAACGGCTTCCTTCACCATCTGGAGGAACGGATGATCCACTCAAAACATGCGGTGATCATCATAGCCGAAGGGGCCCTGCAGGATCAGCTTATCAAGGAAGTCAAGACCGACGCCGGCGGCAATATCAAAATGGCCGATGTGGGCACCTATATTCGGGACCGGATTATTGAATATTTTGACGACAAGGGCATGGAGATCAACCTGAAGTACATCGATCCCAGTTACCAGATCCGTTCTGCCCAGGCCAACGCCAGTGATTCGATTTACTGTGAGCGCCTAGGCAATGCAGCGGCCCACGCCGCCATGGCGGGCAAGACCAAGTGCGTCATAGGATTGGTGAACAATGAATTTGTCCACCTCCCCACCAAGGCGGTGGTTTCCCAGCGCAAGCATGTGGATCCCGAAGGCAACCTTTGGCGAGATACCCTGGACGCCACACACCAGCCCATTCTTATGGTGAATAACCCCATGGGCGCCTTTTTCAAAGAAGGCGATACCGAAATGCAGTGAGTCCGGCAAATACCCTTCCCCTGGACGACAGAACCCTGGCCGGACGTTTAACACAGTACCTGGAGGAATGTATGTTAAACCCCCGGTTAACGCCGGGGCCGGTGCTGATCCTTCCGCCGGATCTAACCCGTATCCATTCCCGGGGGGGCCCTTTAACCGGCGTGGTCTGCCGCTTCCTGGAAACGCAGTCCCGCGTCGGCCGCCGCTGGTCTTTGGGGGCGATCATGCCCGCCCTGGGAACCCACAGGCCCCTTTCGCCGGAAGAAACGGCGCGGATGTTTCCGGACTGTCCGGCGGACAAATTTCTTCCCCACCGGTGGCGGGAAGATACGGTGGAACTGGGCCGGTTGGAGGCGGATTGGGTGGAAACAGCCTTCTGCGGCCAGGCGGCATTTCGCCGGATAACGCCTATCCCGGTTCCCGGTGCGGCGCTCAGTAAAAAAGAGGCGGAAACGGCCTACGGGCAGATAAAAAAGCGGGAAAACAAACACACAGGAAAGAAGACCGAATTTGTACGTCAGGCATTTCTTAAAATGGCGGGCCGTCGGGGCTTTGACAGCCGGGTTATCCTTGTTCTTGGCCGGGCTTTTGAACAGGCTGTTCACATGTACGATGAGCCGGTAAGGGCGGAACATAACCTGCATACCAATTTAACCGGGTACAGCCACTATGCTGCCAGGATCTTGCTGGATAACCGGAAAATGTATATCCGGATTACCCTGGAAAACTTAAAAACAAAAAAAACCAGACGGGGTATCAACGGGGATAATGGAAAAAGCCGGTTCCATTCCCTGTATCTTTCGTATGAAGCCAAAAATAGTGCCGCCCCTCCCCACGTAAACTCCGGCGGCATTGCGCCGGCAGCTTGGGACACGGGTACCGCCGCCGATATAAAGTTACAACAATGGCTCAATACTGCCAAAACCCTGGAGGGAGCGGATTCGGCCTTTTACCTTGAGTGGCCCGTCCAGGTAAACCGTATCCTCCTGAAGGCTCCCCCGGCCCGGCCCGGCCAAAACCGTTGGGACTTTTCTTTAATTGTTTCCATAGGTCAGGTAACGCCCCACGAAATCGCCGGTATGGCGAATCACGCCAAAAACATTTTTGTGGGAACCGGCGGTGCCGGGGCGATCCACAAAAGCCACTGGCTGGGGGCCCTCTATGGCCTGGAGCGGCTTATGGGGGTACGGGAAAACCCCGTCCGCGCTCTTTTTGACGAAGCCCTTCGCCGCTATGGTTCTCTGTTCCCCCCTATTTTATGGATCCTGACCGTGGTGGATTACCATAACCAGGTCCGGGGTCTCTTTTGCGGCGCCGATAGAAAATGTTTTGAGGATGCGGCGGATCTGGCGGCTCAACTGAACATTGAGCGGGTTTCGGAGTATCCCGGCGGGATCCGCAAGGCCGTGGTTTGGCTGGATCCGGAAGAGTACCGCAGTACCTGGCTGGGGAACAAGGCGGTTTACCGGACCCGCCGTGCCCTGGCAGCAGGCGGAGAACTCCTAGTTTTAGCCCCCGGCCTGGACTGTTTTGGCGAAGATCCCCTCTTAGACAGCCTGATCCGCCGCTGGGGCTACCGGGGAGCGGAGGCAATCCGCCGGGCCGTGGAAGCCGGGGGGGAACTGGCGGAAAACCTCAGCGCCGCCGCCCACCTTATCCACGGCTCCAGCGAAGGCCGCTTTACCATCCGGTACTGCACGGATCCCTCCAGCGGCGGGCCGGACCGGGCTGGTTTACTGGACCGGGCCGCCATAGAAGCCGTGGGGTATGCATGGGGCGATCTGGAAGCGGCCCGGGCCCGGTATATGCCCGAAGGCCCGGACAAACAGAGCCAAGGCTGGCATACGACGGCGGAGGGGGAAAGGTACTATTTTATCCGCAACCCGGCCCTCGGGTTGTGGATCGCGTGATCCTATTCCTTGTGGTTTTCCCTTTTAAAACCCACAGAAAAGCGTTCCAGCAGGCTGCTGATCTGTTTTTTTGACGTAATCCCGAAGTTGTCCAGTACCATAGGTTCAAACTGATCAAAACTGACATTGCCGTTTTCGTATTCGCAGATCATGTTGGCCAGGTAAACCGAAAAAATCAAATCCCGTTCTTCCGGGGCGGCGGACAGAGGATCGTGGTGATACTGGATGGCATGAACCAGATGCTCGGGGAAATTCCATTTTTCCGCCACCATGCCCCCTATTTCGGCATGGTTCATTCCCGCGGACAGATCTTCAAAGGTGGATGCGGGCAGCCCCTTATCGGCGCAGAATTTTTGTATCTTCTTAAGCAGATCCGGATGTACGTTGGCAAAAATAATTTTTCCCATATCGTGGAGTATGCCCCCCACGTAAACGTCATCCATAAGGTTGTGATCCTTCTTGAAGTTCTTGACCAAATTGTAGGCGAAAAAGGCTGTCTTATAGGAGTGTTCCCAAAGGGTCCGTTTTTCGCGGGTATCTTCTCCCAGAACTTTTTGGCTGCCGTAGGAGTAAAGCAGGTTTTTGATTCCCCGCATGCCCACCATTTTAACCGCTTCGGAAATACTGTCTACTTTTTTTACCAGCATATACTGGGCGGAATTGACAATCTTGAGCAAATCCGCCGTAAGGGCCGGATCCATGGAGATCTGCCGGGCAATATCAGCCATTTCAGATTTGGGGTCATTGATCATCCGCTGGACCAGCATAATGTTTTCCGGGAACTGGGGCAGGGAATTGACGTTTTCCACAATCGTTTCGGAAAGATCCGCAAGATTTTCCAGCCGGGTTTTTTCCAGGGGAATGATTATCCGGGCTATGGTTTCGGTTTCGGTACCTATGATGTCAAAACTGTCTTCATCCAGGCCCATTTTTTTAAGCATCAGTACCAGGATTACCAGCCCCAGTCCGGCCCCTTCCGAATCGTCCAGCACCTGGGAAAGGGCGTCTTCCAGATTGTGGTACTGCCGGGAACGGGCCAGCTTGTCGTGGATGCGGACCAGTTCTATTTTGGTAATGGCGATATTGTTCCTTATCTCTATATAAACGATGTTCTTTTTGACCTGGAAGATGAGCTTGATGTAAAGTCCTCTGTCTTTTTGAAGCTGCAGGTAATGGCCGATATTGCCCAGGGTATCTTCCTTAAAGGTGGTCATACCTGTTTGGTAATCCTCCATGTTTGCCAGATCCAGTCCCCGTTCGGTAAAGTAAACCCGTTTGGTATTGGCCTTTTTGGCGTTGACCGCCAGTTCCTGAACACAGTAGGTAACGTAGTCCTTTAGTTTTTCCTGATCAACCTGTCTTAAAAAGATGGTCAGAACCTGTTCAACATATACTTCTATTTCGTGGGGAAGGGTAAAGGTAGTTATGGTCAGAGGTATGCCCGATTGGACCGCCCTTTTTATCTTTACCTCGTCAACAACCAATTCGTGGGCCGCCGCCATTCCTCAATCCTTGAAGACAGATTTTATTAAAAGTATATCAAAGGCAGGACCCTTCACGCAAGATACTTATGCTGGTATAATATGGGAATAAATGGAATTACGGGTTCTTGAGTTCTTTACGGCTTTTCTTCTTTTTTTGTCTATTATCCGCCCCCTGATAAGGGACCTGTGGAAACTTGACGGGCTGGTTATCTGCCCCCTGCTGTCCCTGGGGATCATGGTGGGAATCTTTCCCGCCTATGGTTTCCGGCCGGAGTGTATTCCCCTGCTTGGTTTTACGGTCTTTATGAATATTGCCCATTTTCCTGACCTGGTTTCCCTCTTTTCCGGGCTCCACAGCGATTCCTACTTGGACAGGGGACGGATTCTTACATTTTCCACAGCGGTAGTCTTTGTTTTTACCCTATGGATAGCCCTATACTACGCCCCGCCTATGAACCTGGATCCTGAAACCAAAGGGGTGGAATTTCTCAGTCTCCGGGACCAGAAGCGGAAGGAAGACCTGTATGTACGGATATACCATCCGGCAGAGGGGGAAGTATCTTCCCCCTCCGCCGGATCCGGTAGTCCCGGGTCCGGCGCCCCCCCCCTGCTTATCCTGATTCCCCCTGTAACGGGTTCCCTCGCGGTAACCGGTACGGTCTGCGGGGCCCTTCGGGACCGGGGTTTTGTGGTTCTTACCTATTCCAGACCGGGTTTTGATTCCCCCGCTTTTGACAGCAAAGGCATGCCGGTGCGGCTCTTTTTTTCCGGCCTGTACCGGCTGTTCACAGTTCACAGCCGGGGTCTGACCAGTGTCAAAGCCAATGCAGCGGGGAGGGCCTTGGAAGAGGGGCGGCGGCAGGATACGGAATTTCTTTTGGGGGAGCTTGATTCCGGCCTGCGGAGCAGCCTTGCCGGAGCGGATACCGGTACGGTGTTTCTGGCTGGTTACGGCGCAGGAGGGGCGGCCCTGACCGTGCTGGCCGGCACGGGGACTTTTACTGTCAGGTACAAACAGGTCAGGGGGATCGTCGCGGTGGAAGCGCCCATCCTTTCTTCCCTGGAAGGAGATTCTCCGCCCTCTTCGCCGCCCCCGGCGGGCGCTTTTTTCCGGCGCCTCGCTTTTCTTGCCGGAGGCGGCTTCCCCAAAAAAATAACCCGGCTTGGCCATATTCCCCAGCCGGAGGTACCCGTACTGTTTCTCCTTTCCGACCGGGTTATTCAAAACCGGAGCGGCCGCTACGAAACGGTATTAAGAACCCTGGGGGCTTCCCGGAACATGGCCCTCCTTGCCGCCGTGCCAGGAGCCGGCGTTTTTGACTATTCCGGCAGTTCCCGGTATTACCCTATCCTCAACTTTCTTTTTCGCGGCGCCTCCCGGCTTGAGGAAAAGACGGAAGCAGGGCCGGAACTGACCGCTTCGCTGATAACGAATTTTGCCGCCCTGGCGCTGAAAAACGGTTCCCCCGGAGGGGCCGTTCCGGGCGGACTCAAAACAACGGTTTTGGACAGCCGCATCTATCTGGAAACCGGAGGGGTCTGGCAATTTCCCGCCGGTCAGACTATACTCCAGCCATGACCAGCGCGGTAAGTACAGCGGCCCTGGACAGATTTTTTAGGTCTATCCTTGATATAGAAGAATTCCGGTCCATCGATTCATCCATGAACGGACTTCAGGTTGACAATGACGGATCGGAGATAAGCAAAATTGTTTTTGCCGTGGACGCCTGCCTGGAAAGTTTTGAACGCTGCGCCGCCGCCGGGGGAAACCTCCTTTTTGTCCACCACGGTCTTTTTTGGGGTTCCCCCCTGGCGCTGAAGGGGCCGCACCGGAAACGGCTGCAATTTCTTTTGGATCACCGCATCGCCCTTTATGCGGTGCATCTGCCCATGGATCAGCATCCCTGCCTGGGAAACAATGCGGCCCTGGCGGAACTGCTGGGTATGGAAGAGATGGAACCCTTTGGCGTGTATCACGGAAAAAAAATAGGCCTCAAAGGAAAATTGAAAAAACCCCTGGGGGTAGACGATGCGGTCAGGGCGATCAGCTACATGGGACGGCCTCCCCTGGGGGTGTACCCTTTTGGCAGGGAACTGAACGAAAGCTGTGCGGTTATTTCCGGCGGCGCTTCTTCCGAGGCCCTCCAGGCCATGGACGAAGGGGTGGATCTCTACGTAACCGGTGAGGCAGGGCATACCATTTATCATCAGGCCCTGGAGGGCCGCCTCAATATAGTGGCCGGGGGGCATTATTCTACAGAAGTGTGGGGGGTGCGTAAGGTAATGGAACTCTGCGCCGCCCGGCTTTCCATGGATACGGAGTTTATCGATATTCCCACGGGATTGTAACCGCGCTCCCTGCCGGAATCCCCATAAAAATCAAGGATGACCAAGGTGAAACACAAACTGCTGCCCTTTATACTAACCCTCCTGACCCTGGGGGCGGATCAGTCTTCCAAGGCGTTTATTGCAGCCCGCTGGCCCCAGAATTCTTTTATCACCGATGTATTCGGCAATGAATTTCTTCATATCATCCATGTACGGAACAAGGCCATAGCCTTTAGCCTGGGCTACAATCTGCCGGAATGGGTAAAACCCCTGCTGTTTGTTCTAGTTCCTTTGGCGGTGCTTGCCCTGTTAATCAGGTATTACTTTGTGTCCAATGAATTCAACGCCCTCCAGCGCTGGTCCGTGGCAGGTATTTTAGGCGGCGGCATTGGCAACCTTATTGACCGTATCTTCCGGCCCGATGGGGTGGTGGATTTTATCAGCGTAAAGTTTTACGGCTTCCTGGGGCTTGAACGCTGGCCCACTTTTAATGTGGCCGATTCCTGTGTGGTGGTTTTTGGGATCCTGCTGTTTGTTACCATGTTTAGGCCAGAAAAGGCCGGTTCCGGTGACAATCGCACCCCGGAACCGCAGGAACGCCGGGGCCGAAAAAAATGAACAAAAAAGTCCGCCTTACCCTGCTTATGCTGGCCGCCACGGCTTTTAACATTGTTACCACGGTACTGTGCTTTACCCTGTTGCTTATACTCTATACCCTGCTGCTTATTCCCCGGATTCCTCCGGACAAGGCCTTTATAGGCTTTCCCTTTCTTTTTGCGGCGGCCTTGATCATGTCTTTTTTACTGTACCAGCTTGCGCTGAAGTTTTTCCTCAAAAAGCAAAAAAAACGGCCCGGCAATCAATAGCCGTCGGACATGGTACGGTTGATGTCCCGCTGGTATAGTTCCTGGTAGGCGAAGCTTCTGTCCCGCAGCTTGTCTTTAACCGGCTGGGAAAAGGGGATATGCCGCCAGAAGGTACCCCGCAGTTCCTTGTCCAGTTTTTGGATGCCCTCGCTTTCCTTGGTCATCCAGGTAATATAATCCCCAATGAAGGTTTCTTTTAAATCGCCCTTGAGTTTCATTTTCTGGAACCATTGGTAGTAGTTTCCCGTGAGGCCCTCTTCCATCCAGTAGTAGGAGGCCTTTTCCTTGGCCACCTGCCAGCGCAGATCCGCCACTGCGGAAAGTAGGGCGATGAAAAGGTTTTTGGGGTACATGGGCAGGGCAATACGGCCCCGGCTGGTGGCCCTGTTAAACCGGTCGAAGGGCTCCCAGCAAAACCCCGTATCCCCATAACTGGGAACAAGAACCACATAGGGAACAATGCGATTCTTCCGGTTTTTGTAGGAACGGCAGAAAGCCTCCGGATCTATGCCTTCAATTTTTGCCAGCAGGGCGATAACGTTTTCCCGGAAGCCCGTATCGTTGGGGCCGCTGCGGAAGTATTCGCCGCTCAGTATGGGAAAACTGTTTCCCTGCCGTCCCACGGTCATTTTGGCCATCTGCCGGACTGTTCCGAATTCGGTATCCACTGCCCCCATATCAACCTGGGCCGCTCCGCCTTCTTCGGCAATCTTGGCCTCCAAGGTTTTAACATCCGTATCGGCCTGGTAATAGTCCCTTAAGAACACCTCCAGATCATGATCGGTTTTAAGCAGGTTTTTGATCAGCTCCTGGACCTCGGCAAAGAGCTTTTTTTGCACGTCCGTATAGCAGGAATTAACGTCCGAAAGGCCATCCAGGGGATAATGATCGGTCACATCCTTAACTTTATCCCGAAAAAGCCGTTCCAGGCTGATCCGTTCATCGTCCTTGGCTTTAAGAAGGCCCCGGGCTCCGTCTTTTTTGCCCATGGCCTTTTCCAAAAGCTGCTGATACTTGCTTTGGGCGCCGGATTTGGTGGTCTGTACTTCATCGGTAGCTGAATTCCGTATGGCCCCGGTCCCCACAGCCTTGAACCACTCATCCAGGTAATAGACAGGCTGGTTAAGCTCGTTATTTACCACCAGCTTGGCAAAAAAATCCCGCTGCTCCGGGGTAAGAAAGGTAGGATGAAGAATGTTAAAACGGAGCAGATATTTTTTGTGATCCGGCAGTTTTCCCGGCGCCTTGCGGGCTACATTGGCCAGAAAATCCCAGTAGGCGGTGGTAACCTGCTGGCGAAATACCCCCTTATCCTTGGGGTCTTTGGCCCCCACGTATTTTTGCAGAATGTTGTGAATCCGCTGGGCGATGTCCCCTTCGCCGGAAAGGGCCCCCTTGTAGTAGTTGGGATCCGAAAAAGCCGGGTTAGGGGCGGACTCGAAACGTTTGGTTATTTCAGGGAAACCTTCGGCTCCAAGGTCAAGCTCCTCCGCTTCCGCGGATTTAGCCTCTTCCCCTTCCGGGGTTTCGTTAACCAGGGCGTCATAATCTAGAACGGCCTCGGGGGAACCAGCGGAATCATCAGTTCCCAGCAATGCCGCGATTTCCGGGTCCATCTCGCCTTGAAACATGTTTGCCATATCCTGATTATGCGTTAAAAAACCAGGTTTTGCAAGGCGGTCCCCTTCAAGGGCCTGCCCAAGAAACCCATACCCGGCGTGGAGCCTTTTGTGATCATCCGCTGCCGGTTCTGGAGGTGAGGGGAATTGAACCCCTGACCTCTTGAATGCCATTCAAACGCTCTAGCCAACTGAGCTACACCCCCCAGAAACACCTTAACCATAGGGGAAATATTTAATCGTGTCAAGTGCCTGTGGAATATCCGGTGCGGTTTAACAAAACCCGCGCCGCCCTCCCATAGAAAAAAGGCCGGGGATGCTTTGCGCGGAGTTTGCGGCCAAGATGAGCAGAGCGTGCTGAAAGCGGAGCGCGGGCATTTGGTTATACGCCCGGTTTAGGCGGCTTTAACCGCCCCTACGGGGATGACGAAAACCGGAGCCAAGTTTAAGTTTCCGGAGGGCCGGACCAACATTACCCTGGGTTACGCTCCTTAACAAATCCCCTATTGATATAAATGTCCGGTTGCGGCGTGGGATTTCCCGCGATGGGACGGCGGGGTTTTGGGAATCCCTTTTTGAATCTATGCGCCGCTTAATTTACTGTCATTATACTTGAAGAATGGCAAATCCCACCCGGCCCTCAAGAAAGCCGTATCTCTTTGTAATATAAAGAATTAAAGCGAAAAGAGGATTCCCCCTCAATGTAACATAAAAAGAGCCCAAAAGGGTAAAAAAAGCCTAAAACCGGCCCAAAAACGCCGTTCTTGTTACCCAAACTGTTACCCCCTACAAAATCGGCAAAAACGGGGCTGCAAAAACGCTCTTTTACGGCCCCGCCAGGACGATTTTAAGGCTTTTCGGCCAGCGGATAGTTGGCCGTTAGAACCTCAATTTTAGCCTTTGGGGTTCCGAACTTATTGGTCATCGAACAGGCCATTTTCACCTCCAAACGATGCCATTTGTTCCGCCGGATGTGTTCGGCGAGGCTTTTGTTTCGGAACGAACTTAAGAGAAACCGGCCTTTGAGACCCTCAAGCAGGGCCAGCAGGGCGTCAAAATCTTCCTGGGAATAGCCGTCATAGTGCCCCTGATCGGAACCGACATAGGGCGGATCGAGGTAGAAAAAAGTTTCCGCCGTGTCCCGGCTTTCGATAATCCGCAGGGCGTCGCGGCACTCGATTTGAACCCGCTGGAGCCGGGCGGCGTAATCAAACGAAAAAGAAAGGCGTTTGTTATCCAGTTTTTTGCTGGCGGTTCCCACCCGGTCAAAGCCGTAACCGCCGTCCAGCATACAGCCATAGGAAGTGTTCGCCTCACTTTCGGCGATCTGCCCATTAAAATGGTACTGATCGATAATCAGCCGTGGTTTGTAGCTCAGGACATCGGGAAAATCCTTGGCCTGTCCGCAATCAGAACAACACTCCAATCGTTCCCCAAAGACATGATTCGGCTTATTTACATTCGTGCCTGTGCAAAAAGACGAAAGGTAATTATTTTTAACCTTTGCGGTTTGAACAGGCTCCTTTTTGCAACAAAAAAACCCGTGGCGGAAGAGTTAAATCTATGGCTTTTAACCAATATTTTGGTGGATATAAAGCATTTCAAGCTGGTCAATATCATAAAAAGCCTTGAAGCCGAAAACGCCAATCTAAGGCAGTGCTTGGAAAAGGGCCAAAATTCGTCAGCTAAGTGGAGCCATCTAACAGACGATGAAAAAAACAGCATAAAAAGTTTACGGCAGGACAATCTGTCCTTTGGTGAGATAGGGCGGATAGTGGGCCGCAGTTCTGAAGCAGTTCGCCAAGTCCTCAAGGAGGCTCACAAATGACATCAAAAATTTGTGATTAACTCAACGATATTATTTCAGAGCTAACAACCATCTCTGATTTTATCAAAAGGATCGGAGATGATTCATATCTACTGGAAGAACAAACACCTCTTGGTTTGCATCTTTTTATGCATATATGCATTGATGGTCTAAAGGAGGTTGAAAGAGCCCTCGAAAGCTGTTAGACAACAGAATATTCGGCCGTTTTACCCTTATTTTAGGTATTTTAGGTGGTAAAACGGCTGTTTTCTTGCCAGTTTTTAAGAGGGTAACAGTTTGGGTAACAAAAACCCTGAAAAACAAGGCTTTTTGGCTGATATTTGGGGTTTTTTATGATTTTCGTGTGACACGCCATTTTTTGCTATTTTCTTATATTATAAGGAATTAGAGTTTTTTGCTTTTTGCCATCTAATATGTAAAATCACATGAAGCGGGGGGGAGACTTCCCCATAAGCGTTTACTTAGCAAAACATAGAAACACTGATAAGCTGAAGGGATGGGAAGGGAAGAAGCAGGATTTAAGCGGCTGCTGTCAGTGATGCCCGCCGGCTGGGAAGACAA
>JAITHE010000044.1 GCA_031280125.1 Treponema sp.
TTCCGCTTCTATCCCTTGCGCGGAACGGGGGCCTTGGAGACCGCTGGCGCGGTCAATTACAAGACCCGAACCCCCGCCGGAGATTCTAATGGCCGCGACAGCGGCCTTCCAGGCCCCCCAGCCCCCCCACAAAGGGTTTATATGCGCTGGCCCTGCCGCCCCGGATGATTGACAATACTCCGATAGGGGCATAAGCTAAACTTATGAATATTTCCACATACACGGTTAAGCCGAAGCTTCCCAATTCCCTCAAGCCCCTGGAAGAAATTGCCAGAAACCTGTGGCTGTCATGGAATTATGACGCGGTCCAGCTATATATCAGGCTGGACTATGATTCGTGGATGATGTCTCAGCAAAGTCCGGTACGGACCCTGGGGATGGTCAGCCAGGAGCGGCTTGCCGAGGCCGCCAGGGATGATTCATATTTGGCCGCCCTCAACGAGGTATACGGCCGGTTTCTAAAGTATAAAAAGGGTGAAACCTGGTACCGGGGCAGCAAAAGGGAAGTGGTCGCCTATTTTTCCATGGAATACGGCATGGACGTGTCCCTCCCCATCTATTCCGGGGGCCTCGGTATCCTGTCCGGGGACCACATGAAGACCTCCTCCGACATGGGGCTTCCCCTGGTGGGGATCGGGCTTTTGTACCGGCAGGGCTATTTCAAGCAGCTCCTCAACGCCGACGGCTTCCAGCAGGAAAGTTACCCCGAAAACGACTGGTACAATATGCCGGTGGAACGGAAAACCGGCAGGGACGGCGCCCCCATAAAGATTTCCGTGGACCTGGCCGGCCGCACGGCGGTGGCCCAGATTTGGGAAGTAAAGGTGGGCCGCAGCTCCCTCTACCTTTTGGATACCAACATTGAAGAAAACGCCCCGGACATCCGAAACATTACCGCCGCCCTCTACGGCGGGGACAAGGAAACCCGGATTCAGCAGGAAATTCTCCTGGGCATCGGCGGTATCCGGGCGCTCCGGGCCCTGGGGATCAACCCCGCCGCCACCCACATGAACGAAGGCCATTCCGCCTTTTTGGGGCTGGAACGGATCCGGGAGATCATGGCCGAGAAGCACTTCAATTTCGAGGAAGCCCGGGAAGCGGTCTGGCCCACCAACATCTTCACCACCCACACCCCGGTCCCTGCGGGGAACGAGCGGTTCGACATCGGCCTCATGGAAAAGTACTTCCGCTCCTGGCCCCAGATTCTGGGCATTTCCTGGAAGGAATTTCTGGGCCTGGGCCGGGTTCATGTGAATGACGATCATGAAACGTACTGTATGACCGTGCTGGCCCTGAAGCTCGCGGCCTATGCCAACGGCGTCGCCCGGCTTCACGGGGTGGTCTCCCGGGATATGTGGAAGGGCCTCTGGCCCGGGCTTCCCCTGGATGAAGTGCCCATCGGCCACGTTACCAACGGGGTGCATCCCCGGACCTGGGTTTCCAGCGGCATGACCGACCTGTTGGACCGGTATTTGGGCCCCCATTTTGAGGAGGAGCCCACGGATTTGCCCGTCTGGGACCGGATGGACCGGATTTCCGATGAGGAACTCTGGCGCACCCATGAACGCCGCCGGGAACGGCTCGTCGCCTTTGCCCGGGACCGGATCCGCCGGCACTACAAACGGATCGGCGCGGTGGAACGCCGGATGCAGCACGCCGAGGATGCCCTGTCCCCCTACGCCCTCACCCTGGCCTTTGCCCGCCGCTTTGCCACCTACAAGCGGGGGAACCTCCTCCTCCGGGACCCCGAGCGGCTCCTCCGGCTGGTCCGGGACAATGAACGGCCGGTCCAGTTGATCTTCGCCGGCAAGGCCCATCCCATGGATATTCCCGGCAAGGAACTTATCCGGGAGATTATCCACTTCGCCGAAAAGTACGACGTCTCCAGCCGCATCGTTTTTATCGAAAACTACGACATGACCGTGGCCCGTTACCTCACCAGCGGCGCCGATGTGTGGCTCAACACCCCCCGGCGGCCCCTGGAGGCTTCCGGCACCAGCGGCATGAAGGCTTCCATGAACGGCGTTCTCAACTGCTCCATCCTTGACGGCTGGTGGGACGAAGCCTTCAACCCCGAAGTGGGCTGGGCCATCGGCCAGGGGGAACAGTACGAGGACACCAACCTCCAGGACGATGTGGAGAGCAAGGCCCTCTACGACCTCCTGGAGCGGGACATCGTTCCCCTCTTTTACCAGCGGGGCCGGGACGGCCTCCCCCGGGAATGGATCAAGCGGATGAAAAATTGTATGCGGGAAATCGGGCAATCCATGTCCAGCCACCGGATGCTCATGGACTATTCCAACAACTTCTACTTCCCCGCGTTAAAAAACTACCGCCGGATAGTCAAGGACGATTACGCCGAGTCCAAGTCCCTGGCCGCTTACTTTGCCCGGCTCCGCCAGTCCTGGGACAGCCTGCGGATTATCAAGCTGGAATCCAACGCCAAGCCGGTGATGCAGCGGGGCGATTCCCTGACGGTTAGCGCCCACATTGAACTGGGGTCCCTGTCTCCCGATGATCTTTTGGTTGAACTGTACCACGGCGCGGTATCGAACCAGAGCAGCGAAATCAACAGCGCGCGGCGGACGGAAATGAGGGCGGTGCGGCAGGAGGGAAACAATTACCTCTACCAGGTACGGATCGAGTGTTCCGCCACCGGTATGCAGGGACATACGGTGCGGATCCTGCCGAAGCACGGCGCCCTGGTTCATCCCTACCGGACCGGTTTCATCAAGTGGGCCTAGCCGGGTAGAACGGGCTGTTTCAAAAAACAACAGACGGTAGAGGCTGTTGCAAAACTTCAGTTTTGCAACAGCAACCGTTGAAAAACGCGGTTTTGCAGCCCGTAGGGCGAAGAACCGCAAGAGCCTGTGCAAAAGTAACCGACTTTTGCAACAGGCTCGGTATTCAGGGGAACCCCGTGAAAATGGGGTTCCCTATGCCGCGGCGGTCGTCCAGTAACCCGCCTTATCAAAACAAGGATGATTTCATGTCTTCAACACGCAACGCTTCGTCTCAACCCGCGCGGCGCTACCGTTACCTGGATACGGTAACGGCTTTTTTTGTGGCCATTCTGATCGTCAGCAACGTGGCTTCCTCCGCAAAGATCGTTGACACCGGCCTGTCCCTCTTTGGCATACCCCTTGCCTTTGACGGCGGGACGCTGCTCTTTCCGGTTTCCTACGTCTTCGGGGACATTCTCACGGAGGTCTACGGTTTCAGGGCCTCCCGCCGGGTCATCTGGACCGGGTTTATCGCCCTGGCCCTGGCGTCCCTGGTATTTTTCTTCCTGCGCCTCCTCCCCGCCGCCGCCGATTGGGAAGCCTATGCGGGCTCCGCGGCCTATGACGCCATTCTGGGGGGGATGAGTACCGGCGGAATCGCCGCGGCCAGCCTTTTGGGCTACTGGGTGGGGGAATTTTCCAACTCGGCGGTCCTTTCCCGGGTAAAAGTCCTGATGAAGGGCCGGTTCCTTTGGGTCAGAACCATCGGCAGCACCCTGGTGGGGGAACTGTTGGACAGCCTGGTCTTTGTCCTGGTGGCCAGCATCGCCGGGGTGTTCGGCTGGGAACTTTTTACCACCCTGGTACTCACCAATTACCTTTTTAAGTGCGCCATTGAGGCGCTGATGACCCCCCTCACCTATCTCGCGGTCCGGCGGCTTAAAAAGGCGGAGGCCCTGGACGCCTATGATGTGGGGGTACGGTTTAACCCCTTCGGATAGAAACGCTCTGTCCCTCGCGGCCCCCGCCGGGGACAGACCGGCGCAAAGGAAGCGCTGAATAATTCAATCGGGAATTCGGACTAAAGTCCGCATCCAGCTTCAGGATTGTATCCGCAATGGCAACTAAGGGCATTCCTCTTTTAGCGTGATCTCTACTACGGTGTCTACCGGGTCCGGCAGGGGATAGCTGGTTGCTGACTGGCCAAGAAAGAAAAACCCATGCTGGGGGAATTCCTTTAGATTCCAGAAGTTGGCGGGCATCTGTATCTCGCTTCCAGAGGAGAGCAGCCTCAGCTTTTCTATCTTTCCGGCAAGGTTGGGAAGGCATACCGCCCCCATCTGGCTGTCCAAAACATGGGCGTATAGTTTGCGGCCGTTGCGGGTATAGCGTCCCCATTCCGGTTTTTCAAAACCGGATGCGCCGCAGTTATAGATACTGCTGCCGTTAGCCGCCATCCACCGGCCTACCTGTTCAAGTATTTTCACCGACGGGGCGGGAATCCGCCCTCTGGCATCGGGGCCGACATTGAGCAGCAGGTTCCC
>JAITHE010000109.1 GCA_031280125.1 Treponema sp.
GCGCGGTTCCCCTCCCGCTGTCAACACCATAGGTTGTTGTACCACTTGTAAGCAGCCGTGTCAATGCCCGCGGCGGGGACATACCGCTGGCGGCTGATTTTCTGTACGCCCCCGCGTGCGTACCCCTTGACCGGCCCCGCCCAGCATGAATATAGTGAATGTACGGGGCAGGGCGGCCAGGCCCGTTCTGGCTATGGAAACCGCCCTGCCGCAGACCGTGATCCCCCTGGGGGTGCACCGGTTTCGACTGGTACGGTTCGGGATACAGGCCGCAGGTGGAGCGCCCATCTCCTGATTGGGCAAAACTTTAACTGCCAACAACGACAGTTACGATTACGCCTTAGCTGCGTAACCGCGTGGAACCGTTCCGCCGCTCTGAGGAACGGCTTCCGCGTCGCAATCAGGGCTGGCCGTACCGCCGCTTCCGGAGGCGGCGCGGCAAGAATACCCGGAATACGGAGGGGCCGCGCGCTGTCTAGCCAAGCCCTTCCCGACAATGCAATAGGCGGCTAAACCTGTAGACGCCTGTGTTTCGCGTATTAGGACGCGGGTTCGATTCCCGCCACCTCCACGCTTTTACCGCCCCGGCAGGGCTGCCGGCCCCGGCCCTTTGGAAGGGCCGGGGAGTTCCTTGAGCTTTTTCAGTTCCAGCAGGATCATGATCCCCGTACAGACAAAGGCGGCGCTGTCTGCCACGGGAGTGGCGGCCACCACCCCCCAGAGTCCCCAGATCCTGCCAAAGATAAAAATGCAGGGGATCAGGGCCAGGAACTGCCGGAACATGGAAAGAAAAATGGACGCCCTGGGCCTTCCGGTAACTACAAAAAAATTGGTCGCCACAATGGTAAAACCGTTCACCGGCAGGGCAAGCATCACTATCCGCATAGCCGGAGGGGCAAAACGGAGCAGGGCGGAACTTCCCCTGGGGGCAAAGAGGCCCACCAGAAAACGGGGAAAGATCATGGTCAGGGCAAACCCTCCCAGGCAGATGGCAGTGGCCCCGGCCGCTGCCAGGAGCAGGGTCCGCCGCACCCGGTAAAAGCGTTTTGCCCCGTAGTTAAACCCCAGCAGGGGCTGGGCCCCCTGGTTGATCCCGAAGATCGGCATCAGGATCAGCATGGCCACCGACATATTGATGTTAAGCCCCGACAGGGCGATGTCTCCCCCTCCCTCTCCCAGGGCCGCCGGACCGTACCAGCCCATGCTGACATTAAAGAGAAGCTGCGCCGTGGACATGACAAACTGAAGCAAAAACTGGGAACAGCCAAAGGACATAATATCCAGGATGATCCTGCCCTGGGGCTTGAAAGCCCAGGGCCTAAGCCGTATCTGGGCTTTTTTCCGGAAGTTAAAGGCCACAATAAACACCGCGGAGATAAACTGGGAGATGATCGTGGCCCAGGCGGCTCCCTCCACTCCCCATCCCAAAAGGATGATAAACACCGGATCCAGGACCATGTTGGTCCCCGCCCCTATGAGCATGCTTACCATGGTGATGTTGGGAAAACCCTGGGCCCTGGTACAGTGGGAAAAGCCGAAACCCGCCAGGGCAAAGACCTGGCCGTAGAGGATAATCCTGTAATAACTGCGGGCATAGCCCAGGGCGGCGCTTCCCTCCCCGGCCCCCATCAGGGAAAGCAGCGGATCCAGGAAGATCATCTCCACCACCGTGAGGATAACCCCAGCGGCGGCCAGGAGGACCAGACAGTGGTTCAGGGCCTTTTCCGCCTCTTCCCGGCGGCCCTGGCCCAGGCGCATGGAGATCATGTTGGCCGCCCCAATGCCAAAGAGCATGGCAAAGGCCAGGGTAATGGTCATCAGGGGCATTACCAGGGACAGCCCTCCCAGGGCGATTTCGTTGACCCCCCGGCCCACCCAGATCCGGTCCACCACATTGTAGAGGGCGTTCACCACCATCCCCGTGATGGCGGGAACGGAAAATTGAAGTAAAAGCCGCCCCACGGGCTCCGTGCCGAGCCGGGCGGAGGCATTTGTGTGTCCAGCCATACTTATAGTATACTAAAGAAGAGAGCTTTATTCGAGTATACCCGCCGGGTTCTGTTTCCCGGCCCGCCTACCGGAAAAGCCCGGGGAAAGGCCCCTGCCGTCAGGGCAGTCCGCCCCTTCCCCAAAGGAGTGCGCCATGCCCGAACCGGCAAAAAGGGACCCCAAGGCCCCGAAATTTCTCGAAATTACGATCAAGGACAGCGACAACAGGATCTGGTCCACCGTGTACGCCCAGGCCAAGGATTTTTCCACCGGATCCGTCGGTTACTATGCCTCCGAAAAAGCGGTAAACCCCGAAAGCGGTGAACGGTACCAGTGCGGTCTCAGTTTTACCCTGATCGGGTCAAAACCGGGGAAGTAGACCCGGCCCTGAAGTGAACCGCCCCGGGGAACTATGCCCCCGGCGGCGGCAGGGATGCCGCCGCCGGGCGGATACGAGGCTCATTCCCCGGAACCCCGGAATACCCAGTACCGGCCGTCAAAGACATAGGTCCCCCCGGCGCGGCGTCCGGTGTAATAGGCGCGGTAGAAAAAATCGTTCATAAAGGTATACCGGTCCTTGCCCTCCAGCACACTGTACAGGGGATTTCCGGCAAAGGCCCCGGAGACAATCCTGTTGTTGGCGGTGATCCGGATAGTCTTGAGGGCGTTCCCCGCAAAGGCCCGGTTGTCTATGCCCACATTCCGGGCATCCACCGTGAGGGTTTCCAGCTTGTTGCCGGTAAAGGCCCCCTCCCCTATGGACTCAACCCTGGAGGGAATCACCGCCGCCGCCAGGCTGTTGTTGGCAAAGGCCCGGCTGCCGATACTCCGCAGGCCGCCGGACAGGTTAAGGTTGGTCATGCCGTTATTGGCAAAGGCTTCTTCTCCAACGGCGGTAACGCTTTCCGGAATGTTTACCACCGTCAGCTTGTTATCCGCAAAGGCCCCCTCCCGGATAACGGTGATATTTTCGGGAATCACCAGCTCCTGCATGCCGTTATTCCTAAAGCAGGAGGCGCTGACGTTCCGGATCCCCCGGGGCAGGGTTACAGACGTCAGGGCATTTCCCTCAAAGGCGCCGGCCCCTATGGAGCTAACGGTCTCCGCAATATCCAGGGAGGCCAGTTTGTTTTTGGCAAAGGCGTTGTCCCCTATGGTCTTGACCGTGCCGGGGACGGAAAGGGAAACAAGCTGATTGTTCGCAAAGGCCCCCTCCCCTATGGTTTCCACAGCGCCGCGGATAGAAAGGGCCGCGATCTGGTTGTTGGCAAAGGCTTCCGCGGGGATGGTTTTAAGGCCGCCGGACAGGGTCAGTTCCGTAAGCTGATTATCCGAAAAGACCCCCGATCCCAGACCCGTTAACGAGGCCGGCAGGGCCAGGGCTTTAAGACTGTTGTTGGCAAAGGCCCCTTCGCCGATCCGTACCAGACCCTCGGCACAGGTAAGTTCCGCCAAAACCCCCTTCTCCTTCGCGGAAGCAAAGGCAGAGGGGCCAATGGACGTAACCGTACCGGGGATACTAACCGAGGTCAGCTTGGAATTAAGAAAGGCCCCCTCCCCTATGGTTAAAAGCCCGCTGGAGAGGGTCAGTTCCGCCAGCTCGCTGGTCCGGCTCCCCGCCCCGGCGGCGTCTTCCGCGCCCCCTTCGGCGGCTTCCGCCGGTTGTACCGCGGCAAAGGCATAGTTTCCTATGGCGATGACGCTGCCGGGGATGGACACCTTCACCAGCCTGGTATCCGCAAAGGCATAGTTCCCAATACGGACCACCGTGGCCGGGATGGTAACGCCGGTCAGGGCGCTGCCCCGGAAGGATTCATCCCCAATTTCCACCACCGTTTTGCCGTTCACCCTTTCGGGAATCTCAAAGACGGCATTTTTTCCCCTAAAGGCGGTGATCCTGAGCTCCCCGGTCAGGGCGCCGTCTTCGCCGGCTAATTCCAGTACCTCCAGTTCGTTATCCGCCGGCGGCTCCTCCCCGCCGGGGCTGTCCGCGCCGGTCCCCGGCTTGCAGCCGGCCAGCATCAACAAAATAAGCAAAAGAACTCCGGAAAGGGAAATCCCCCGCCGGAACACCGTGGTTTTGACGATCATGAACTATTCCTCCTGTGGAATGTACGCCTTGACAGGCGTGCTGTGATAGGCTTGCGGTACCGGCCGTTGTTATACAAACTACCTTCGTTTGCCGCCGGTCCGCATCCATTCAATAACCCGGGCGGTGATGTCCACCTCCGGGCTGTACCATAAAATCCCCGACCCTTCCTGTTTGCTCAACACCATGCTAAAGCCCTCGTTCTGGGCCACGGTGCGCAGCAGGTTACTCAGCCTCATAAGCTGATCCCCGGTCAGGGCCATGGCGGCCCTTTCCTTTTCCAGTTCCGCCATGCTGTTTCTGTAGTAGACCTGGATTTCCTGCTTCTTGGCCTGGACGTTTTTCTCCAGCTCCTTCAGGTCCTTGGCCTTTCCCTCTTCCTGGGCCCCGGCAAGCTGGGCCTCCAGTTCCTTCAGTTCCTCCCCCAGCCGGGCCAGGTTCTCCTGGACGGCGGCGCTCTTTTCGTTCAGGGCCGCCGCCGCATCCTGCCCCGTCATGGCCCTGGTAACCCGGTCCATGTCCACCACCGCAAACCGGGTGATGCTTTTCTGGGCCCACAGGGAACAGGCCAAACCCGCCGCCAGCAGCCCGCAGATAACCCGCCGTTTCATACTATCCTCCTTACATACTGCGGCCGGCGTCTGTACCCGGAGAAGGCCCCTCCCGGAAGCCCCGCCCCCTGCTAAGGCGCTCGCGCCTTAGCAGGTTCCCGGCGGAGGGACCGCTCCAACGCGGCCCCCCGCCCTCCCTCCATAACAGCGCCTGGGCGCTTACTCTCCACAAACCCCGGCGGCCTGCTGTATGGCCGCCGTCATTTTTTCAGCCCGTTCCGTGAACCGGCGGTTAAAATGCTCCCGATCCGCCCCGGACAGCCGGTCCGCCGGCGTTTCACCGGCGGGGAAGTCCGGGGATACCCGGCGGGGAGTTTCACAGCGGCGCCGGGAAACTCCCCCTGTAGTCCGGGCAATTACGGAACAATGGCCGGGAACAAGGGTCCCCAGGGACCGGCCTGGCCCTTGGAATTTTCGCAGCGGATACAAAAGTACACCGTGGAACCCCGGTCTTCGTGGAAGTCCAGCCGCTCCTTCCTCCGCCGGGTCCACTGGGAATGGGGCAGGTCGTCCCCGGTGGCGGGGGGATTCATCAACAGCCGCCGCTTCCCCGTGGCCAGTTCCACCCCCGCGCCCCCCGGCGGGTAGATTCCCCAGTAGATCCGGTATCCGTAGTCGCCCCGGACATCCGCCGGATCCTGACCGGCCACCGGGCGGCACCGCAGTTCCAGCACCCCCGGCCCGGGGAAGCTCACATCCGCCTCGGCAAACTCCGCGGGGGGCGGGGCCGGCGTGGGGATACTGTCCCGGGGTTTCAGGAGCAGCGCCGGATAGTCCGCCTCCAAGAGGGGCGGGGCGTGGACATACCGCTCCTTGATAAACCGCAGCTTCTGTACCAGCGCCTCGAAGGCCGCCCGGCACGCCGCGGTGGTCTTTTGGTTCCGGTCCGACCCCTTGGCGGTGGCCAGGGCCGCGTCCGCCGTCCCCGTGAGGGTTACCAGCTCCGTTACCTCCCCCTGGGGAATGTTCCAGGCCGTATACTTCTGGGCCAGGACGGTCATCCAGACCTTGCCCAGGTTCAATACGTCCTCCCGTCTGCCGGGAATCCAGTCTGATCTTTGGTTCATAACCATTTCCTCCGTTAAACCCCAGAGTAAACCCTCCGGCGTCTAAAGGCAACGAAATTATATCTGTAGACAACAGAGCATTGTCTAAAGACAACAGAGCATTGTCTAAAGACAACGAAGCATTGTCTAAAGACAACGAAGCATTGTCTGTAGACAACGAAGCATTGTCTACAGACAACGGAGCATTGTCTAAAGACAACGAAGCATTGTCTACAGAAAAGGGCCCCCGGGGACCCCCGGATGGGCGGTTCCGCGTCCCGGACGGAGCAGCCCGGACCCTCCCTGCCCCGGGGCGGGTTCCGGATACGGAGCGAGGCACGCCGCCTCCCCCAGTAGGCACGGGGGATCCCTTATCCCCTAACCGGGGAAGGCCGGGGGGATATACGAATGTTGCTGTGCAAGAAATTACGGATTGCTTGGGGGGGGGGGGGGGGGGTAACTCACTGTACTGTAAGGAATTAACCTATGCACGCTCCCTGGCCCTCCCGGATAAGAATGTAACGATCCACCCAGCCCTGGCGGCTGTGGACCGTTATGCCTGCTATTGTAGGGAGGATGGGGGATTTTGTCAACCGCCGGTATTAGGGCCGCCAGGGGGTTTTTTCTGCCACCCCGTGCCCCCCCAGGTCTATGATGATTCTACGGTTATAGATGCCCACCCCGATCCTGTCATACTGGGGATCGGAGAGGTTGACCCGGTGTCCCTTATCGGCCTCGCTCCCGTCGGCAATGAATCCCCAGACTATACGGGCCGCCGGTTGGCCGCTGTAAGAGGCGACGTTTTCCCCCCAGTAGGGAACGTTGACATACACCCGGACCCGGCTGACATCGTTATGCCCCCCGTCTCCCCGGGCGCATTTATGCAGGGCGGCCTGGTGTAATCCCCGGGAAGGATACAGGGGCTGGGCAGGGAAACTGTAATTTCTATGGGCGGCATTTTGTATAAATTCCGCCTGGGCCGAAACACCCTCCGGCAGGGCGGCCAGTCCGTTGGCGCTGCACCATCCCACGGGGTTAGCCCGGAATTTGTTGATCTCCCACACCACGTCCTTTTCTAACTGGGACCATTTTGTTTCGTATACTGTTCCTTCTCCGGGGTTGGCGTTAAAGTCGCCCACCGTATCCTGGGCCGGCGGAAACCAGATGTTGATGGGATGCCGGGGGGGCCATCCCGTAAAGGGATACTCTCCATCGAATCCAAGCCCTTCTGTCCGCAGGGGCTCCCCGTCGGCGGTGGCAAGCCGGCTCCGGAACTGGGAGCCGCCCTGTCCTCCCCCTCCCCCGCTCAGGGCGCCCTCGTCCAGCAGGCCGGGATCTATGGACTGACCGCCGCAGCCCGAGGCCAGGAAGAACAATACCGCCGTCAGCGCCGGCGCTCCCCACACCTGCCGTATCTTTTTCATGTCCGCCTCCTTAAAGAACACTGGGGTTGGCCCGGACATAAGGAAACCCCCCAGGCGTCTTTGCCATATACCACTATTGGGTACAAGCGGGGCTATGTCAACACTTTTTCCCGCCCCGTACTGTCTCCGGCCCGGGGGAGCGGGTTCCGGCGGCCTTCCCTTTTCCCCGCCCTCCCCCTATAATGGCGCCGTATGACCATGCACGAGATTGCCGCCCTGGCGGGGGTATCCATAGGCACCGTGGACCGGGTACTCCACAAGCGGGGCCGGGTGTCGGCGGCTACCCGGGAAAAAGTAGAGGGGATCATCGACCACTACCGGTTTATTCCCAATCCCATAGCCCGGCGGCTTAAACGGGGCCGGGCCTACCGGTTCTGCGCCCTCATTCCCCGGCGGGATCAGGACGCCGGTTACTGGGCCCAGGCGCTGGAGGGCATCGAAGCGGGGGCCGCGGAACTAAGGCCCCTGGGGGCGGAAACGGAGATCCTGGAATACGACCGGTACAGTCTGGGGGAAGCCTGGGGGATGCTGGACCGGGCGCTGGCCGCGGATCCCGACGGCATGATCTTTGCCCCCATCGTTCTTATCAAGCCGCTGCTGGAGAAGGTCCGGGAACGGGGGATCCCCTGCGTCTTTTTTGATTCCGATTTTCCCGGGGTGAATCCCCTCTGCAGGATCCGCCAGGATCCTGTCCGGGGGGGTTACCTGGCGGGGCGGCTGATGCATCTTTTCATGGGGACGGAAAAACGGCCCATGGGGGTGCTGAACATCCACAGCCAGGATTATCACATTATCAAACGCCGGGACGGTTTTGTGCGGTATGCGGAGGAACAGGGGGTGCCCACGGTGGTGAGGGACTACGCGGGAGAAGAGGAGTTGTCCGGCGCGGAGATGGGGCGCTTTTTGGAGGACTGCCCGGATCTGGCGGGGGTTTTTGTTACCAACTGTCTGGCCCACCGGGTAGCCCGGACCTTAAAGAGCCGCCGGAGGGGGGATCTGTTTATCATCGGCTACGATCTTATCCCCGGCAACCGGCGGCTTTTGGAGGAGGGTTTTATGGACGCGGTGATTGCCCAGCGTCCGGAAGAACAGGGCCGCCGCTCGGTGCTGGCGCTGTACCGCCATATCGCACTGGAAGAGCCGGTGGAGCCGGAGATCGACATTCCCCTGGACATCTATGTGCGGGAAAATATTCCCGGAGAACGATCTTAAAGGGCGGTCCGTCCCGGTCTCCCGCGGTAAAAGGACGATTTTGTTTGACTTTTTAACAACCATGGGATACCCTTTGAACAGGGGTATGAGTGATTAAGAGGGACTTCCCCAAAATCCACTTTTATGATCAGGATTTTGTGGATATTTATGACAGAACATGGGCATGGATTCAGGACTACTGGACCACAGGGGATGATTCGGAAGCAATTGAGGGCAGATTCTTTGCTAGTCCGGGCAGTACCACCATAAAACAACTGGACGCTATCTTTTCTTCCTTCTTTTTGGTTTATTCCAACAGAATCTACCAGGCTTCGCCCAGTCTGGACGTGTTCTATGAACGCCAGGAGTCTTCCGGGGCAATCCGCGGGGCCTATTCCCTGGATACGGGCCTGCCCGCGGTCTGCGCCGGCAACCCCGAAGCCCTGGGGCTTCCCCTGTTTGCCTGGGCCGAATTTAACCTGTACCATAAATCGGCCAACAAAAAGCGGGTCAAGGATGTGATCCCCATTCTGCACCGGTATACCGAATGGATCGATTCCCTGTACAAGCAGGAAAACGGCCTGTACCGGGTTCCCCTGGAGGCCCTGGAGATGGGCAATGCTCCCCGGGAGGGAACCGAATACCCGGTGGACTTCAATACCTGCATGGCCGTCAACGCCCTCTACATATCCGCCCTGGCGGATATTCTTAACGACAAGGAAACGAGTTTTCAATACAAGCGGCGGTACTTTTCCCTTAAAACCCGGATCAATACCCTGATGTGGAACGACGAAGACGGCTTTTACTACGACATTAACGGGGACGAAGGACAGATCAGGGTAAAAACCCTGGCGGGCTACTGGCCGCTGCTGGCGGAAATTTCCAACGATGAAAAGGCCGACCGGATCATCAGCAAGCTCCAGGATCCCAAAGTGTTCGGATCCCCCCACCCCTTTCCTTCATTGGCCCTGGACGAAGCGGCCTTCGACGAACACGGCGGCGGTTTCCGGGGCTCGGTGTTTCCCCACCTTACCTTTATGGTAATCAAGGGCCTGGAAAAGTACCAGCGCTGGGAGCTGGCCCGGGAATGTGCCATCCGGCACCTGTACTTTATGCTGGATTCCATGAACCCCGACGGCAGCCACCACAAGGGAAAACTCTGGGAGGCCTACCTCCCCCTTAAGGAAGGTCCCGCCCAGTGGCCCGAAAACCCGGGGTTTCCCCGGGCCCAGCATCTGGCCTGCGGCGCCCTGTCCACCATCTGCCTGACCATCGAAAATGTAGTGGGCCTCTTTATTTCCCTGCCCCGGAAAACCGTGGACTGGATTATTCCCAACCTGGAAGTGATGGGCATAGAAAACCTTTCCCTTAAAAAAAACATGATCACGATCCTTTCCAACAAAAGCGGCCGGGGCTGGGAAATCCACATGGAAAGCGAGAAACTCTACTATTTCACAATCAACATTTTGGGGAAGAAAAAAAAGACCCTTCCCATTCCTTCGGGGAAATGTTCCATGCTGATAGATAAACTGTAAATGGACCTGTTCGATAACCCGGCTGGCTGCGGACCTTCGGTCCAGCGAACAGGCCCTGCAAAATGCTGCACATGCTGCAGTTTTTAACCGGACGTTATCCGGAAACTGAAGTTTCCAGATAACCCTCATGTCAGTGTGCCGATGTGGAGGGAACCGTGGTTGGAATTTTGCTTGTAGCCCATGGCGATTTTGCCCAGGGTATGTTAAGCGCGGTCAGGTTAATTGCCGGTGAACCGGAAAAGACCATTGCCCTGGGTCTCTACCACGGGGACAGTCCGGAAGATTTTGAAAAGAAAATAAGCGCCGCGATACGAAAACTGGACGACGGCGGAGGCATGATCGCCTTTGTAGATTTTCTGGGGGGTACTCCGGCTTCTTCGCTTCTGCGGGTCATGCAGGACAAGCCATTTCCCTGTTTTTCTGGAGTCAACATGCCCATGCTGGCCGAAGCGGTTCTGGCCAGGGTAGACGCGAATCTTAGCTCCGGTCAAATAGCCGAAATATGTTCGGCCGCGGGCAGGGAGGGGCAGGTCCGGCTGGATACTCTGCTTAAGGGCCAGCCGGAAAACACCGGCACTGGGACAACATAAGCCGCAGGGCCGCGCCGGGCGGGGACAATCCTTTCTTTTTCCGGTATACTCCAAACATGGATACGGTCAGGGAAAAACTTTTTGCCTTTATTGACGGCGCCGAAGATACGGCGGTGGAACTGGAAACGGAACTCTGTAAACGGCCGGCCGTTTCTCCCCAGTCTGGGGGAGAGGGCGAGCTGGACAAGGCCCTCTACCTGGAGGACTGGCTCACGGTCCGGGGGTTTGAGTATGAACGGGTAGATATTGAGGATGACCGGGCCAAGGGGGGGGTAAGGCCCAACCTGATAGTTACGGTCCGGGGACCGGATACCAGCGCCGCCGGAACTTCCTGTCTGTGGATCATGAGCCACCTGGATGTGGTGCCGCCGGGGGAATTTTCCCTGTGGGAAAGCGATCCCTGGACGGTGGTCCGCCGGGAGGATCCCCCCCTGGGGTCCCGGCTTATTGGGCGGGGAGTAGAGGACAATCAGCAGGGCCTGGTATCTTCCCTGCTGGCGGTTTTGGCTTTCAAAGAAACGGGCCTGGTTCCGTCCCGTCCGGTCAAACTCCTCTTCTGCGCCGATGAAGAATGTGGCAGCGCCTACGGTATCGAGGCCTTGATAAAAAAGATACCGGGGCTTTTCGGCAGGGAGGATCTGGTCCTTATCCCCGACGGAGGAGACAGCCGGGGCGAGACCATTGAAATCGCCGAAAAAAACTGCCTGTGGGTTGAGTTTACGGTCCGGGGCGTTCAGGCCCACGGTTCACGGCCGGATCAGGGGGTCAACGCCCATCTGGCCGCCGCCGATTTTGCCCTGCGGATGCACCACGAGCTTTCGGAACAATTCAACGCCCGGGACCCCCTCTTTGAACCGGACTATTCTACTATCCAGCCCACCCGAAAGAACGCCAATGTGCCCAATATCAACACCATACCGGGGGAGGACATTTTTTGCATGGACATGCGGATCCTGCCCCGGTATACAATAAAAGAGGTTTTGGCCGGGGTGGACCGTATCAAGGGAGAAATCGAGGCCAGGCATGGAGTAAAGATCAGCTATACTATCCCGCAGGCGGTAGAATCCAAAGCTACCCCGGCGGATTCCCCCCTGGTGGCCATGCTTTCCCGGGCCGCCGAAGCAGTCTACGGGGTTAAAACCAGGCCCATCGGTATAGGGGGGGGTACTGTGGGGGCCTTCCTTCGTAACGAGGGAATCCACTGTGCAGTCTGGGGCAAGGTGGACGATACCGCCCACCAGCCCAACGAATACGTCTTGATTGCGAATATCCTGGGAGATTCCCGGGTCATGGTCCTTTTAATGTTGGAGCCCCATTAACGGCCAGGATGCCGCGCCGGACCGCCGCTATTGACAGGGCGGCTTAAAATTCGCATTGTTACGTTACTGCACCGGGAGTTTTGCTCCGTAAAACTCCGTATTTTCTTGTCCCCCTTTGTTTGGCGGGGATGTGCATCTTCCCATGACGGAGGAAGGTATTGAAAGGAAGTAACGTGGCCATCGAAGGGGTGTCCAAGCTCTTCGGCGGCTTTAGGGCTTTGAACAAGGTTAACCTTTCCATAAAAAAGGGGGAGTTTTTTTCCCTGTTGGGCCCTTCGGGCTGCGGGAAAACCACCCTGCTGCGGATTCTGGCGGGCTTTGAAAGTCCCGATACCGGATCGGTATGTTTTGACGGGATGGATGTACTTTCCCTTCCGCCAAACCGGCGGCAGGCCAACACGGTATTCCAGAATTATGCGCTTTTTCCCCACCTGACAGTTTTTGAAAATGTCGCCTTTCCCCTGCGGCTTAGAAAACGGTCCGGGGGGGAGGTTAACTCCCGGGTACAGGATTACCTCCGGCTGGTTCAGTTGGACACCCATGCCTACAAAAAACCCAACCAGCTTTCCGGGGGGCAGAAACAACGGGTGGCCATTGCCCGGGCGCTGATCAATGAACCCAGCGTACTCCTCCTGGACGAACCTCTGTCGGCGCTGGACGCCAAACTGCGCCAGCACATGCTTATTGAGCTGGACCAGATCCATGACAAAATAGGCATTACCTTTATCTATGTAACCCACGATCAGCAGGAAGCCCTTTCCGTTTCGGATCATATCGCCGTAATGGATCAGGGGAATATACTCCAGGTGGGGACCCCCCAGGAGATTTATGAAAGTCCCGCCACGGGCTTTGTAGCCCGTTTTATCGGGGAAACCAACCTCTACGATGGGCAGGTAGTCAGCGTAAAGAAGATCCCCCCGGCTGAAATTGGCGGCGCCGCCGAGTATATGGCGGAACTGGAGATTTCCGGCCTGGGACGGATCAAGGTAACCACCGTGGATGCAGTAGAGGACGGACAGCAGGTTGCTTTTACTGTCCGCCCCGAAAAGGTACTGATCTCCAAGGAAAAGCCCGCCACCAAACGGGACGATATCAACCTTTTTCAGGGCTTTGTGGAGGAGCCGATTTATTCGGGGTTTCAGACAAAGTTTTATGTCAAAATAAACGATACGGTGATGATCCGGGTGATCAAACAACACGCCAAGTATTCCGATGAGGGCCCCGGCATTGTCTGGAAGGATTCGGTGTATCTTTCCTGGAGCGCCAACGACGGCTACATTGTCGGGTCCGCCGACGGGGCGGTTCCTTGAGCGCCGGCCTGCGGACGAACCGCCCCTTCAGGGGCGAATTCCCCAAGGGCCGCGGCGGACGGTCCAATCCAAACTACGGCCCTGTTTATTCCGGCCCCATGGCGTTATGGTTTACAATCTTTTTTCTTGCGCCCCTGGTTATTATTGTGATTTACAGCTTCCTTAAAAAGGGACTGTACGGGGGAGTAACTCCGGTTTTTTCCCTGGCCGCCTACAGAAATCTGGGAAACCCCAATTTCCTTATCATCGCGGTCCGGACCCTGATTACTTCCGGGGCGGCCACCTTGATTACCATATTTATCGCCCTGCCCTGCGGCTACTATATGGCCCGGAGCAGGTACCAGACGCTCCTGCTGCTTCTTATCATCATTCCCTTTTGGACCAACTTTCTTATCCGGGTCTTTGCGTGGATGAATATTCTGGGAAACAACGGTTTTTTGAACGATCTGCTTTTGAAGCTGGGGCTTATAAAGGACTATGTTCACTTTCTCTATAACCAGAAAACGGTGGTACTGGTGCTGGTGTACATGTACCTGCCCTACGCCATACTTCCCCTTTTTTCCACGATAGACAAATTCGATTTTTCCCTGCTGGAAGCGGCCCGGGATCTGGGGGCCACCAAGCTGGGGGCCATAGTCAAGGTATTGCTGCCCAATATTAAAAGCGGCGTTTATACGGCGGTGCTTTTTACCTTTATTCCGATTTTTGGGGCCTATGCGGTTCCCCTCCTGGTGGGGGGAAAGGACTCCTACATGCTGGGAAATGTTATAGCGGATCAGCTTACCAAGGCCCGGAACTGGCCCCTGTCTTCCGCCATTTCCCTGGTTCTTACGGTGATCACCACCGCCGGGGTGGTGATGATGATGACCCTCCAAAAGCGGGAGGCAAAGAGCCGCCTTGATCTGCCGGGCATTTCCGAATCCCGGGAGCATCTGCATGGAGGCCCGCCGTGAATTTCAAAAACATAGTAAGGAATTTTATTACCCCCCTCCGGTCGCCGCCGGCGGGCGAGGCGGCCCGCCACGCCCGCCGGGCCTACCGCCGGAGTTTTTCTTTTTCCCAGACCGTTTTTCTGGCAGCCATTGTATTCCTCTTTCTGCCCCTCTTCGTCCTCGTCTTCTATTCTTTTAACGGATCCAAGGGCATGAACTGGACCGGCTTTTCCCTGGTCTGGTACAGGGAACTTTTTTTCCATTCCCGGGATCTCTGGCGGGCCTTCTGGCACAGCATTATCATCGCCCTGGGGTCTGCCCTCAGCGCCACCGTCATCGGCACCCTGGGGGCTATTGGGGTAAACTGGTACCGTTTCCGGCTGCGCGGCTATGTACAGACCATTTCCTTCCTCCCCATGATTCTGCCTGAAATAATTATCGGGGTCTCCCTTTCAATTTTTTTCGCAGGACTCAAAATGAAACTGGGACTGGGGACCATCCTTATTGCCCACATCAGCTTTAACCTGCCCTTTGTGTTTCTTATGGTCATGGCCCGGCTGGACGAATTCGATTTTTCGATTATCGAAGCGGCCCACGATCTGGGGGCCAATGAAATCCAGACCCTTATTAAGGTAACAATACCGGTCTGCATGCCCGGTATTGTTTCCGGTTTTTTAACGGCCATAACCATTTCGCTGGAAGACTTTGTGATCACCTACTTCGTTACCGGCCCCGGTTCTTCCACCCTGCCCATTTACATTTATTCCGCTATCCGTTTTGGGGTCTCACCGGTGATCAACGCCCTTTCGGTGGTGATGATCCTGGGAACGGTGGCCTTGACATTTTTGCTCAGAAATTTCTTAAAATACATAGCCGCCAAATAGCGGCAAAACCACCTAAGGAGGATACTCTATTGAAGAAAATTCCTGTATCAGCCGCAGTTGCGGCTGCGGCGTTGACCGCCGTCCTGCCCGGCTGTCCAGGCGATGCCGGAACTGCCCGGAGCGGGGAGTCCCGGCGGCTGCACATTTACAACTGGACCTACTACACCCCAGATTCGGTGATTGAAAAGTTTGAGGCCGAATACGGCGTGGAAGTGATCTACGACGAATTTGCTTCCAACGAAGAAATGTACACCAAGCTTCAGGCCGGCGGAACGGGCTACGATATTATTTTTCCTTCCGGGGATTATGTATCGATCATGGCAAATCAGGGAATGCTGGAAAAAATTGACCGGTCCCGGCTTTCCAGCCTGGTGAATGTGGATCCCAGGGTTCTGCAAAAAGCCGTTTACGATCCTGCCATGGATTATTCCGTACCCTACTACTGGGGGGCGGCGGGGATCGCCGTTAATACCGCCAAGGTGCCTAAATATGAAAAAAGCTGGTCCATTTTTTCCCGGGAGGATCTCCGGGGCCGCATGACCATGCTGGACGACATGCGGGAAGTCCTTGGAGATGCCCTGGTTTCCCTGAGGCATTCGGTGAATACTAAAAATCCCGCAGAACTTGAGGAGGCCCGGACACTGGTAAACAATATCTGGAAGCCGAACCTGACCAAGTTTGACGCCGAAGCCTTTGGCAAGGGTTACGCCAACGGGGATTTTTGGGTTGTCCAGGGCTATGCCGAAGTGGTTTACGAAGAAATCGCCGGAGACCCGGTTTTGCTTGCGAATACGGTTTTCTTTATTCCCCCCGAAGGGGGCCCTGCCTACATAGACAGCATGTGCATCCTTAAAGGGGCAAGGAACATCGATCTGGCCTACAAGTTTATCGACTTTATCCACCGGCCTGAAATTTATGCGGAATTTACCGATGTGTTCGGATTTCCCGCCACCGCCAATGCCGCCGCGGGAACCCTTAAAAAGGAACCCCCCCGCTATACGGTGGAAGATCTTGCCAATACGGAACTAAAGGATGATTTGGGGGAAGCGCTGGAAATGTACAATACCGCCTGGGAAACAATTAAGGTGGGGTATTGATCCGGCTGCGCCGCTAAACCCCAAATGAAAGGGCCGCCGCAATCTTGGAGCGGCGGTCCCCTTCGGTGATTTCGCCGTTAAGGTAATCCTTGATGATTAATTTTATAACCCCAGGAAAGGTCTTCCAGAATTTCTGGGGCCAGTCGCCCATGGTTTCCCTCAGTTTCCGGTTTTCCCCTTCGGGCATGCGGCCTGTGGAAAAACCCACAAACTGTTCCGTCATTTCCAGAATCATATCCGGGGGAGGTCCCGAAGGACGCGAATCATCCTCCTGACGGCCGGAGGTTCCACCGGGGATCCAGGCGGCGGTAAGGCCCGCTATCTGTTCATCGGTCAATTCCGGCGCTTCCTGCCGGATAATCCGCACAGCCATGTTTCGCACCGTTTCCCGCAGCCCCTCGATACTGGCTCCCGTATTGATTTGACCGGCAAGCTCCCGGGCCATCCTGCGGGGATCCGGAAGACCGGCGGCTCCGCCAAACATGGCCAGTTCCCGGCGGCGGCGTACCACCGCGGCGGCCACCGCCTCGATGGCTTTTTCATCACAGCGGTTAAGGATATAATCCATAACCCGGACCAGTTCGGAATTCGCCATAGGATAAGTGTAGCGTAAAAAAACAGGGAGGAACAGGCCGGACCGCCGGCCCCGGGATTGATTAAACCTTTGCTGCGGTTGGCCCCCCCCGCTGCAGAGGAAGGGTATTAAACTCCTTTGCCGCGGATACGGAAGGGACTTTTTATTCCTTTTTAAGCATACTGTCTGCATGAAACTTACAATCCTCGGCTCCGGAACCTCCCACGGCGTCCCCGTGATCGGCTGCGCCTGCCCTGTCTGCATCTCCCCGGACAGCCGGGACAGGCGGATGCGCTGTTCCCTCTATATAGAAGGACCGGCGGGAGAACGGGCGGTGATCGACACCGGCCCGGAATTCCGGCTCCAGGCTCTAAAAGCGGGGATGGAGCGGCTGGATGCGGTATTCCTGACCCATGCCCATGCGGATCATATCCACGGCCTGGACGACATCCGCCCCTTGAGCAGGGAAAAACCTATCCCCGTTTATGGAAACGGCCCCGTCATCGCCGAATTCCGGAAACGCTTTGCCTATATTTTCAGGATTACCCAGACGGGGGGAGGCAAACCAAGGATAGCAACCTGCATCGCCGACGGCCCCGTTAGGCTGGGAAGCCTTGTTTTTACCCCCCTTCCGGTAAAGCATGGAACCCTCGATATTTTGGGCTGGAAAATTGAACAGGAATCAGCGCCGGAGGTTTCCGCTGTTTATCTGACCGATACATCCTTTATCGGCGGCGAAACCATGGGAATCATCGGCAGACCGGATCTGCTTATCATAGGAGCCCTGCGGGGCCGGCCCCATGAAACCCACTTTACCTTTGGGGAAGCCCTGGAAACCGCCGCCGGTACCGGAACTCCGCGGGCCTTTTTGACCCATATCTGTCATGAACATTCCCACCGGCAGATAGAAGAGTATTGCCGGTCCTTTGTGGAAAAAAACGCCCCGGGATTGAAGGCGGGACCTGCCTGGGACGGGCTGGGGTTAACCCTTTAGCTTTCCCCGTTCCGGAAAGATTCCCGCCCTGCCGGACTATACCTTTTTGGTGATCAAGTCACTTTTAAGGCAACGGGTGCAGATTTTAACGGTTACGGTGGTACCGCCACTATTCGTTTTTACCTTTTTGAGGTTAGGCTTCCAGACCCGCCGGGTACGGTTTTTGGCGTGGCTGACCGAATTACCGGTAATGGTGTGTTTTCCGCAAATATCGCAGGTCCGTGACATGATAATCCTTCCTTAAAATACATCAGCTTGTTCAAGCCGGAATTTCCATAGGCTTCAGCATACCGGAAAACAGGGCCCGTGTAAAGCCTCCGCGGGGATCCCCGCCTAAAACCCCAGGTCTTTCCCAACAATGATCACCTTGATCCTCCCCGCGGGCTTGCAGAGCCGGGTGATCACGATGTGGGAACACACCGAATCCCCGCTCTTGCAATCGGCGCAGGCGCCGGTGATGGAACAGGGGGTTTTTAACGAAGGAAAACGCTGAACATTGAGGGGCGCCGCATGATACCGGGCCCGGGCCAGGGCATCCTCCGGGCTTTTGACCGCCTTGTTGATACCGGTAACGACGATCACCTGTTTGGGACCGTAACAGAGGGCGGCGACCCGGTTGCCGTTGCCGTCGATGTTGACAAGCTGGCCGTCTTCGCTGATCCCATTGGCGCCCATCAGAAAGGTACCACAAAGCAGGGCCTGCCGCCCCAGTTCAGCCTTTTCCTCCGAATTTGCCGCCGCATCCCGGTTGATCACGGCATAACCCCGCTGCACCGCCTCGCCGTACAGGTTCATGGCCTTGGCCGTCATGGATCCCCCCCAGGAAACAACATGATCCGGGGGGATAAGGCTGAACACTTTTTCCACCGCTTCGGGAATATCACCAAAATACCACGCATCAAAATGCCGGTCCTGAAGGGCCTTTACCAGGGTTGATCCCAGTTTGGTGTTTCTAAGATCATGAAAGGATCTGTCCATGAATCTCCTCCTTGATTACTGTTTACTGTACCCGCGGCGGGTTTTTTACTACTATTGTAGTATGCATAAAACCGCTTTTCTCGCCAATATGCTCTGCGTCCTTTTCTGGGGATTTTCCTTTATTTCGATTAAAATCGCCGTTCTGGTCATTCCGCCCATGAGTCTGGGGGCCCTGCGGTTTGCCGTCGCGGTGTTGTTGCTGCTGGCATACCGGCTTTGCGCCCCCCGGCGGCCCGGGGAAAACCAGAAGGGCGGCGGACTTACACCGGGGGACCTTCCCTATTTAGCCGGATCGGGCCTTTCGGGGGTTACCTTTTACTTTTTCTTTGAAAACAACGGCGTTGCCCTGGTAACCGCCTCGGAGGCTTCGATTATTATGGCGGCCATTCCGGTATTGACCATGAGCGCCGAATGGCTGACATCCAGGCTGTTTCCAGCACAGGCCCGGGGCGCCGGAGGACTTGTCCGCCTTGGCCGGCGGCACTGGCTGGGGGCTCTAGTCTCTGTGGCGGGGGTAATCCTGGTGGCCCGTGTTTCCTTTTCCCTTTCGGGAAACATAGCGGGTTATCTCTATATGGGTGGAGCCGCCCTCTGCTGGGTAGCCTACGGCTTTTTTACGCGGCCCCTCTTTGGCCGGGGACGTTCCCAAAGCTACATCGTCTTTTGGCAGAATGTTTTTGGGCTTCTGGGTTTCCTGCCCTTTGCCGTGCTGGAACACGCCCAATGGCAGATACCCTCCACCTCCGTGATGCTGCACGTGCTGTTCCTGGGACTGTGCTGTTCCGCCGCTGGCTACCTGCTTTATGCCCACGCCTTCAAGGCTCTGGGGGCGCCCGTCGCTTCGGTGTTCCTTAACCTGATTCCCGCAATAACCGCCGTGGCCGGTTTTTTCATCCTAGGCGACAGACTCAGCGCCCTGCAGTGGACCGGGGCGGCCCTGGTACTTACTGGCGTCTACCTGACGGTCCTCCCCGGCTTTTCCCAGGCACGTCTGCGCCCCGGCCCCTAACCCGGCGGCGATCCATCCGCTCTGAGGGCTTCTCCCCCGGAGGAAAGCCGGCAGAGGCCGTTAAATTCCTTTTCGTCCAGCGTCTCTTTTTCCAGCAGTACCACCGTAATCTTGTCCAGGAGTTCCCTTTTTTCTGCCAGCAGCGCCTTGGCATGGGCGTATCGCTCTTCTGAAATCCTGGCCACCTCTTCATCGATGTATTGCTGAGTGGCCTCCGAATATTCCCGGTGCAGAAAGGGATCCCCCTGCCGGTCTCCCAGCATACCCCCTCCCCGCTGGGTCAGGGCGGTATGCTTGAACCGGTCCGACATGCCGTAATCGGTGATCATTTTTCTGGCAATATCGGTAACCTTGGTAAGATCGTTGGCCGCTCCAGTGGAGACGGTGCCGAAGACCAGATCCTCCGCCGCCCGGCCCCCCAAAAGGACATCGATCTTTCCCAGCAGTTCCTCCCGGGTAACAATGTAGCGGTCTTCCACGGGCATCTGCAGCGTATAGCCCAGCGCCCCAAAACCCCGGGGAATAATCGAAATCTTCTGCACCGGATCCGAGGAAGGGGTAAACGCCGCCAGCAGGGCGTGGCCCGTTTCGTGGACCGCAATAACCCGCCTGGCCTCGCCGGACATAACCCGGCTCTTTTTTTGAAGCCCCGCCACGGTTTTTTCAATGGCCTCAAACAGATCCTGCTGTTCTACCTGTTTCCTGCCGGAACGGACCGCCAGCAAGGCCGCCTCGTTGATAATGTTGGCCAAATCTGCCCCCACAAAACCAGAGGTACTCCGGGCCACCGCCGCCAGATCCACCCCGGAACCCAGCTTTACCACCCCGGCATGGATCCGCAGTATGGCCTCCCGTCCGGAAAGATCCGGACGGTCCACCAAAACCTGCCGGTCGAACCGTCCGGGCCTGAGCAGGGCCGGATCCAGTACGTCCGGCCTGTTGGTGGCCGCTAGGATGATCAGCCCCGACGTACCGTCAAAACCGTCCATTTCCACCAAAAGCTGGTTGAGGGTCTGCTCCCGCTCATCGTTGCCACCGGCGATGTTGTTGATCCGGCTTTTACCGATGGCGTCAAGCTCGTCTATGAAGATAATACAGGGGGCCTTCTGCCGGGCCTGCTTAAAGAGATCCCGTACCCGGGCGGCGCCCACCCCCACAAACATTTCCACAAAATCCGCGCCGCTCATCCGGAAGAAGGGAACCTCCGCCTCCCCTGCCACCGCCCGGGCTAAGAGCGTCTTCCCCGTGCCCGGCGGGCCCACCAGCAGCACTCCCTTGGGGATCTTCCCCCCTATGGCGGTGTACTTTTCCGGACTTTTAAGAAAGTCCACCACCTCCACCAGCTCCTCCCGGGCCTCGTCCACCCCTGCCACATCCTTAAACCGGGTAACAATGTCTCCCTCGGCGACGATCACCGCTTTGTTCTGCCCCACGGAAAGGACATTGCCCCCCAGGCCGGACCGCTTCATCAAAAAACGCCAGATTACAATAAAAAACACAATGGGCAGCACCCAGCTCAGGATCAGGTTTACCACGGCCCCGCCCTGACGGGAAACCCCGTGGTAGGCCACGTTTTTTTCATCCATCAGCTTGATAAACCCCTCGTCGTTCAGGGGGATGGTCCGGTATACCCTTTCGGCAGCCCGGCCATCGCCTCCCTGCCCGGCCCCTCCCCCCAGGCGGGCGGAACCGGGCAGGGAAAAGGGAAAGGGAGGGAAGACGGTTCCCGGCTCTTCGCTCTTTTTATCCCCGGTGTAGCCGGTAAACAGGGATTCGCTCAATTCCACCCGCCTAATCTCGCCGGAAGCGATCCGGGCTTTGAATTCGGAAAAGTCGATGGGCGGCGCGGACCTGTGGGTCAACACATAGTTGAGCCCTCCCATGAGGGTCAAAAAAAGAAGGAGGGAAAGGACGGAAAATTTCCCGGGCCCGAATTTACCCGGGGGTTTGGGTTTTTTGCCGAAAGGAAGGGGATTCCGGTCCCCGCCGCCGCTGCTAACCATACCCTAGATGATACTAAAAACCGCCCGGGAAAACTAGACCGTGCCCCGGCCCGGCCCGCCGGGGTTTGTCAATACCCCGGGGCAAAAAAATACAAAACAGCAAAAACCCCGCCAGGCAGGCCCCGGAAGGCTTGACGTAAACCGGTTTGTGTATCACCATTAACCTATGAGCGATTATCTCGACCCCAACAATGAAGAGCTCCTTAAGGATTTTTTCAGTGAAGCCCAGATGCAGGTGGATACCCTGGAACAGAACATCCTGGTTCTGGAAAACGAGGGCGGCAACAAGGATGCGGTGGATGAGATATTCCGGGCGGCCCATACCCTTAAGGGGGGGTCGGCCACGGTGGAAATGATGGAACTGTCCCACTTTACCCACCTGGTAGAGGATGTGCTGGACGCGATCCGGTCGGATCAACTGGGGATCAACGAAGACGTGGTGGATACCCTTTTGGCCGCCATCGATATTATCAAGGCCATGTTGACCCAGCGGATGAATGGGGCGGTCTACCAGGGGGATACCTCCCAAATGGAAGGGCGGCTGGGGGCGATGATTCCCGCCAAGGGCCAAAAGGCCCCGGCCAAACCTGCCGTCCCGGCGGCCCCTGCCACCCCGGCGGTTCTTGCCGCCCCGCCCCGCTCCGCTCCGGCGGCCTCGGCTCCGGCCCTTTCCCCGGCGGATCTCCAGGAACTGCGGGACGCGGTGGACGGCGGAACCCCGGTGTACCAGGTGGCGGTGAGCTTTGACGAAAGCAGTCTGATGAATACCGTGGGAGGAATCCAGTGTTACGCGGCCCTGAAGGGCCTGGGAACCATCCTGCGGACCCTGCCGGAATTTGAACAATTGTATGAAGATACCTTTTTCCCCGTGGTGAATTACTATATCGCCTCCACCAAGAGGCCGGAAGAACTGCAAAGATGCGTTACGATCCCCGATGTAACCCTGTCAGCGGCGGCGGTAAACATAGACGCCCTGCAATCTTCCGGGGCCCCTGCTTCAAGCGGCCGGGGCTTGCTGCAGGCCGCGGCCGCGGCGGTTCCTGCCCCGGCGGCCCCTGTTCCTCCTGTGGCTCCCGCCCCTCCCCGCCCCGCTCCTGCGGCCCCGGCGGCGGCGGCTCCCGTTCCTGCAGCCCCTGCTGCGGCGGAGGGGGCAGGCAAGGCCGGTTCCCCCGGGGATGCCAAAAAGGCGGGCAAGGAGGCGGGTTCCATCCTCCGGGTAGATTCCAAGCGGATCGACGACCTCCTTAACATGGTATCTGAAACGGTGATCACCAAGGCCACCTTTAACCAGATCAACATCCAGTTTATCGAGCTTTTGAACTATCTCCACAGCATAGAGGCCACGTACCGGGAAAAAATTAAAAGCCTCTTCGATACCCTGCCGGCCTACCTGGAAAGCATCCAGAATGGCCGGTCCGTCAAGGATATTCGCAAGGAAATAAGCGATCAGTACGGGAATATTTTTACCCTCTTTGACGGGTTTGAAACCAGCCTCAAGGGAACCTTGAGCAAATTCCGCTCCACCAGTCAGAACCTGGGCCGGATCACCGGGGAACTGCAGGAGGGGGTGATGCGGATCCGCATGGTTCCCATCAGCCAGATCTTCAGCCGCTTTCCCCGGCTGGTGCGGGACCTTTCCAAGTCCCTCAACAAAAAGATCAACCTGGTTATCGAAGGGGAAGAAACGGAACTGGATAAATCGGTGATCGAGGATCTGCTGGATCCGATTATGCATTCGGTGCGGAATTCCGTGGATCACGGCATTGAAAACGCCGAAGAACGCATGGCGGCGGGCAAGAGCGAAGAAGGGACCGTGTTTCTCAGGGCTTCCAACGAGGGCAACATGATCCTTATCGAAATAGGCGACGACGGCAAGGGCATAGATGTGGAATCGGTGAAGGCCAAGGCCGTTGAACGGGGGCTTATCAACCCCAACAAGGTCCTTTCCGATGTGGAAGCCTACAACCTGATCTTTGAACCGGGCTTTTCCACCGCCAAGCAGATCACCAGCATTTCCGGCCGCGGCGTGGGTCTGGATGTGGTCCGCCGTTCCATTGAAAAGCTTAACGGAACTGTTACCGTCAGCTCCGAAAAGGGCAAGGGTACCCGGTTTATCATCAAACTGCCCCTTACCCTGGCGATTATCCAGGGCCTCCTGGTCAAGGTGGGGGAGGAGATCTACTCGATCCCCATCACCAGCGTGATCGAAAGCCTGCGGATTACCCCTGAGGAGATCAAGCTTATCGACAATTACGAGGTCTTTAACATACGGAACGATGTCATTTCCCTGCTCCGGCTGAACCGGCTTTTCGGCATCAAAACCGAGGAAAAAAAGGATTATCACTTTATTGTCATTGTGGGCACGGCGGAAAAGAAGATGGGCTTTATGGTGGACAGCCTTATAGGCGAGGAGGACGTGGTCATCAAGCCCTTACGGGATCAGTTTACCAATTCGCCGGGCATCGCGGGAGCTTCAATACTGGGAGATGGTTCGGTCTCCCTTATTATCGATGTAAGCCAGCTTCTGGAACTCGGCCAGCGCAAGGAAATGGAACAGCGCCGGATCCGCGAAGGGGTACGGTAGGGGTGGTATATGGCCATAGTGCGGGATTTGGAAACGGTTAACGCGGAACTCCAGGAACAAAAGGAGCGGGTGGAAAATGTTGATTTTAAAATGATCACCTTTTCCCTGGCCGGCAAGGACTACGGTGTGGACATTATGAATGTCAAGGAAATTGCCAAGGCCGACAAGTTTACCTATGTGCCCAACGCCGCTTCCTATGTGCGGGGGGTTTACAACCTCCGGGGCGACATTATCCCCATTGTGGATCTCCGGGCTTTTTTTCACCTGCCGGTGGAAAAAAACGAGACGGCCTTTGAAAACATGCTGATCCTCCGCATAGAAGACCGGGTGTACGGAACCATTGTGGACAAGATAGATAAGGTGGTGGGGATCAATTCCGAATCGATACAGCCTCCTCATCCTATCTTTGGGGATATTAATATCAAGTTTATCAGCGGGGTGGTGGAAAAACAGGGCGCCCTGTATATTATCCTGGATGTGATCAGGATCTTTTCTGTCAACGAGGACGATAAAAACAAGCCCCGGCGGCAGGAAGTTTCCGGAGATGCCTACTACATGCCTCCCCCGGTCCAGGAAACCGCCGCCGGCCCGGACGCCGACGGGGCCGTTTCCGCCCTGGACTTTATCCGCCAGAGCCTGCCGGCCATCAGGCATTTTTACCCCAGCCCGGTTAACGAACAATGGATCCGGGAGCGTTTTACCGGCTGGAGCATTGGCAGGCAGGGACCGGAGTTGCAGCTTAAGGACACCAAGGATGCGGACAGCTTTCTTGCCCAGTTCTATTCCCCCTGTTCGGGGGCTTTCTGGAACGAAGACTATGCGGCGGCGGTCAAGGCGGCCCTGCCGGAACTCAGTTCCCGCCAAATTCAGATCTGGAATGTGGGCTGTGGAAAGGGGTATGAAACTTTTTCATTTGCCTGTATACTCAAAAGCAGGTACCAGGGGGTCATGTTTAAAATATGGGCCAACGACAGCGACATCATGGCCATATCCCAGGCACCGAGTATGTTCTTTGATGTGGACGAAGTGCCTGAATACTGCCGGGCCTATATGGTACGGGGGCCCAATGGCTATTCTTTTACCCAGGAGATCAAAGATTCAATTCTGTTTGAATACCATGATGTCCTGAACGACAATTCCCTGCCGGAGCTTGATCTTATTCTGGCACGGGATATTCTTTCGTTCCTGCCGGTGCAGGAACAAGAGAAGCTGATAGTCCAGTTTGAGGAAAGGCTCAAGAGCCGGGGTATGGTGTTCCTGGGGCAAAACGAAGAATTGGCGGAAGCTGAATGGCGGTCTGTGGCAAAACAGCCGGTGTCCGCTTTTATGCATAGAGAATAAGGAGTTTACCATGAGAGTTGAGTATATTAATCCCTTTGTTGAAGCCGCCTTCAATGTATTGAAGGAAGTGCTGGAAACCGATGTAAAGCGGGGGGATCTATACCTTAAATCCACCACCATGTCCATTATGGGGGTTGCCGCGCTGGTAGGGCTTGCGGGCGATGTGGAGGGCCGGGTGCTTTTTGACATGTCCAAAGAGACGGCTCTGAATGTGGCCGGCGCCATGAACAACGAGAAATTTTCTGAACTGGATGATCTTGCCAAGGCGACCATTACGGAGCTTGCCAACATGATCACCGCCCAGGCGGTAACCAAACTGCACGGCATGGGTTTCAAGTTTGATTTGACCCCCCCGGCCCTGTTTTCCGGAGAAAACATGGAAATTTCCACCAGGGCGGTCGAAGCTTTGATTGTTCCCATGGATCTGGGACCGGTTGGAAAGCTTGAAATTAACGTCGCCATCCGTGAACGGGCCTGATTTTTTCATTTGCGGCGGAATTTGATGCCCTGTTCCTAGGGGCAGATTTATTTGAACATTGGCAGAAATGATGTGGAAAACGGAAAGGCCGGTTCTTCAGGGCCGGTGAAAAAATTGGCCGGCATGTCCACATTTTTCCCGTCAAGCGGCAGCGAAACGGGAAAACGGGCGGTTAGCTCAGTTGGTTAGAGCACCAGTATGACACGCTGGGGGTCACAAGTTCGACTCTTGTATCGCCCATTTTAATGTAATGCGATCCCCTTCCTCCGGCGGGGTTTTGGGTCTCCAGGATCCGCCGGATGTGAATTTTAGTAAATTCAAGCTACCAATTTATCTTCCCAGGGTATATATTATATCTTATGCAAGATCTTGAACAGATTAGGTCCAAAGGGGCCTTTATTATTGACATGGACGGGGTAATCTACCATGGCAACCAGCTCCTTAAGGGGGCGCTGGAATTTGTAAAATGGATGGAGACAAACGGCAAATCCTTTCTTTTTCTTACCAACTCCAGTGAACGCTCTCCCTTGGAGCTTTCCCAAAAACTTGCCCGGCTGGGTATAGAGGTAGATCCGGAACATTTTTATACCAGCGCCCTGGCAACCGCCAGCTTTCTGGCTACTCAGACTCCCGGAGGCTCAGTCTATGTAATCGGCGAACCAGGGCTAATCCAGGCCCTTTATGACCAGGGGTTCACCATGAACAATGTCAACCCCGATTATGTGGTGGTGGGCGAAGGCCGGGGCTACAGCCTGGAGGCCCTGGAACGGGCGGTTAAGCTGGTCGAGGGAGGGGCGCGGCTTATTGGTACTAACCCCGATATGAATGGCCCCATAGAAGGAGGGGTGATTGTGCCCGCCTGCGGGGCCCTGGTTTCTCCCATTGAACTGGCCACGGGAAAAAAGGCCTACTTTGTAGGAAAACCCAATCCCTTGATGATGCGCCATGGCCTGCGCCGCCTTGATGCCAAGCGGGAAGAAACCGCCATTGTGGGGGACCGTATGGACACGGATATTCAGGCGGGGGTTGAATCCGAAATCGAAACGGTTCTGGTTCTTTCGGGGGTTACCAGGCTGGAAGAGGTTAACCGGTTTCCCTACCAGCCCCGGCATATTTTGGAAGGGGTGTTCGAAATCGCCCCTTGAGGTTTCCCGCGGCGCAATTCCCCCGATCTGCGGTGCGGTTTTGGTGGTACTCCTTATGCCGGTGCTTCTGGTCTTTAAATTCAGGTCCGCTTGGCGGAAAGGGTTGAGCCGGAGTTTAACGGCCCGGTCTGCGGTTCTTTCCAGCCGGATAAACTATCCCACGGTGAAGCGGGACACTTCCTTTACCAGGATGTCGATGCTTTCCTTGTTTTGGCCGCTGACCTCGTTGATCTGCTGTACCGCCGAATTGATCTGATCCGCGCTGCCGGCCATTTCGTTCATCCCGGTGGAAATCTCCTGGCTTGCCAGTTCAAGGTTTCTGCTTTCTTCGATTATTTCCTTTGCTCCCTCAAGCATTTCTCCGGAACCGTTTTTTACCTGCCCAGTAATGTCGTTGAGCATGGCAATGGCATCAAGGATCTGCTTGCTTCCTTCCCCCTGCGCTTCCATGGCGTTCCGGATACTGCCTTCCTGATCGGCTACGATCTTTACCCCCCTGTCTATGGCTTCAAACTTATTAAGTACATTGCCTGTGGATTCGGTGATCTTGTCAATGGATCCCTTGATCTTTTTAAGTACCTTGCTGATAGTTTTTGACTGTTTTCCGGAAGATTCGGCGAGCTTTCGTATTTCATCGGCCACTACGGCAAATCCCTTTCCCGCTTCCCCGGCGTGGGCCGCTTCGATGGCGGCGTTCATGGATAAAAGATTGGTCTGACTGGCGATATTTTCCATCACCGAGTTGATCTCCAGCAGGCCCTCGGATTCCCGGGCAATTTCCTGAATATCGGAAGCCACTGCCTCAAGGCCCCGGCGGCCCACCTCGGAGGCCTCCGAAAGATCCGTTACACTCTCCGCGTTTTTTATCAATGTTTTGGTAACGGACTGAATATTGGCCAGCATCTGCTCAATGGCCGAAGAAGAGCGGGATACGCCGGAGCTTTGTTCCTCTATAAGGCTGTTAAGTTTGTTGATGTTTCCCGTGATCTGTTCCATGGTGGTGCTGGTTTCCGTTACCCCGGCGGATTGGTTTAACATTCTGCCCCGGATGCTCTGAATATTGGCGGTGATCTCGTTAACCGCCGCGGCGGTTTCTTTCATGTTGGCGGCCATCTGCCCGCCTATATTAAAGAGATTTGCCGTGTGCCGCTTTATTGTAATAATCAAGTGCTTGATCTTTTCCATGGTCTGATTAAAGGAACCGCTGATGTCTCCTATTTCATCACTGCTATGGATGTCCAGTTTCTGGGTCAGGTCTCCTTCGCCGGCCATACTGAAGCTTGTCATCATGGATTTGAGGGGCAGGGTGATTCTGCGGGCCATAAAGATCGCCGCCGCGGTGATCAAAAGAAGCATAACAACGATGATGGGAATGCTTATTTGCAGCATCTTGAGTACCGGTCCGTTGACGATGCCCATGGGGATGCCGAGCATCAGGGCCCAGGGAGTGCTGGTTGTTCCTATCTCGATGGGACTGAGAACAAATAAATAATTCTGGCCGTTGAGGCTGGATGTGTTGACAAAAGAAAACTGCCGGCCTTCCTTTACAGCGTTCAGCAGGTCCCCGCGGGACTGCTCGTTCAGTTCAAGTTCGGTTTCCATAAGGTATGCGCCGACCCGGTTACGGTCAAAATGGCCCGCCACTATTCCCTGGCTGCTAAAAACCGCTGCAATGGTTCCCTGGTAGGGCTGTATCCCGCTGACCCTGTTCTGTATGTTTTGAATACTGATGTCAAGCAGCGCCGCCCCCGGTATTTGATCATTTATGAAGATTGGTACAGTAAGGGTCGTTATAAGTTCATCCTCTCCGTCAATGGCATAGTAATATGGCTCCATGATTGTTTCGTTTCCGCTGTCGCGGGCGGCAAGGTAAAAATCTCCTTGTCCGGGAATATCGTAATTAAGAAGGGGCGATACGGCAATATTGTCTTCTTCTGTCCATGCCCAATAAGAGATGAATCTTCCGGTTCTATCCGATCCGGGGGTGCCTGCATATTCCGCATCATTGCCGTCAAGGGCGTTGGGTTCCCAGCAGCTAGCCACGGCAGCTATGTCGGGGCTGGCTTTGAGAACGCCCCGCAATATCATGTCAAAGGTGGACCTCCGCCGCCAGTCTTCCAGTTCTACCGCTCCCTCCGCCATAATTTCGCTGATGGTCCGGATGGTGGACATATAGTTTTCGAACCATGTCTCAATTTCCGTAGCCTGTTTGTCGGCGATATCTGTTATTTCCTTGTTTACCAAGGCGTTAATTTCTTTTCTTGCCGTGTTTAATACCACCGTAACAAGGGTTCCTATTCCAAGGAAAACGATGGACACAATCATAATAGTGAGTTTTTTACCCAGCTTCATGATTAACTCCTCATTTTTACATCCCATAAAAAATATAGTACAACCCGCCGCTAAAGTCAAAAATTTTTGGATCTCCCAAGACCATGCGGGAAAAAGCCGCTACAGCCGGGACCTGCGGCATTTGAAGGGTATTGTGGGGCAGCAGAAATCCGCTTAAAGGATCCGCTCTACAGTTTCAGGAATATTTCGGCTTTTTCGATCTCGGAGTTCACCGTGGGTGCAATTTCTTCAAAAATTTCCGATCCCGTACCCAGCGCTTCCCGGATGGAAGGTCCCGGTTTTTCCGGATGCCTGTCGCCGGAAAAGCCTATGTCCATTTCGCAGGCAAAGCGGTTTGCCAGCATGATCGTATAAAGGATGTTTCTGTGGTCGCCGTCATAATCCAGGTGGCTGTGGTGGTATACAATAACATCCCCCACAGCCCCTTCAAGTTTCCAGGCTTTTACGATCTTTGCACCGGCGCCGCAGTGGTTGATTCCCAGATTTCTGTCTTCCGCCCTGACCAGGGAAAGCCGGTCCCGGTCGGAGACACTGACGGTAAGCAGATAATCCGCACCGGCTGCCGCATTAAGGGGGATCTTGCCTATGTCGTGCAGAAGTCCGGCGGTAAAATACTCTTCAAGCTGTTTGGCATCGATCCCCCGTTTTTTTGCGATGGTTTTGGCGGCCACCCCCACACACAGGGAATGCCGCCAGAAGCCTTCCATGTTGAGCCCTGCGGCGGCTCTGCCGGAAGCGAGGTTGCCCACCACCGCGGAAGAAAGGGCCAGGTTTTTTACGGTATTAATTCCCAGCATGATAATTGCCCGTACCAGGTTGGTAACTTGTTGGCCTAGTCCATAATAGGCAGAGTTGATCAATTTAAGTACCCGGCCTACCAGAACCGGATCCAAAGAAATCACGTGGTTTAAATCCGCGGGACTGGTCTGGGGATTGTTACAGACCTCCAGAACCTTTGCTACCGATGTGGGAAGGCTCGGCATATTCTTAATATATTCTTCAATTTTACGGTGCTGATCAGTGGACATTATTCTGCCTCTTGCCGTTTATGGCGTTGATCTTTGATGCAACGTCCTGAAGCCTGCGCTTAAGGACGATAATCAGATTTTTATCCGGCATGGAACCGGAAAGATCTTCCAGGTATGACAAGGTACCGGCAATTTTTTCTCCCGGTACTTTTTCCGGCGGAGAAGAGACCAGAGAAATTTTCCGTGCCCTGATTTCATTGAGCAGCCCTTTTTTACCTTCCAGGGTATTGATTACATACTCCATAACAAGCCTGGTTTCACTCCTCATGAACTCTTCCCGTTTTTTGGAGGGGAGCGAAGCGGCCAGAGTTTTGAGGTAGTTCATGAGCCCCAGAACCGCTTCCCGGTCATTCCGCCCCTTCCTGCCCTCTACGGATTCCGGGGTTTCTTCTCTGGTTTTTTTGATTCCCCCATCATACCGGTTTCCGGCCCACACACCGGCCAAATCCGGCCAGCTTTCCTGGCCCGGAGGGTCTCCGGGCTCCGGCTGTTTATCTTTCCCCTGTTCATCCCCGCTCTGGTACGCCCGGGTTATTTCAATATTTTTCTTCGTTTCTCCATTTTCGGGATCCATCCGGAGTGCCTGCTGAAAAACAGCCATGGCCCTGCCGTGAAGGCCCTGGCTGAGGTAGATTACCCCTAGGCCGTTACAGGCATGGACGGAACCGGGATCCAGTTCTACTGCCCTGGCGCAGGACATGGCGGCAGCCTTGAGGCTGCCCATCCGCGCCTGGATAGTCCCAGTATTATAATACAATTCCGCCCTGGTGGGATCAATTTCAACGGCCTCCGCCAGAGCATCCAGGGCGTCCTGATACTTTTCCTGCCGCCGGTAAACAACCGCCAAGTTGTTTAGGGCTTCCGTATCCCGGGGGTTCTTCGCCAGAAGACTGCGGAATTCATCCGCCGCTTCACCAGGTTTTCCCGCCTCCGCCAGGGTAATTCCCAAAAGAAGACGCGCCTCCCTGTCATCCTGATGTTTGGCCAGGTACTGCCCAAGGAGTTCCTCCGCTTCCGCATGATTTCCTGCCCGGCGGGGGTTCCCGGTGCGGCCAAGGATGGTTACATTCATCGGCCTGCCCCCGGACCGGGAGGAGGAGCCCGCAGGGGCCGGGCACTGACCTCCCGGGCAAATTGTCCGGCATGGAAGCCCGGCACACTGTTCCCGCCAGGACGCGGCGGAGCCGCCGGGGACGCTCCATCATAGGCAGCCACCGTAAAAAAGTACAGCGTTCCGTTCCGCAGGCCCTCGATCCGCAGGGAAGTCCGGTTCCCCGCGTCAATGGGGGAATCCCCCGCCGCAGCTCCCTGGCCATAGTAAACGCCGCTGGAAGTTCCGTAGTATACCAAATAACCTTGGACATCTTCGTCGGGGCTCCCCCGCCAGGACAGGTCCACCGCTCCGTCCATGGCTTGAGCAATCACCAAAGAAGGGGGATAGGGGGGATCGTTACTTTCGTAGATGATCCTGAGTTCCTCCAGATAAGGGCTGGTTTCACAGTCTCCACTGGGGTAGAATGAAACCGCAAGCTGGATATACCGTCCCCAAAGAGACGGCAGGGTTTCGCCGGGGACGATGGGGATCCATGGGCTTTGGCCGAACCGGTAGGGCTCTTCTCCGGTACGGATAAAAAACTGCAACGCCGAATCATCGGGAAAGCGGAAACTGCCCCGGCCTGTATAGGTATTTTTTACCGCCATATACCGGGCCCCGGCCTGGAGGACAAAACTTAGCCGCCCGCCGGAAGCCTCTACCCTGATCACCCGTGAACCCGCTTCGCCCAGATCCAGGGTCCGGGTTTCAATGCGTCCGCCGCTGCGGGGAAATTTGGTCAGTTCCGGCAGTTCCAGGGCAGTCCGGGATGCCGGTTCCAGGGCGGTCCGGCCCGGCGCGTTGATCACCCGGTTGTAAATCCGGAATTCATCTATCATCCCGGAAAAACGGCTCCCCAGAATAAAATAACCGTCCCGGTTTGTCCGGGGAGTGTACACGTCCCCCCCCTCTCCACCGCTGGAAGTAGCGTGGGCCGTACTTTCAATTCTGCCGTTGATAAGATATTCCAGCAGGCCAGAATCGGCGTTGTACCGGATCAGGTGGTGGCTCCAAGTCCGGGGGGTTAAAACGCTTCTGCTTTCCAGGGTGATGCTGAGCCGTCCCGGGAGAAAATTTCCCCGCCGGGACCCGGTTTCTTCCTGAGGGGGACTGAAAAATTCTTGAAAGGTCCAGCGGATCCGGTTTTTCAAGGCTTCGCAGAGGATTCGCTGGTTTTCCACCGCCGACCAGCCTAGAATTTTTTCGCCGTTTTCCATATTATTGGGATACAGCCAAAATTCCAGGCTAAAATCCCGGATATTCCGTCCCGGGGCAAAGAGGGCGCCCGGCCCCGGCCTGAGCGTTAACGGTTCGCTTGCCCGGTCCCGCAGCCCGGAAAAAAGGGCCGCTCCCCGGCCGTATCTGGCCCATCGCTCGTTGACGCTCTCCACCGGTCCGGAAATACCCGTCCTGTAATGACCTTGACGATCCTCAAAACGATCCGGTGAGGATTCGTCAAAACCCAGTTCCAGGTCCAGGGCAGATTCGGGCACGGAAAAATTTCTGAAGGCCCCATAAAGGGCCGTGATATCCTGACCGGCGTTCCGGCGTTCCGCGGCCCCCGCCGAAAAGGAACCGGTCCAGGCGGAAGACAGGGCCAGCACCCTCCGGGGCCTTACGGCAGACAGTTCTTCTACCTGGCTGCGCGCTTCCACCGCCTGCCACCCGGCGGAAGCGCCGAGGATCAAGGTTTTTTCCGCCGCCTGCAGACCGGGACTGACGCAGCACAGAAAAAAACAGTATAATATAATCGGTGCGGTATTTTTCATGGTACTTCATTAATTATATCGGTAATTTGTTATATGGACCTTAAAAAGATTGCCAGGGAAGCTCCCCGGGAAGCGGGGGTCTATATCATGAAAGATGCCGAAGGCCGGATCATCTATGTGGGCAAGGCCAGGGTACTCAGGAACAGGCTGGTCTCCTACTTTTCCGGTGAAAAGGACATTAAAACCAGGACTCTCCTTCGCCACGCCGCCTTGATCGAAATGATCATAGTCAAGGATGAATATGAAGCACTGCTGCTGGAAAATACCCTGATCAAACAGCACAGTCCCCGGTACAATATCAACCTCAAGGACGGCAAGACCTACCCGGTGATACGGCTTACCGCAGGGCCCTTCCCCCGGGTTTTCAGGACCCGGCATATCATTGACGACGGATCTTCCTACTTTGGTCCCTTCCCCAATGTAGGGGCCATGGACGGCATGCTGGATGTGATAGACCGGGTTTTTTCCCTGCGGAAATGCCGGATCCTGCAAAAACGCCGGGATCCCTGCATGTACTACCACATTGGCCGCTGCGCCGCCCCCTGCTGCAAAAGGATCGGCGAGGCGGATTACGCCCTTCAGGTAGACAGGGTGCGGCGGCTCCTTTCAGGCAATACGAAAAGACTGGCCGATGAGCTTACCGGAGAAATGCGAAAGGAAGCGGCCGCTCTGCGTTTTGAGCGGGCCGCCCAGCTCCGGAACGCCGTTAAAACCATCGAAACCCTAAACGAAACCAGCGCTGTAATAGATTTTGATCCCCAGGGCCGGGACTACATAGCCTGGGCCGCCGAAGGGGTTCTGGCCACTTTTTCGGTTTTTTCCATGCGGGGGGGCAAGCTTACGGGGCGGGAACTGTACCGGACCAGAAGCGCCGCCACCGAAGGTGAATCCATGATTACTTTTATTGCCGGCTACTACAACGGTGAGCGGCTTCCTCCGGGACAGATATACGTTGCTCCCGTTCCGGCAACTTCCGGGGCGGGTAGTCCCGAAGCGGAGACCGGAGAGCCTGCAAAATCCCTTCCTTTTGATTCCCGGCCCCTGGCGAAATGGTTCCGGGATAAGCTGCATTTGGAGCCGGAACTACTGACACCCAGCGACAGCCACCACCAGGCGGTAATGGCCATGGCCGGACAAAACGCCCGGGAGGATCTCCGCCGGAGGCTCAGGGAACGGGGAGCCGGTCCGGCCCTGGACGAACTAAAAAATGTGCTGGGCCTTAAAAACCGGCCTGAACGAATCGAAGGTTTCGACATTGCCCAGCTTGACGGCAAACATCCGGTGGCATCCCTTATCAGTTTTGTCAACGGTGTTCCGGACAAAAAAAATTACCGCCGTTTCAAGCTCCGTACCGTGGCGGGGATTGTGGACGATTTTAGAGCCATGCGGGAGGCGGTGGAGCGCCGCTACCGCCGGCTCCTCCGGGAAAACCGGGAACTGCCGGACCTGATCCTTGTTGATGGAGGCATAGGGCAGGTAAACGCCGCCCGGGGGGTACTGGACGCATTGGGGGTTGACTGTGATGTGGCGGGACTGGCCAAGCGGGAAGAAGAAATCTGGCTTCCCAAAGCCCGAACCCCCCTGCGGCTTTCCCGGCAGTCCGAAGCCTTGCGGGTACTTCAATTTATCAGGGACGAAGCCCACCGTTTCGCCACAGGTTTAAACCAGATCCTCCGTTCCGGGGATCTAAAACTGGAAACGCTGGAATCGGTGGAGGGGATTGGTCCCAAACGGGCGGCGGTCCTGATCCGGCGCTACCAAAGTATCGGGAGGGTAGCTTCCGCGGAAGCGGAAGAAATTGCTCAGATCTGCGGCTGTTCTGCGGCGGCGGCCCGGGCTGTCAGGGCCGCCGCCGGGCTTGCCCTCCTGGACAGAAAATCCAGGGGACTCCGCCGTCCCTCCGGCGTTTCCGCTCTGGCGGCGGCCGCCCTTGCTCCGGATCCCGCCGATGGCTGTCAGGACAGTTCCGCGGCTGCCTGCGGCACCGGGATGGCCGCCGAAGCGGCAAAAGAATACGGCTAGGGCCGCCGCCCCGCCGCCGGACTATTGCATATCCCCCGGTAAGGCGGTATGTTTACTCCATGGGAATGAAACAGTTTATATTTACCGTAGTCCAGCAGGCGGTAAGGGAAGTCATTACCAAAGAAGTAAATACCCGTATTGATATTGTCGAAAAGAACCTGGGCCAGCGGATCACCGATGTCGAAAAGAACCTGGGCCAGCGGATTGACGCCCTTGATCATCGTATTGATACCGTTGAAAAGAGTCTTGGTCAGCGGATCAACGATGTTGAAAAGAACTTTACCCAGCGGATAAACGACGTTGAGAAAAACCTGACGGAACGCTTTGAGGTACGGTTCGACAACATTGAAAAAGGGTTGGCAACGCTTCAGGGCAACCTTGAAGGTGAGGCCCGTTTTTTCCACCTGGCGGACTACCTTAAACAACAGCAGTCCCACGCCGGATGAGTCCGTTACTTTGCCCTGGCGTATTTCCGTACGTCTATGGCTACGGCGATGATGATAATCGCTCCCTTGACGGCGTACTGTAAATAGGGATTGATGCCGATAAAGGTAAGTCCGTAGTTAATCACATTAAAGATGATCACCCCCGCCAAAACGCCGCCCACATTACCCACGCCGCCTGAGATGGTACACCCACCCACGATACAGGAAGCGATGGCGTCCAGTTCGTAGGCGTTGCCGTAGTTACTGGTGGCGCTTCCTGTCCGGGCCGATTCGAGACTCCCCGCCAAACCGTAGAGGATCCCCGCTATGGCAAAGGTTAATACCTCGACCCTAAAGACATTGATTCCCGACACTCTGGCAGCTTCCCGGTTTCCGCCGACGATGTACAACTCGTGGCCAAAGAGGGTTTTGGTTTGAATAAGCCACACCGCCAGAACACAAACCGCCGCGATGATCAGCACATAGGGAATATTAAAAACAGAACCGGTTCCAAGCCTGCCGAAGGATTCCGTGTAGCCCCCCAGGGGCTGGGAATTGTTGGGGGGACTGCTAAAGTATACGCTGTTGATTCCCAGAAGGATCATCTGCATCCCCAGGGTGGCAAGAAAGGCCGGAACTTTTACCTTTGATACGATGATTCCGTTGGCAATCCCCGCCAAAAGGCCCACCGTCATGGCGGCCAGAACCGGTACAATCACGGGCATCTCCGGCAGGTTGGGCCAGAATTTAAGGTGATACGTGGTTTTCTGGGCCAGGGTCCCCGCCACCACCGCCGCCAGGCCCAGCATCCGTCCGCCTGACAGATCCGCCGAACCGGCGATAATGATAAACATGCAGCCCAGGGCCATGAGGATCCGCACGGAGCTTTGCATGAGGATATCCCGGAAAACCCGGAGGGAAAGGAATTTGGGCGAAATGCAGGTGATGATCAATATCAGGGTCAAGAGGATAATATAAATGGCGTTGGCCAGCATGAACTGCTTGATGTTGATTTTTTTTTCGTTAAGCATGGGGACTATTCTCCTTCCCGCCGGCGGCGCTCCTGTCCGCACTGGCATAGTAAATAATTTTTTCGTCCGTCGCCTCGCTTCGTTCCAGAATACCCGACAGCCGGCCCTCGCACATTACCATGATCCGGTCCGACATACCCAGCAGTTCCGGAATTTCGGAACTGATCAGGATAATGCTCTTTCCCTGCCGGACCAGTTCTTCCATTAAGGTATAGATTTCGTACTTGGCCCCCACGTCAATTCCCCTGGTGGGTTCGTCAAGGATTAACACCGCCGGTTCCGTCAGGAGCCAGCGTCCCAGAAGCACCTTCTGCTGGTTCCCGCCGGAAAGAAACTGTATCTGCTGTTTGATAGAAGGGGTTTTTACCGACAGGGATTGGACACATTGTTCCGTTTCGGCCCGGCGTTTTTTCTCATTAAGAAAAAGGAGGCTCTTAAGGTATTGGGCGGGCCGGGCCGTTTGATTCGCCATGACGGTATTTTCCGTGATGGAAAGCATGGGAACAATACCGGAAAAACGCCGGTCCTCGGTGAGCAGCGCAATGCCCCGCTTAATCGCTTTGGCGGGGCTGGGTATCTTAAGTTCCTGTCCTTCCAGTATGAGCGTTCCCTTTTCAATGGCCCGCAGTCCAAAAACCGCCTCCAGCACTTCGGTACGCTGGGCGCCCATGAGACCCCCGACTCCCACAATTTCTCCCCGCCTCAGGGAAAAGCTGACGTTCTGAAATGAATGTACATTGGGGGAAGTAAAATCCCGGACCTCAAGAACCACCTCCCCCGGAGTGTGATTCCGGGCGGGGAAACGGTTGACCATTTCACGGCCCACCATATTTTTGATGATCAGGTTTTCCGTTAGTTCCGAAGCGGGCCAGTTCCCGGCCATTTTTCCGTCCCGCATGATGCTGACTTCGTCAGAAATTTTGAGAATCTCTTCGATCTTGTGGGAAATATACACAATGGTAACGTTTTGGCGGGTTAGCTTTCGTATGATCTTGAACAAGAGTTCGGTTTCCACATCCGTCAGAGACGAAGTGGGTTCGTCCATGATGATCACCTTGGCGTTAAAAGAAACGGCCCTGACTATTTCCAAAAGCTGGCAGTGCGCCACGGAAAGTTCACTCACCCTGCTGTGGGGAGAAATGGCAATTTCCAGTTCTCCAAACAGATCCATGGTATCCCGGTACATTTTTTTCCGGTCTATCCAGTGGATCCCCGCCCGCTTCCGGCAGGGAAGGCGGCCTATCCAAATGTTCTCCATGACATTTCGGGTTCTGACGGGGTGCAGTTCCTGATGAATCATGGAGATGCCGTTGTCCATGGCGTGCCGGGGATTCTTTAACACCACCGGTTTTCCCTCAATATAGATGTCTCCCCCGTCGGGCCGGTAAAGTCCAAAGGCGCATTTCATCAAGGTCGATTTGCCCGCTCCGTTTTCGCCCATGAGGGCATGGACCGTTCCTTTCCGCACGGAAAGACTTACGCCGTCCAGGGCGAGGACGCCGGGAAAGGTTTTCTTGATATGCTTCATCTCCAAAACCACGGTGTTTTCCATAACGTGAATCCTTGGGGCGGACGTAAACCGCCGGGCTTTGGGCCCGGCGGCGAGTGTGTCCGGGACGGCGCAACGCCTAGTAAGAAGCGTCCTGAACGTTGCCGGCGTCTATGGGTTTAAAGTCAAGGTACACATGGTGGCCTTCCACCCGGGTACCGGGAATGTTGATATTGGCGTCGGTGATTTCCTTGCCTTCCGACAACAGCATGACAACCTTATAGGCGGCGTTTCCCAGGGTAACCGGATTGTTCAGCGCCGTACCAAGGAGGGTTCCTTCCTTGACCGCTTCTACCGCTACCGCCGTGGCGTCCACGCTGATCACGGGAATAAAGCTCGCCGGATCCTTAAAAAATCCGGCGGCCTTGAGGGCTTCTATGGCGCCCAGGGCCATGTCGTCGTTGCAGGCAAAAATGAATTCGATATCATCCCTGCGGGCCTGTAAAATGGAAGCAACCTGGTTCTGCGCCTCCCCCCGCTGGTAGCCGCAGATCGCTTCCTGCACGAGGTTCGTTTGGATTCCCGCTTCCTGGATCCCCTGAATCGAAAGCCTGGACCGGATCTGGGTGGAATTATGATCCACAATGCCCAGGAGCATAATATAATCGAGCTTGCCGTTACCGTTTCTGTCCGCTTCCGGATGGGCCTTCCAGTATTTGACGGCGTGTTGGGCCATGATCTCCCCGGATTGTTCTTCCAGGGCGGATACATGGTAGACCCGGTCGTACAGTTTGTATTCTTCATCGCTTGGACTGTCGGTGTTTACAAACAGGATGGCGGCGTCATGTTCCTTGGCCTGCTGGATAAGCTGGACCTTGGCGTTAAAGTTGATGTTGTTCAGCACCAAAAAGTTAATACCCTGGGAATAGAGGTTGTTGATATTGCTGGTCTGGGTAGCAATATCGCCCTGGCTGTCCGCTTCCCGGATAGTGATAATGCCCTCAGCCTCGGCGGCCTTGTTCAGGGTGGTCCGGGTGGTGGCAATATAGGTGTCCGCATAGTTGTACCATACAGCCCCGGCAACGGGCTTTTCGTCCTTGCTTCCTCCCTTACAGGCAAAAACAAACACGGTTAAAGCGGCCGCAATGACACCAAAAACGGCAATCGATCTTTTCATCTTTTTCTCCTTAAAGTAATGAATGATCTCGTAAAACGATAGTCGAGTATAATACCGCTCTTTTGGGGTGTCAAGAAAAAACTTACCAAAACAATAAAAATTCTTGCTTTTTTAAGTATTTTTCTTATTATGACAATTTTTTGAGGTTTTCCAGGTCCTTTACGATTTCGTTTACCATGTCCTCGGCCTGGGGAGCGTAACCCAAGCGGTCAAAGGTTCCGTGGGTAATGCCCCCGTAACGGATGTGCCGGTTTTCCACGCCGGCCCTTGCCAGCATCCGGGAATACTCTTCACATTCGGCCCGCAGAAAATCATATTCGGCGGTCAGCATAAGGGTTGTGGGCAGCCCTTCGGGGGCCGCCGTTATGGGGCTTGCATACGGTAAAAACCTGCCGCTTTCCGGGGGAAGATACCACCGGTTCATTGGCGGGGACAGTTTTTGGATAGCGAGAATTTGTTCTTCGATCAGCGGATCCCGGTCCGGGTTGTCGTAGATGTCCCCGGTCCAATACCAGTGGGGATCCTCCGGCCCTTCGGCGCGGCTTAAGACCGGGTATATCAGGGCCTGGTACGCCACGGGGGGGCCGCCGCTGTCCCGGCTGCGGAGGGCGCAGCACAGCGCCAGGTTTCCCCCGGCGCTGTCTCCGGCAAGGGCTATTTTTCCGCCGTCGATACCCAGGGGGCCGGCATTCCGGGCGGCCCATTCCAGCACGGCGTAACAGCAGTCAAAACCAATGGGGTAAGGATTTTCCGGAGCCAGGGGGTAATCCACCGACAGGACCAGAGCCCCGGCCCGCTGGGCAATCAGCCTGCACTGGTTTTCTACGGTGGCGATGGAACCGGCAAAAAAACCCCCGCCGTGGAAAAAGACGAGGCCGGGCCGGTCCTTTACGGGGGCGGGAGTCTCTTTTTCGTAGGCCCAGCATACCACCGGCCCCCAGGGGCTTTCAACACAGATCCGTTTTGTCCCCACCCCCCGGCTCATATCGACGCTGGCCCAGCCAAAAAGGGTCCGCAAAATTTCCAGCTGGGTACGGCCCTGGGCATGACGGGGTTCAAAGAGATGATCCATGTTGGGCCACAGGGCGCTGTCATAGCGGGCAAAGGCCCTTTCAAAGTCTTTCCGTTTAAGTGTCAGAGTCAGCGCCGTCCGGGGATCCAGAGCGCCGGAGGTCCGGTCAAAACAATCTCGGACTTCAAGAGTCAGTCCCCTTTCGGTAACACGCCGCCCGCCCTCCGGGAGGCTCCTTAACAAGCCGTCGTACCTATCCATAGTTCCCATTCAGAAGGCCCCGCCGTCCCCAATCAGCTTGTATTCAATGGAATCCACCAGCGCCGCCGTCAATAACCCACACCTTCTCATCCGTCAGGAGCACCGCTTCCAGCCGGGAGTGAAACCATCCAGGGCCCGGATAACCGCCAGCTTGTCTTCAATAGAAAAGGAAATCCCCTCCCCCTGGGCGCCGTCCCTGAGGGTCGTATCGAGGAGTTCGACGTCAGGCGGTTCGTTAAAAGTTTTTTCGCCGGGCGCTTCTGTGTCCGGGCGCTTCACACTGGTGTCCGGGCGCTTCACACTGGTGTCCGGGAGCTTTCCCACTCCAGGGCGTTCACCGCCGCCAGATAGGCTTTAATGGAAGACTCGATGATGTCGGTGGAAACTCCCCGGCCGTTGTAGCGGCGGTCGTCCCAGGCTATCTTTACCATGGTTTCGCCCTGGCTGGCGGAACCGCCGGTGATGGCCCCGATTTCGTAGAGTTCCAGTTCCGGTTCCCTCCCGATGATCTGGTTGATCGCCTTGTAGATTGAATCGATGGGGCCGTCCCCCAGGGACACCAGTTTCTGGAAGGTTCCGTCCTTGCGGCGGAGCCGGATCGTGCCGCTGGCCCCCAGGGCGCTTCCGGTGTTCACCGCCCAGTGATCCAGGGTCCAGGTTTCGGGAACCGCCGCGGCGCCCATGACCAGGGCCTCGATGTCCCGGTCGTTGACGGTTTTCTTTTTGTCCGCCAGGAGCTTGAATTCGGCAAAGACCTTTTCCAGGGCTTCGCCGTCCAAAGAAAAGCCCAAAAGCCCCAGCCGGTCTTCAAAGGCGTGGCGGCCCGAATGTTTGCCCAGAACCATTTGATTTTTGGCGATCCCCACCGATTCGGGGGTCATGATTTCGTAGGTTTCCCGGTTGGCCAGGACGCCGTGCTGGTGGATCCCCGCCTCGTGGGCAAAGGCGTTTTCGCCCACGATGGCCTTGTTGGGCTGAACCTTGACCCCCGTTACCTGGGTAACGAGGCGGCTCGCGCTGTAGATCTGGGCGGCGTCGATCCGGGTGTCCGCCCCGAAGAGATCCTTGCGGACCCGCAGGGACATGACGATTTCTTCCAGCGAGGCGTTCCCCGCCCGCTCACCGATGCCGTTTACCGTACATTCCGCCTGATCCGCCCCGGCGGCGACCGCCGCCAGGCTGTTGGCCACCGCCAGGCCCAGGTCGTTGTGGCAGTGAACCGAAAGCCGGGCCTTTTCCATCCCAGGGGTATGTTCCTTGATGTACCGGACCCGCTCGCCAAATTCGCCGGGCATGGCGTAGCCCACGGTGTCGGGAAAATTCACCGTCAGGGCCCCGGCTTTGATCGCCCCGCCAAAGACCCGGCACACAAAATCCGGATCGCTGCGGAAGGCGTCCTCGGCGGAAAACTCCACGTCGGCGCAGAACTTTTTGGCGTAGGACACCGCCGCCGCCGCCTGTTCCAGCACCTCCTCTTCGGTCATTTTAAGCTTCCACTTCATGTGGACGGGGCTGGTGGCAAGAAACACGTGGATCCGGGGGGCGGTGGCTTTTGCCAGGGCTTCCCGGGCGGCGTCGATGTCCTTTTCCAGAGAACGGCAGAGCCCCGCCACGGCGCTGTCCCGGACTATCCCGGCGATGTCCCGGACCGATTCGAGGTCTCCGGGGCTGGAAGCGGGGAACCCCGCCTCGATCACGTCTACCCCAAGCTT
>JAITHE010000129.1 GCA_031280125.1 Treponema sp.
AGTCGTTGCCCACAATGCAAATGGACGCGACTTTTTGGGCGATAAGCTGTTCAACCATCTGAATCTGGGCTTCCGCGGTGGGCAGGTCCGGCGCCCGCAGAATGGCGGTTCCGCCCTGTTCCTTGATGCCCTCTTCAAAGCCGCCCATCTGCCGTTCGCCGTAGGGGTTTCCGGTACTTTTGAACACAATGGCGTGGGTGTTGGAACCTTCCGCCTGTCCGCCGCCCTTGTTACAGGACAGCGCGGTCAGGGCCAGCGCCGCGATCAGTAAACATACTGTCACGTTTTTTACGATCTTCATTTCTTCCTCCTAAACTGTATCTTTAACCCGTCTATACGGCGGATTTTTTAACCCGTTTGCCCGACTTAAGGTTCATCACCAGTACGGAAAGGACCAAAAGGAGTCCCAGAATAACCAGCAATATCTGGGCGGAAACATTGATAAGCCCCAGACCGTAGTTAAGAAAACCGATGATGAACACCGCCAAAAGGGGCCCGGCGATACGGCCCGTACCGCCTGAGGTACTGACCCCGCCCAGGACCACCATGGCGATCACGTCCAGTTCATAGTTCTGGGCCACGTTGGGCCTGGTACTTCCCATGCGGCTCGTCACAAAGATTGCGCAGATTGCGGACATAAGTCCCGTCAAAAGCCCCACGGCCAGGAGTATCCTGTCGGTCTTGACCCCGGAATACACGCAGGCCAGGCGGTTGCTCCCCATGCCGTAGACGTTCCGGCCAAAGCCCGTTTTGTGGAGCAGAATCCCAAAGCAAATCGCCGCCGCGGCAAAGCAAAGAAGTATAAAGGGAAAGGGCCCCACATAGCCCCAGGCAAAAAAGGAAAACCAGGACGGGAAACCCCCGGCGGCCCGGTCTTCCATAATCACATAGGCAATACCCCGGTAAATGGTCATGGTCGCCAAAGTAACGATCATCGACGGAAGTTCCTTGAATTTAACAAGGAGCAGTCCGTTGATTCCCCCCAGGGCCGTACCGAAAAGAAGGGCCGCCCCCAGGGCCAGGGGCATGGGAACTCCGGCGTTAAAGATCACCGCCATCATCACCGAGGTAAAGGCCACAATGGAGGCCACGGAAATATCGATGTTTCCCAAAATGATCACCAGCATCATGGGAAGGACAATAAAAGCCTTGTCCAAAAAACTCATGGGCGCGCCCAGGAAGGTATCGATGGAAAAATAGTAGGGAGAGATAGAACTGTTTACCACATGAATAAGGATAAAAATCAGCACCAAAAGCCATTCCCACTGGAAGAAAAATTTTCTGCCGTTCCAGGCTGCGGTAACCGCCAGGGTTCGTTCGCTCATAATGCCTCTCCTATATGGCCCGTTTACTCAGGGTAAGGCGGTCGTTGTTCCGCTTGATCAAAACATTGGTGATGATCGCCGCCAAAATCACAAAGCCCTGAATGGCCTGCTGCCAAAAGGGGGAAACCTTGATCAGGGGGAGGGCGTTGGCGAGGATGCCAAAGAGAATCACCCCCAGGACAAGGCCGGCCACCTTGCCCCGGCCGCCTGAAACACTGACGCCCCCCAGGACGCAGGAAGCGATGACATTCATCTCGTAGCCCGCGGCGGTGTCTCCCTGGGCGGAGGCGAACTTGGTTACCCACAGGACCCCCGCAAGGCCCGCCAGGGATCCCATGAGGACATACACCAGGGTAATGATCCGCTTTTTGGGCAGGCCGATCACCTCCGCCGCCTCGGGGTTGGACCCCACGGCGTAGATCCGCCGGCCGGTCCGGGTAAAGTTGATAAAGTAGTAAAAGGCCGCGTAGATGCACAGGGCAATGACGATAAGGTTGTTGACCCCCAGAATTTTTCCCGTGGCCAGGCCCTTAAAGTGTTCCGGCATCTGGTAGGCGCTTACCCAGGCGCCCTTGCTTACAATGTAGGTAAGGCCCCGGATGACGTTCATCAGTCCCAGGCTGGCGATGATGGGCAGAATGGAAAACCGGGCCACGAGGATCCCCGTCACCAGTCCCGCCGCGGCCCCCACGGCAATCGACTCCAGGATAAGGAGCGGTACCGGCAGGGCGGCGTAGGAACGGACCGTCAGGGCCGTAACCATGCCGGAAAAGGCGATGACCGCCCCCACGGAAAGATCGATGCCCCCGGTTAAAAGGACCATCATCATCCCCACCGAAAGGATCGCCAGGATTGCCGTATTGGTCAGGATGTTGTTGATATTCGCCAGGGTAAGGAATTCCCGGTTTCGCATCTGGATCACGGCGCTGACCAGGATGATAAAAAAGACCAGTCCCAGCTCCCTGAACTTTTCGGTATAGTTTGTTTTTTTAAGCGCCTTTTCCATTGGCTACTCCCTCATGGCGGCGTGGAGAATCTGTTCCTGGGTGGTCCCTTTGGTTTCAAAGGACGCCGCCACTCTGCCGTCCCGCATTACCACGATACGGTTGCTCATGCCCAGCACTTCCGGCATTTCCGAAGAAACCATCACGATCCCGTAACCAGCCGCCGCCAGGTCGTTCATGATCGAATAGATCGCCGTTTTGGCCCCCACGTCCACCCCTTTGGTGGGTTCGTCCAGGATGATCACCTTCATGTCCCGGGTAAGCATTTTGGCGACGATCACCTTTTGCTGGTTTCCCCCGGAAAGGGTTGACACTTTGTCGTGGACGCTCTGGGCCCGGACCCCCAGTTTACCCGACAGGTCCCGGGCGATGTCGTTTTCTTTTTTCCGGTTGACCCAGCCGTAACGGAGAAACTGTTCGAGGGACGAAAGGGTGATGTTCTTGGCGATTTCCCAGCGGAGTACGAGGCCCTGTTTAAGCCGGTCCTCGGGCAAAAAGCCGATTCCCTTTTTAAGGGCCTCCGCCGGAGAAGGATGATCCAGGGTTTCGCCGGCCAGGACAACCGTTCCCCCGTCGTAGGGGCTGATGCCGAAGATCGCCTCGCAGACTTCGGTACGGCCCGCCCCCACAAGTCCCGTTAAGGCCAGCACTTCTCCCCGGCGGACGTTAAAGCTCACGTCCTTAAAAAAACCGGTCCGGGACAAGCCTTCGACCCGGAAAATTTCTTCTCCCGGCACGGTATCCCGGGAAGGAAAGAATTGTTTTATTTCCCGGCCCACCATGGCGACCACCATTTTGTGATCGTCCACATCGGCCATGTTCCAGGTATCGATATAGTTCCCGTCCCGGAGAATGGTAACCCGGTCGGCCAGGCGGTACATGTCCTCAAAACGGTGGGAAATAAAAATCACCGAATTTCCCTTGGACCTGAGGCCCTCGGTAATGCGGTAGAGGTCTTCGCTTTCCCGGTTGGACAGGGGGGCCGTGGGTTCGTCCATGATGATGATCCGGGCGCTGGAAGAAAGGGCCTTGGCGATTTCCACGATCTGCTGCTGGGCCACCGACAGGGTGCTCATGACGGCCCGGCTGTCAAAGTTGGCGTCCAGCTGATCCAGCAGTTCCTGGGCCCGGCGGTTCATGGTTTTCCAGTCTACCCGCTTAAAGGGGGCGGCGGTTTTTTCGTGGCCCATAAAAATGTTTTCCGCCACCGAAAGATCGGGGAAGCTTGTTACGTGCTGGTAGATCGCCGCGATACCCAGAGCCTGGGCGTCCGGGGGGGTGCGAATCTCCACGGGCTTTCCGTCGATAAGGAATTCTCCGCCGTCGGGGCGGTAAACCCCAGTGATGATCTTGATAAAGGTGGATTTTCCCGCGCCGTTCTCGCCCATGAGGGCGTGGATTTCTCCCTTCTTCAATTCAAAGTGAACGTCCTTGAGGGCTTTGACGCCGGGAAACGTTTTTGAAATGTGCCTTAG